>JBNJDO010000178.1:0-2508 GCA_051744965.1 Thermodesulfobacteriota bacterium | reverse complement strand
TGCCCGAATAAACTTATGGAACGATGAGCAGCCTGTGAATAGTTGCGGAGAATTTAGAGAGGCTCATCGCCCTTCGCTATTGCTATCGTAGTCGTTGTCCTAATCGATCTTTATGAACATACACAATTAGACCGTAATCACCAAAGGCACGATCACCGGGTCGCGATCCAGGGTCCTGCGGAAATGGCGGCGCAGGGCAGACTTGATCCTGTCCCGCAACTTTTTGGTGGAGCCGGCGGGGATCTTATGGTAGACATCCATAACCACTGGCTCAGCCTCTTGCAAAATGTGCGAGTACTGCTGCTCGAATATAAAGCCCTTGGACTGGATCCTGGGCCCCACCAGGATCTCCCCGGTCTCGTTGTCCAGGACCAGGACCACAATGACCATGCCCTCTCCAGCCAAAAGATGCCTCTCTCTGAGGATGCTCCGGCCCACGTCACCCACTCCCTTGCCGTCCACCAGGACAGACCTGGCCTGGATACTCTCCTCGAAGCGCACCCCCTTGGGCAGCAGGGTCAAGGGCTGGCCGTTTTCCAGGACAATGGCCCGCTCCGGGGCCACGCCGCACTCCCGGGCCAGCTCAGCGTGCTTGATCAAGTGCCTGTATTCCCCGTGCAGCGGCACGAAGTACCTGGGCTGCACTGTCTGCAGCATGAGCCTTAGCTCCTGCATATGGGCATGGCCTGAGGCGTGTACCGCCTGCACCTTCTCGTACATGACCTCTGCGCCCAGCCGGTATAGATTGTTGATGACCTTGTTGATGGCCTTGGTGTTGCCAGGGATGAACCTGGAAGACATGATCACCGTGTCCCCGGCATGCACCCTGAGCTGCTTGTGGCTGGCCTCTGCCAGTCTGGTCAGGGCAGACATGGGCTCCCCCTGGGAACCGGTAACCAGGAGTACCACCTGCTCGTCAGGCAAGGTGCTTAGATCCTCCAGATTCAGGAAGTGCTCATCAGCCAGGCTAAGCTGGCCCAGATTCCTGCCGATCTCAATGTTGTTGCTAAGGCTCCTGCCGGTAACCCCCAGCTTGCGGCCGAACTGCAGGGCCAGGTCGTATATCTCCTGGATGCGCTGCACGTGGCTGGAAAACAGGGTAATCAGGATCCTGCCCTGGGCCTGCTTGAATATCTCCTGCAGGGTATCCTTGACCTCTTTCTCGGTCAGGGCGTAGCCTTCGCGCTCCACATTGGTGGAGTCCGAGAACATGAGCTGCACTCCCGGCTGGGCGAACTCTGCAAAGCCTTCCAGATCTGTAAAATGCCCGCCCAGGGGGTTGCGGTCTATCTTGAAGTCCCCGCTATGCACCACCCTGCCCACAGGGGTCTCGATGCCCAGGCCATAACCCTGGATGATGGAATGACAGACCGGGAAGAAGGTGAACTCCATGTCCCCCAGGCTGACCTTCTGCCTGGACTCCACCCTGCGCAGGTCCGGCACGCGGCCCAGGCTCTCGCTCAGCTTGTTCTCCACCAGGCCCAAGGTGAAGGGAGATCCGTATATGGGGACATCCAAATCCGGCATCAGCCAGGGCAGGGCGCCTATGTGGTCCTCATGGCCATGGGTCAGGACTATGCCCTGCAGCTTGTGCTTTTTCTCCAGCACAAACTCCAGCCTGGGTATGACCACATCCACCCCATAATGGAAGTCATCCGGAAACATCAGGCCGCAGTCTATGAGCACGGCACTGCTCTCTGTCTCCAGGAGCATGCAGTTCATGCCGATCTCCCCCAGGCCGCCCAAGGGATAAATGCTTAGACCTTTGTCTTTCTCTGTCATTGCTTTAGCTCCAAAAAATTTTTCTGCATCAAGGACCACAGGTCCTGTTTCAGTTCTTCCCTTTGCTTCAGGGTATAGTTCTGGCTAATCTCCAGCGGAGGCAGGGCCCTGATCCTGACCCTGCCCGGCCGGATATGCAAAGCCCCCTTGCGGTGCACATGGCAGGTCCCGTCCAGCAGCAGGGGCACCACTGGCAAGCCTGTCTTCAGGACCACAATAAAGGCCCCGATCTGGAAATCCAGCAGATCATCCCCTTCAGTATTCCGGGTGCCTTCAGGAAAGATCAGAATGGATTCTCCCTGCTGCACTTTATCCACCGCCACCTGGATGTCCTGCATGGCCTGGCGCCGATTTTCCCTGCGCAAGGGGAAGTGTCCACAGGCCCGCATGCCTGGACCGAATACAGGAATCTCGAACAGGGATTCCCTGGCCAAAAATCTGGGCTTGTACCTGGAGAACAGGGTCAAGATCAAAGGCGTGTCCAGATGGCTCTGGTGATTGGACAAGAACACATAGTTCTGCTCAGGATCAAGCTGGGGCAGGTCCATATCCAGCTGCATGCCGCTGGCCCAGATCGCGCTTTTGGCCCAGACAAGCTCCAGGCCGCGTATCAAGGGCTGCAGGCCCTGATACCTGCCCAGGGGCCTGACCACTAAGGCCACTAGAATTGTACAAGGCACAAAAACCCCGGCAAACAACATGTTGCGCAATATGAGCTTTAACCTG
>JBNJDO010000177.1:0-2534 GCA_051744965.1 Thermodesulfobacteriota bacterium | reverse complement strand
CCAGGATTCGCTGCAGTCCAGGCTGGAGTCAGCTGGTATCGCCTGCAGGAGTATCTTCAGGGGCCTGGGAGAGGAACAGGCCATCGCGGACAAGCTCATGCGCCACATAAGGGACGCAGCAGCTGAACAAGGGCTTGAGCTGCAATAAGCGGACTCAACATCTTCAGGTTTTTGCCCTTACCTTGAACCCAGTTGAACCCTGCCTCCGGCAGTCACGCTTAAGCCTGGTTTAACCAGGTGAACCTTTCAACTTTAACTTTTTACTATCAACATTCATTACAATTTGCTTTTTACAAAGGACACCCCAAATGCCTTCCCAGCCAGACTTCGATCCCTTGGACATAGAGCGGAAATCCTTGCAGATCATTGACTCCGAAGTGCCTGAACCCAGACCCTTCAGCGGTGCGCAATGGAGCGTGGTGCGCAGGATGATCCATGCCAGCGCGGACTTTGAACTTTTAAAGCTAGTAAGCTTCCACGAACTGGCCATCCCTGCTGGCCTCATGGCCCTGCGCTCCGGGTGCAGGATATTCACAGACACCAACATGTGCCTGGCCGGAATCACCAAGGCCCGCATCCAGCGCATGGGCTGCGATGCCTTGTGCTTGATCAGCGGCCAGGACTGCGCCCAGAAAGCTTCCAGCCTGGGTATAACCCGGGCTGCCGCTGCAGTGCACATGCTGCAGAACCGCCTGGCAGGCAACATCTATGTCCTGGGCAATGCCCCCACTGCCCTGCAGCAGCTCCTGCGCCTGGTGGAATATGGCTGCCAGCCTCCGGCCCTGGTGATAGGCATGCCTGTGGGCTTTGTGGGGGCCCAGGAATCCAAGCAGGCCCTTATGCAGCAGGAGCTTATGCCCTACATCACGGTCCAGGGCAGGAAAGGCGGCTCTCCTCTGGCTGCAGCCTGCCTGAACGCCCTGGCTGAGCTGGCGCTTGAGGAATGATGCTTTGTCCCCAGGCTGGAACCTGGGAAAAAAGAAAACCAAGAAAAGGGCGACTGCCAGTCGCCCCTACTGCTCACATGCGCTTTCAGATGGTCCTGTGTTGCAGTAATGTGCTGCCACGCTGCCAGTAGGGGCGAGCGGCGCTCGCCCTTCTTATAAGAGCGGCGCTCGCCCTTCTTATAAGAGCGGCGCTCGCCCTTAACTCCACCAGGCTGGAACCTGGTAACTTAGAAGTAAACCCATGAGCACCAAAAAGCTACGCTGGGGATTCACCACCGGCTCTGCTGCTGCGGCAGGGGCCAAGGCCTGCATACTGAGCCTGAACTGCAGCCAGGAGCTGCAGCAGGTGGAGATACCTTTGCCTGCAGGAGACAGACTGAACATCCCCCTGCAGGGAGTGCAAAAGCTAAGTGATCACTGCCTGGCCAGCATACGCAAGGACGGCGGGGACGACCCTGACGCCACGCACCAGGCCAGCATTCTGATCAGGGTCTGGTTCTGGCCCGGGCAAAAGCAGGAGATCCTGATCCAGGGCGGCCCTGGCGTGGGCAGGATAACCAAGCCCGGCCTGGAGCTGCCAGTGGGCAGCTGGGCCATCAACCCGGTGCCCAGACAGCAGATAGAATCTTCTGTGCAGGAGGCCCTGCTGCAGACAGGGCTTAAAGGCAGGGTCCTGGTGCAGATCGAGGTCCCCAGAGGGCAGGAAATAGCCCAAAAGACCCTGAACCCCAGGCTGGGCATCCTGGGCGGTATTTCCATTTTGGGCACCAGGGGCACGGTCAAGCCTTTCTCCCGCAAGTCCTACCAGGCCACCATCCAGGCCGGGCTGAACATTGCCAGGGCCGAGAACCAAGACACTGCTGCGCTTTGCACCGGGGGCAGGTCAGAGCGCATGCTGCAGGGGCATCTAACCGATCTGCCCCAGGTCTGCTTTGTGCAGATTGCTGATTTTTTTGCCTACTCCCTGCGCCAGGCAGCCAAGTGCGGCTTCAGGCAGCTGCACTACGGCTGCATGTTTGGCAAGCTGGTCAAGGCTGCCCAGGGCCGGGCCTACACCCATGCCCGCAAGGCTGCCGTGGATTTTGATCTTTTGGCTGCTTGGTGCGCAAATCAGGGACTGCACCCGGAGCTGGTCCAGGAGGTCCAAGGCGCAAACACCGCCAGGCAGGTCCTGGAAATGCTCTTAAACCAGGAAATCGGCCTGGAGGTCCTGCGGGACATCGCCTCCAGGGCCAGGCAGCAGGGTCTAAAGTACTTGGGGCAGGAGGCTGATCTGCAGGTGCACCTGTTCGACTTCCAGGGCGGGCTGCTGTGCAGCTGTCCAGGAAAATGAAGGGCCACCAAAACAATAAAAGAGGCAACACTATTACTACCAGTACACTTTCATTATCTGAATGCAGCAGCTCTTCTGTCATCCCGGATCCTGAATCAAGCCTGCGCTGGACTTCATCTAGGATCCGGGATGACGGAGGGAAATATTCCCAAAGCTGTTGCACTTAGGCCTCCAGACCTTTGGATATACTCCGGACGTCATCCCGGATCCTGAATCTAGTTCAGGACAGGCTTAATCCGGGATCCAGAAAGAAT
>JBNJDO010000176.1:0-2584 GCA_051744965.1 Thermodesulfobacteriota bacterium | reverse complement strand
CGCACCTTCCACATCCAGCCAAGTCCTGGAGGCCATGCAGCAGAAGCATCCTATTATCAAGGACATCCTGCGCCACCGCAGTCTGGAGAAACTGCGCTCTACTTACCTGGATCCCTTGCCCAGGCTTGTTGACCAGCAGGGACGTTTGCACACCCATTTCAACCACCTGGCCACAGCCACAGGCAGGCTTTCCAGCAGCAACCCCAATCTGCAGAACATACCCATCAGGGGGGAGTTCGGCCCCAGGATGCGGGCCTGCTTCGTAGCCAGCCCGGGCCGCAGCCTGGTGGCAGCTGACTACTCCCAGATCGAGCTGCGCATCCTGGCCCACATGTCTCAGGACCCGCATCTTCTGCAGGCCTTCAGCCAGAACCAGGATATTCATGCCACCACAGCGGGCCTACTTCTGGACAAGCCCCCGGATCAGGTCACAAGCGAGGAGCGCCGCAAGGCCAAGACCATCAACTTCGGTCTGCTCTATGGCATGGGCCCCCAAAAGCTGGGCCGGGAGCTGGGCATTCCCTTGAAGCAGGCCAAGGAGTTCATGCAGAAGTATTTCAGCAGGCTGAAAAAGGTCAGCAGCTTTTACACCCAGGTCCAGGAAAAGGCTGCCCAGCAGGGCTATATCACTACATTGATGGGCAGACGCAGGCTGCTCAAGGACATCAATTCCAGGAACGAGAACCTGGCTGGACAGGCTAGGCGTATGGCTATCAACACCCTGATCCAGGGCAGTGCCGCGGACATCATCAAACTGGCCATGATCCAGGTTGACGCCGACCCGGTACTTGCCAAGCTGCAGGCTGAGCTCATCCTGCAGGTCCATGACGAGCTCCTGCTGGAGGTGCCCCAGGCCCAGGCCCAGGAGGCAGGACAGAGGACTGCTGGGATCATGTCTGAAACAGTGCAGCTAAGCGTGCCCTTGACTGTGGAATGGGGCCTGGGCCCCAACTGGGCCCAGGCCCATTAAGACTATTGGCCTGGACCGGAAAGATAGGCTCCGGCACAGAAAGGAAAAATATGCACTGGACCTTGGCTTGCCTTTCCCCTGCAGCCGGTTTAGCTTTGCTCCGTTTTTTTTTGGCGAGAAGGCGCAAACAGGAAATGACATATGCACATGAATAAGCCCAGACTACTCACCCCCGGGCCCACTATGCTGCCTGAAGAAGTCAGGCTGGCTCTGGCCCGGGAGATGATTCACCATCGCAAGGCGGAATTCAAATCCATACTGCAGGAGCTGCAAAGCGGCCTGCAGATCCTTTTTGGCACCTCCCAGCAAGTAATGCCCCTGTCCTGTTCCGGCACCGGAGCCATGCAGGCTGCAGTCAGCAGCCTGTTCCAAGCCCAAGAGAGCGTGCTGGTTTTGGAAGCAGGCAAGTTCGGCCAGCGCTGGAGCAAGATAGCCCGCTCCTGGGGTCTGCAGGTCATTCCCCTGGAGCTGGAATGGGGGCAGGCCTTGGATGCAGCGCAAATTTCCAGGCTACTGCAGGAAAATCCCCAGATCTCCGGAGTGCTGGTCCAGGCCTCTGAGACCTCCACCGGGGTTTTGCATCCCCTGCAGCACCTGGGAAGGATTTGCCAGGACCAGGGCGCACTCCTGGTGGTGGACGGCATCTCTGCAGTGGGCATCTCCCCCTGCCCCATGGACCACTGGGGGATAGACTGCCTGTTGACAGGCTCCCAGAAGGGCCTGATGCTGCCTCCGGGCTTGGCCCTGATCAGCTTAAGCCCCAGGGCACAAGACAAGGCCGCCTCTATTCCCCAGGGTAATTTCTACTTCAACCTGCTGCAGGAGCTGGACAAATGCAGTCAGAACCAGACCCAGTTCACCTCTGCGGTAAACCTTTTGCAAGGACTACGAGTTTGTCTGCAGGAATTCTTCCTGCCCAGCCCAAAGAGGATCATGCACAAACACTGGGCCCTATGCCAGATGACCAGGCAGGGAGTTGCAGCCCTTGGTCTGCAGCCCTTGGTGCAAAAGCATTATACCTGGGGCCTAACCAGCGTAATCCTGCCTGAAGAGATCTCTGGATCAAGGATTCTGGCTTGCGCCAGGGAAGAGCACAATGTTACCATTGCAGGAGGACAGGACAGGCTCCAGGACAGAATCCTGCGCATTGGCCATATGGGCTATGTGGACTGGGGGGATATTTTAGCCGCCTTGCAGGTGCTTAAAATGGCCCTGCAGGAACAAGGCTATCAAGCAAAACAACAGGCCCCTGACTATCTGGAACAGGCCTGTCAGGCCTATTTCCAGGCCTGGCAAGATACGCCGGGCCTTTTGCAGGAACAAGAGCCCCTGGCATAAAAAGCCACCTGGAGCCATAAGATTCTAAAGCGGGCTGTGCCAGCAACCCAAGTTAAAGATTTTAACCACGAAGGCACAAAGGGCACAAAGGAAGAAATTTCTCTTTGCGGGGTGAACCGCAAAGAGAAAACTTGCCATCCCTTCGGGATATAACATAGCCGTCAGGCTGGAAGCCTTTTCTTCTGCTGTCTGACCCAGCAGAAGAAAAACCATTCTTCTTCGTTCTTCCCTTCGTGTCCTTAGTGCCTTTGTGGTTCATAACTTTCTTGTTTTTTT
>JBNJDO010000175.1:0-2639 GCA_051744965.1 Thermodesulfobacteriota bacterium | reverse complement strand
GCTCGCCCCTACAGGCTGATGCCAACAGCAGTAGCAAAAGAAATCATCAGGATCGATTGGGACAAGGACTGGGACTAAAATTTGCCTTTTCACTCGCTATCAGGGTCGCAGTCGTAATCGATACAAATGGTCCCATCCGCATCAGGCAAGATGCCTGTCACAGACCAAAAAAAACGGGCCCTGCGGCCCGTTTTTTCCAACTCAGGATTGCTGCTCCCCGACTTCCATGCGCACAAACCTGCCTATCTGCACCTTCTCGCCCAGGACCGCTATTAATTCGTTTAGCAGATCCTGGACAGTCAGGGCATCATCCTTGATATAGGGCTGTTGCAAAAGACAAGCCTCTTTATAGTACTTCTTCATCTTGCCTTCCACAATCTTTTCCACTACCTGATCAGGCTTGCCCTCTGCCTTGGCCTGCTTGGTGTACAGCTCCCGCTCCTGGTCCACCAGGTCCTGGGGCAAATCCTCAGGCCTGACACAGACCGGATTGGCTGCAGCGATCTGCATGGCGATATTCTTGGCCAGCTCCCTGAACTTATCGTTCTTGGCCACAAAATCGGTCTCGCAGTTCAGCTCCACCATAACCCCGATCTTGCCGGTGGTGTGCACGTAAGAGCCAATGAAGCCCTCGGCAGCGGTGCGGTCCGCCTTTTTCTGGGCCTTGGACAGGCCCTTTTCCCGAAGCCAGGTGATGGCCTTTTTCTCATCCCCGCCAGTATCCTGCAGGGCCTTCTTGCAGTCCATCATTCCGGCCCCGGTCTTTTCCCGCAGGTCCTTGACCATTTTTGCACTGATTTCCATCTATTCCTCCTCCTGCATATCTTTTTCTATTTGTTCAGCCTCCTGGGCAGCCAAATCCTGGGCTGGCTCCTCTGCGGAAACCTCTGCAGCAGGGGCCTGCTTGGCCTCTTCCTCTTCTTGCGTGGCTGCCTCTGATTCCTGCATGGCCTTGCCTTCCAGGCAGGCATCAGCAACTCTGGAGGTAAAGAGCTTGATAGCCCGGATCGCGTCATCGTTGCCAGGTATAATGAAGTCTATGGGATCCGGATCGCAGTTGGTGTCTGTAATAGCCACAATAGGTATGTTCAGGCGGTTGAACTCCTTGATCGCGATCTCCTCCCGCTTGGGATCCACTATAAAGCCCACCTGGGGATAGTCATCCATCTCCTTGATTCCGCCCAGGGCGGCCTGGAGCTTTTCCAGCTCCCTTTGCATGCCCACTACTTCCTTCTTGGGAAAGCGGTGCACACTGCCGTCCTCGAACATGGCCTCCAGCTTCTTCAAGCGGTCAACGCTCTTCTTGATGGTCTTGAAGTTGGTCAGGGTGCCGCCCATCCAGCGCTGGGTGATGTGGAACTGTTCAGACCGGTCCGCCTCCTCCTGGATTATGTCCTGGGCCTGCCTCTTGGTGCCCACAAACAGGACCTTGCCCTTGTTGGCCACCACATCCCGAATGAATTCATAGGCCCGGGTAAAAAAAGGCATGGTCTGCTGCAGGTCAATGATGTGGATGCCCTTCCTGGAGCCGAAGATAAAGGGCCGCATCTTGGGATTCCAGCGCCTGGTCTGGTGGCCGAAGTGCACTCCGGTTTCCAGCATTTCCTTCATGCTGATGTAAGCCATAACTTCTCCTTTGGTTTAGCCTCCGCCTGGACCAGGACTGCAACCCTGCCCTGCAGGGAACCCTGGAGCCCAGCTTCCAGACGTGTGTTCTAGGATATAGATTCACCGCAAAAACTAGATATGTAAATCAAAAATTTTGCATTGACAAGGGGCAATATGGGGGCGCGCGGTAGGGGGTCATCATTGTCGACTGCAATCACGAATAAAGTGCAAGAAATCATCAGGAACGATTCATAAACCCTGTCTCTACTCAGCCACCACCGGATTACTGAGCACTCCCAGGTCCTGGATCTGGACCTGGACTTCATCCCCTGGCTGGACCTGGCCCACTCCAGGAGGCGTGCCGGTCAGGATCACATCCCCTGGCCAAAGGCTCATGACCTTGGAGATATAGCTGATAAGCTCCAGGGGGCCACTGATCATGTCCGCGGTGTTGCCGGTTTGCCTGAGCTGGGAATTGACGTAAGTGCTGATCTCCAGATCCAAAATATCAGGCGCAGAGGTCTCGATCCAGGGCCCTATGGGACAGAAGGTATCAAACCCCTTGGCCCGGGTGTAGAGAAGGTCTTTTCTCTGCAGATCCCTGGCAGTGACGTCGTTGGCGCAGCAATAGCCAAAGATATGCTCCTGGGCCTGCTCCGGGCTGATATTTCTGCCCTGCTTGCCCACCACCACAGCCAGCTCGCCTTCATAATGCACCTCCTGGCTCAGCCCGGGATAGACTATGCTCTGCCCGGTGCCGATCACTGCAGAAGGGGGCTTCAAAAAAAGCAAGGGTTCCTCTGGCACCTCCATGCCCAGCTCCTGGGCATGGGCGTGATAGTTCAGGCCTACGCAGATAACCTTGGTGGGCATGACCAGGGGCAGGATCTGCACTTCCTGCAAGGGGATGCTCTGGGGCAGGGTATCCTGATTTTGCAGGGGTTGAACTTCCTTGTCCAGCAGACTGGCGTAGAAGGTGGACTCCTGGTAGCGCACGCGGATCACGCGCATAGTAAAATCTCCAATTTGTT
>JBNJDO010000174.1:0-2717 GCA_051744965.1 Thermodesulfobacteriota bacterium | reverse complement strand
CTGTCTGTTATCTGAGCCACCTGCCTGCCCAGGCTGCTGTCCCTGCTGATCTCTTTTTCCACATTGGTTATGCCCTTTAAGACAGTGGAATGGCGGCGGTTGAAGTGTTCTCCTATATCCTTCAGGGAAAGCTCTGTATATTTCCTGGCCAAGTAGAATGCTGTATTCCTGGCCAGCACCACTTGCTTCTTGCGGCTTTTGGAGCGCAGTTTTTGCACAGGCAGCTCAAAGGCCTTGCAGACAAATTGGGCAATTGACTCCATGCTCTGGGTTTGTTTTTCCTGGCTGTAGTTCTGCAAAACCTCCTGGGCCAGATTTTGGGTAATATTTTGCTTGAGCAGCCTGGCCTTGAGGGCCATGTTCTGGATGCAGCTCTCCAGCTGGCGAATGTCTGAGGTGATGCTGTCCGCGACCATCTTGCAGATGTCATCCGGAATGTCAATCTGGAAGTGCTTGGATTTCTGTTTCACCAGGCGCAGGCGCAAGTCCTGATTAGGCTTGTTTATCGGAGCCAATAGCCCGGAGCAGAAGTAGGAACTGAGCTGACTGTCCACCTTGTCCAGCTCCTTGGGCAAAAAAGAGCTGGTGAAGACCACCTTGTTGCCCTTGGACTCCAGGCTCTTGATCAGGGATAAAAGCTCCTCCTGCATCTTGGCCTTGCCCTGGAAAAAGTGGATATCTTCCAAGAGCAAAAGGTCCACTTGCTCCCTGTACATGGATTTGAATTTGTCTATTTCCTTGTTTTTCAGGGCCTGGACCATCTGGCTGGCAAATTGCTCTGAGGAAAGATAGGAGACATTGATGCACTCTTGCTTTTTACTCTGACAGACCTGGTTGCCTATTGCCTGCAGGAGATGGGTCTTGCCCAGGCCTGGGCCGGAGCAAAGGAAAAGGTTGCCTGCTGGGAACTCCGTTCGGCACAGGCTGGTGCATGCTGCGTAAGCCAGCTGATTACAGTCCCCGACCACAAAATCTTCAAAGCTAAACCTCCAAGTCTTGGGCTTGACGCAGGATTGCTCGTACTGCACAGGCAGCTGCATCCTGTTTTGGCTATTGTTTCCCAGCAGGGGAGCAAAGGATTTTTTCTGCAGGCCCTGGATGCGCAGTTCAGGCCGATAGCCCAGGATGTCGGCTGCTGCCTTCTGGATCTTGTCCTGAAGCCTGTCCCTGATCCAGGAAGCCACAAATTCATTAGGAGCAGACAGAAACAGGGTCTTGTCCTGCAGCTGGCCCTGCAGAGGCTTGATCCAGACCTGAAAAATTCCGGATTTTAGCGATTTCTGCAAGTTGTTTTGAATCTTTTCCCAGGCGTGTTCCATAGGTTTGGCAGCCTAGTCCCAAGGCTGGGATTTTTCAACTAAGGATAATGTCTAAAAATAGCGAATGATCTTATTGGGGCCTTCTCTATATAACTATCTGGATTATATGATTAAAACAAGCAGTACACTCCCAGGGCTCCTTGCTGACTGGCTGCCTAAAGCGCCCCGTATAAATGGACATATTGAGCTTATCAACCTTGTTCTTTAGTGTTGTGGATTAGCTTTTCCACATTAATAATTTTAAATTTCTTCAAATTGCTAAGATTTTCTTTTTTTTGAGGTGAACCGGTTCTGAGCCTGGCAGTTGGGAAATAGCCTTGGCAGGAAGAGCCATTTGCAATTTTAAAAGAATTTTGCAGTTATGCTTTGACATACATCTTGTCTTTCCATTATAAGGAAAAGAAAATAATCTGTTTCAAGGTCAATCCTTTGTTTTCATGGAATAAATCTAGACATCACTAGTTCAAGGAAGGCTGCAGACTAAGGCAAGCTACACACTACCCATAACTTCAAGCATATAGGCCACCAGGGGAGTTTACTCCCGGGTATTGCTCAACCCCAAAAAAAGGAGTTTTTGTTCATGGCTTACGATGTTTCCAAAATGAAGGATTGGCAGATCTCTGAGGCCGCGGAAAAGAACATGCCCATGCCTGATGAGTGGCGAGACAAGCTGGGTCTCAGCAAGGAGGAGATGATCCCCATGGGCAGGCTGTCCAAGGTGGACTTCCTAAAAATCATGAATCGCATGCAGGACAAGCCAGACGGCAAGTACATCGAGGTCACCGCGATCACTCCCACTCCCTTGGGAGAGGGCAAGAGCACGACCTCTGTGGGCCTGATGGAAGGCCTGGGCAAAAGGGGCAAGAATGTGGGCGGTGCCCTACGCCAGCCCTCTGGAGGCCCCACCATGAACATCAAAGGCACAGCAGCTGGAGGAGGCAATGCCATCCTGATTCCCATGACTGAGTTCTCCCTGGGCCTGACTGGAGATATCAATGACATTATGAATGCCCACAACCTGGCCATGGTGGCCTTGACCTCGCGCATGCAGCATGAGCGCAACTATGGGCCGGAAAAGATCGAGAAGCTCTCCGGGATTCCTGCCTTGAACATTGACCCTAACCGGGTGGAGATGAACTGGATCATGGACTATTGCGCCCAGGCCCTGCGCAAGATGGTTATCGGGCTGGGCGGCAGGGCCAATGGCTACACTATGGAGTCAGGCTTCAACATCGCGGTCAGCTCAGAATGCATGGCTATCCTGTCCATTGCCACAGACCTGGCCGACCTGCGCCAGCGGCTGAGCAACATGACTGTGGCCTTTGACCTGAATGGCAACCGGGTCACCACTGGTGATCTCAAAGTAGGCGGAGCCATGACCGCCTGGATGCGCAACAC
>JBNJDO010000173.1:0-2728 GCA_051744965.1 Thermodesulfobacteriota bacterium | reverse complement strand
TTACATCCTGCTATGCAGGAAATCCCTCCAGGCCTGAAGCCCAGCCCTGATATCCTCCTGGCTGATCCCGGAGTAGGCCAGCCTGAGATAGGCCTGCTGCTCCCCTGGCATGGGGCTGCCGAAATGATGCCTGGCGCAGGCTGAAACCCCGGTCTGCTTCAAAAGCTCCTTGCGGAAGCTTTCCAGATCTGTGCCCAAAGCTGCCAGGGCTTCTGTGACATTGGGATACAGATAAAAAGTGCTTTCCGGGCAGATACAGCTTACCCCTGGAATCTCCTGCAGCAGCTCCACTGCAGTGTCCCTGCGCCTTTTCAGGCGCTGCAGGATTTCTTCCGCCTCCTTTTGGCCCTGCTTTAGCCCTGCCAAGGCCCCATACTGCACAAAATGGTTGGAGCAGGATTCCTGATTCACATTGAGCCTGGTGATGCCCTGGATCAGCTCCTCAGGCCCTATTGCAGCCCCCAGTCTCCAACCTGTCATGGCAAATTTTTTGGAAAAGGTATACAGGATCAGGCAGCGCTCCTGCATGCCGGGAATTGCTGCCAGGGAATGCCTGTCCTCTGCGTAGCAGATGTCGAAATAGGCCTCATCCAAAAGCACATACAGATCATGTGCCTGGATCAAGGAGGCCAACTGCCCCAGCTCCTGCCTGGAGAACCTGGCCCCGGTAGGATTGTGCATATCGTTGACAATGATCAATCTGGTCCTGGGGCTGATGCGGCTTTGCAGATCATCCAGATCCACGCTGAAGTTTCCTTCCTTTTCCAGATAAGGATAGGGTATTGCCCTGCCGCCCAAAAACTCGATCTGGGATTCGTATATGGGAAAGCCTGGATTGGGATACAAAACCTCGTCCCCTGGATCCATCAGGCTGAGCAGAAACTTGCTGATCACCGGCTTGCCCCCGGGCTGCACAGCAACATTCTCCATGCTGTATCCAGTACCCCGGGTGGAGTTCACCTCCTCTGCCAGGGCCTGCCTTAGTTCAGGTATGCCTGCATTTGGACAGTACCCGGTCTTGCCCTGCTCTATGGCTTTGAACGCACCCTGGACCACGCTTTCAGGGGTGGGAATATTCAGGTCTCCCAGATGAAAAGGATAGATGGTGTTGCCCTGGGCTGCGTGGGCCGCAGCCTCCGCAGAAACAGAAAAGGCGGTCTCTGTGCCCAGTCTCTGCATACGCTCTGCCAGTTGCATAGCTCCCCTCCTTATGATTATTTTTGAGCTCTCCGGTTATATCCAAGCTCCTGCACAAGCCTACAATGGACTTGACAGGAGGACAATGGATGTGAATTACTGTAATTGGTTGCAGGCGCGACTTGTGCTCAAAGTTCCAAACCCTTCTCTTCTTTAGAGAGACAAAGACAAAGGAGGCCTTGATATGCCGGAGAAATTCAGCCAGGCAGATTTTGAAAAATGCATCCAGGTAGGGCGTCCGCCCAATGTATCCCAGCTATTCCCCAACTCCAAGGCCCTTTTGGTCAGCGGCAAATATATAGACCGGGCCATGCGCACCAAGGGCCAGGCCATTTCCATTGCAGCCAACGCCAGGAACAGCTTTGTGCTCAGAGGCGCCCTGCTGGGAGCCCAAAGGGCCAACTCCTGCCTGATCATCGAGATCGCCAAATCCGAAGGCGGGGCCAATGCCTATTGTCCGGCCAACCTCTGGAACCTGGCTCTGCTGGTAGACCAGGCCTGCAACGAGCTGGGCATTACCGTGCCCGTAGCTGTGCACGGGGACCATTATGGCATCAAGAAGGAGGCGGACATCGAGCAGGCCAAGTCAGAGATCCCCAGCGTCTTTGATTGCGGTCTGACCTCCATTGCCATTGATGCCTCCCACATGCCTGACGACCAGAACCTGCTGACCAGCATTGAGCTAAAGCCCTTGGTTCCGGAATGGGCAGGCCTGGAGACAGAAGTGGGAGAGATCAAGGGCAAGGCCGGACTTTCTACCGCTGAGGAGGCCCTGTTTTTGATCCGGGGCCTGAACGCCCACAACATATTTCCCAACTGGATCGCCTTGAACAACGGCTCCACCCATGGCCTGGAGGCTACTGGGGATGACATAGACGTGGAGCTGACCAGAAAGATCCACCAGGCCCTGGAACCCTATAACGTGGCTGGAGCCCAGCACGGCACCTCTGGGAACAGCTCTGCCCACTTGCGGGAGATCGCCCAGAAGACCAAGACTACCAAGGCCAATGTGGCCACTGCCCTGCAGATGCTCTCCTGGGGGGTCAAGGTCAACGACTACGGCAATGCCCTCCAGGATGATCAGGGCAACTTCATTAAAATGGAAAACCAGGGCATGACAGAGGAAGTCTGGCAGGAAATAACCGCTTATGCTGCCCAGAAGGGCCTAAAAGGCGGGGACTATAAGAAGCTGAACCTGCCCTTTGAAAACCGGCTCTTGGGTCAGCCCAAGGAGATCCGGCAGAGGATGGTCAAGGCAGTGGAGGACTTTGTCTATTACATGATCACCGAGGTCTTCAATTCCCAGGATACTGCCCCCTTGGCCATTCAGGATATACTGCAGCAGGGCTCCTATGATCCTGGCCCTGTGGCTAAGCAGATCGAGGATCCTGCGGAATGGACCAAGGAGAAGATTCTGGAAAAGGCCAAAGGGCTGTCTTCAGACAAGGGCCCTGCTGGCAACTATGACGACTGATCCAGGTTCGGGCCGGGTCTTTATCCCAGGACCCGGCCCAGCTTTTGTCAGGACAAG
>JBNJDO010000172.1:0-2775 GCA_051744965.1 Thermodesulfobacteriota bacterium | reverse complement strand
CACGTTGTTGAAGGCCTGGGCCCCAGCCCATTCGTTCTGCAGGGTGCCCAGGAAGTTGACCATCTGGCCCAGGACAGAGTCGAAATGCCTGGCCGGGCCGGAAGAGCAGCGGCCCTCCAGGTTGAAGCCCTCCAGGAGCAGGTCCCTAAGGCTCCAGCCTGCGCAGTAGCCTGCCAGGCCGAAGGACAGGTCGTGGATATGGAAGTAGCCGTGCTCATGGGCCGCTCTCACTTCCTCAGGGTATTTTTCCAATGCGTACCTGGCCTGGACAGAGCCTGAGAGGTGCAGCATCAGGCCCTGGAAGGAGTGGGACATGTTGGCGTTTTCAGCTACCCGCCAATCCTCCTTGTGCACATAATTGTCTATGGTGGCCCCGATATCCAGGAAGGCCTCCTGCTGGCTGCGCAGTTGCCTGCGCTGCTCCCGGTAGACTATGTAGCGCTTGGCTATGGCGTAGAGCCTGCTCTCCATGAGTACCTGCTCCACGGTGTCCTGAACCTGCTCCTGCTCCGGGATGCGCACGCCGGAGAGCTTCTTTTCCACTTTGCCGGCCAGCCTCTTGGCTAGCAGGGGGTCCTTTACGCCGCTGGCCTGCAGGGCCTTTAAGATGGCCTCAGCAATGCGATCCAAGGCCCAGGTCTCCAGCCTGCCGTCTCGCTTGCGGATATGTTCCGGCGGGGTATGCGCTGGCTTGCTGCTGCTCAGCCTTTGCTGCAGGGTGTCCATGTACATGCCTTCCTCCTTATACTTTTGCGAAACCTGAAGCAGGTAAATTAGTTAGTTGCATAGTCTTGCTGAAATATGGCCTGGTTGGCTGCAGTCTCGTTCTGGTCAGGAGGGACGTAGTCCTGTGGATGCAGCTCAAAGCCTTGGGGCAGATAGGATCTGGTTTCCTCAATGTCCTCGCTGTTCAGGGCAGGCACTTTGGTGCAGCGGAAATAAAAGCGCTGGGGATATTCTTTGCTCAGTGCAAAGATCTGCTCCAGTGCGGATTCAGCCTGCTCAGCAGAGCACTTGCCGCCGCTGAGCAGGGGATATTTGGGCCAGGGACCCTTGACGTCCACAGCGATTAGCTGTACCAGATCGCGGATCAGCAGGTCCTTGATGGTAGCAGGATCCAGACCATTGGTATCCAGCTTGATAGGCAGTCCGACTGCTGCCAGCTCCTGCAGTATGCAGTCCAGGCCTGGGCAGCAGGTGGGCTCTCCGCCGCTGATAACCACCCCGTCCAACCAGTCCTGCCTAGACTGAAGATGGGCAAAGAGGCTATCCTTGGGAATTATGGGCAGCTGCCCGAAATCTTGGGCAAGTTGCCAGTTGTGGCAGGTGGGGCAGGCCAGGTTGCATCCGCCAAGAAACAGGACGCAAGACACGCGGCCCGGCCAATCGCAGAAGCTGATCTGCTGCAGCCCGCGCAAAAAGGCCCAGGGCTCTGCAGGTTTTGGCCCAGGATTTTCTTTCATGGTGCTAAGCATTTAGAATGGGTGCGTCCAGGTTTGTAGGGTTGGCAAGAATTGGACAAAAAGATGTAAGGAAATCAAGTAGTTGCTTTTGCCGACTAACTGAGAAAAACATACCAGGGTAAAGCTGATTTTGCAAGGCCCAAGGGTGAAGGATGTCAGATAAGCTGCTCACGGTGCTGGGCACTGCCAGTCAGGTGCCCACCAAGAAAAGGAATCACACCGGCTGTTTTCTGCAGTGGAAAAGCAGCTTTTTTCTTTTCGATCCAGGAGAGGGCACCCAGAGACAGCTACTGCTCTTTGATTTGCCATACACCAAGATCAACAAGATCTTTATCAGCCATTTTCACGGGGATCACTGCCTGGGGCTGCCAGGGGTGGTCCAGCGCCTGTCCCTGGCTGGAGCAGGGCAGGAGCTGGAGATATATTATCCTGCCTCAGGACACAGGTTCTTACAGAATTTGCTCAATTGTGCTTCATTCTACAACAGGCTGCAGATCAAGCAGATACCTGTGCAGAAGCCAGGGCTGATCTGCAGCCAAGAGGGCCTGGAGATACATACAGGGCAGCTTAGCCACACCCTGGAGAGCTGGGGCTACAGGCTGCAGGAGCCTGATTCCTGGACTGTGCAGCCTGGAAAATTGCCCCCTGGCCTGCAGGGCAGGCTGGTGGGCAGGCTAAAGGAAGAAGGCAGTGTTGATTTCCAGGGCAGGCTGCTTCGCCTGGAAGAGGTGGCAGAACACAAACCTGGCTACAGCCTGGCCTATGTTCTGGATACCAGATATTGCCAGGCAGCCCTGGAGCTTGCCCAAGGTGCGGATATGCTGGTAGCAGAGGCTACCTATCTGGAGTCTGAGCTGCACCTGGCTCAGAATTATGGCCACCTTACAGCTGCGCAAGCTGCCCAGCTTGCCAGGCAGGCCGGGGTTTCCAGGCTGGTGCTGCTGCATTTCTCCCAGAGATACCATTCCCTGGCAGGTTTCAGGGAAGAGGCAGGAGCCCAGCATCCGGACCTGGTGGTGGCCAGGGATGGAGAGCAGGTTCCCCTGCCCGGACGCAGGAGACTGCTTGCCTAAAAGATCTCCAGGCCTTGCTCCTGCATGAGATGGGTTCCGTATTCAATAGAGACGGCGTAGGAGATGTTGGTCTGATAGGTCTCCTCCCTTTGGGGTCTGCTCTGCCTGTGCAAGATGACCTCTGGATCGAACCTGCCGGCTATGATGCCCACAATCCTGCCGTCCACCGAGTTTACCAGGGGCCCTCCGATGTCTCCATGATGGATCATGGTGTTGAAGACCAGCAGGTTGGTTTCATT
>JBNJDO010000171.1:0-2842 GCA_051744965.1 Thermodesulfobacteriota bacterium | reverse complement strand
CTGTTTACCGGGATGCTGGGCTGCTGCAGGGGCATGATCCTGCTTGCCCTGGCTACTGCCATTTTGACTAGATCCCAGGCCTTTTGCGTAGCCTTGTCCTTTTCCTTGCTGTGCACCCAGGAGCATTGGTTCCTGATATTGGCCATCTCAAACAGATATTTGTTCAGACCCGCGTCCTTTAGGGTCTCCTGGAAAAGGGGTTCATGGGTTCTAGGGGTGCAGGCAGCCACTACCACGCGGTTCAGGCCCTGCTCCTCAATAACTTCCTTTAATTTGTCCTGGGTGTCCTGGCTGCAGGTAAACAGGTTCTCCTGTACATACTCTACATTTGGCAGCTGGCGCACTGCTTCCGCCAGGCCAGGTATGTCCACCACTCCGCCAATGTTCACCCCGCAGTTGCAGAGAAATACCCCTATCCTGGGCTCTTGATCCTGGACAGGTCTTTCCTGGGGGAAGGTCTTGGACTGGGCCTGGGTTCCTCTGGCCTGGTGCAGGCTGACCTGGGCCTCACAGGCTGCTGCACTGGCCTCCATGACCGAGGCTGGAATGTCCTTGGGCTCGGCAATGCTGCCACAGACATATATGCCTTCCCTGGAGGTCTGTACCGGGGCTACACTGCTGGTTTGCACCAAATGGTTGTGGTTGAGCTCAATACCTAGCTGGCGAAGTTTGTCCTGCATCTGCTCAGAGGTCTCCATGCCCACGGAGAGGACCACCAGGTCAAATGACTCCTGCTGCAGGTTACCGCTTTCATCCACATACTGCAGGACCAGATTCTGCTCCTGGTCCTGGAATATGGTGTGCACCCTGGAACGGACAAACCTGACTCCTTCCTCTTGCCTGGCCCGGTCATAGTACTTTTCAAAGTCCTTGCCATAGGTGCGTATGTCCATGTAAAAGATCGCGGCGTCCAGTTCCTGGCTGCTGTGCTCCTTGGCGATCACAGCCTCCTTGATCGCATACATGCAGCACACAGATGAGCAATAGGCCCGGTCGCAGCGATTGATATCCCTGGAGCCGATGCATTGCAGCCAAGCAATCTTTTGGGGCTCCTGCTGGTCAGAGGGGCGTACCAGGTGTCCCTGATAAGGTCCGGTGGCGCTGAGCATGCGCTCAAATTCCATGCTGGTCAGGACATTGGGGAACTCGCTGTATTGATAGGTGTCCAGGCCAGAAGGATTGAAGGGCTGGAAGCCGCTGGAGATGATCACCGAGCCTACCTGCAGGGAGACCTCCCTGGCCTCATCCTGGAGATTTATCGCTCCAGTGGGGCAATATTTTTCGCAGGCCTTGCACTTGCCCTTCTTGAAGTAGATGCAGTTGTCAGCGTCTATGGCATACTTCAGGGGTACTGCCTGGGAGTAAGGCACGTAAATGGCCTTTCTGCGGGCCAGACCCTGGTTGAAATCATCTTTGACTTTGGCTGGGCATTTTTCTGCGCAGACCCCGCAGGCAATGCACTTGTCCATGTCCACGTATCTGGGGTTTTGCCGGATACGCAGGGAAAAGTTGCCTGGCTCGCCCTGGATTTCTTCAAGATCCGAGAGGGTGTGCAACTCAATGTTTATGTGCCGGCCGACCTCGACCAGTTTGGGGGAGATGATTCACATCGCACAGTCATTAGTGGGAAAGGTCTTATCCAGCTGAGCCATGGCCCCGCCTATAGCAGGGGAGTTTTCCACTAGATGCACGAAATAACCGGAATCAGCCAGGTCCAAAGCTGCCTGCATTCCGCTTACTCCCCCGCCCAGGACTGCCACCGAGCCCTGGATGTCCGCTGGTTGCGAGCTGTTCATGCCTGTTTGCTCCTTGATTCGTTCCTGCTGGATTTTAGGTTCAGGGTTTCCTGGGGATTATAGAATCAACTCAGATGCTCCTGGACATAGGTGAAGATGTCCTGGATTTTTAGCTGCTGCTCCTGGTCGCTTTGGGCGCATTGCAGATGGATCTGGCACTTGGGGCAAGAAGTGATTAAGGTGCTAGCCCCGGTTTCCTTAGCCTCCTGCAGCCTCAGGCCTTGCATCTGCCTGGAGCAGGAAGAGCATTCCATCCAGGCGGTGGTGCCGCAGCATTGAGCGTTTTCCCGGTTTTTGTCCATTTCTTTTAGCTTTGTATCTGGCACCAGATTGACAAGCTGCCTGGGATGTTCGTACTCGCCGCTCCAGCGGCCAAGTCTGCAGGGATCCTGATAGGTGACAGCTCCGTTTGTGCTTGGTTTGAACTGCAGATCTGCGCGGGGCAGCTCTTTAGCTAAAAACTCGCTCAAGTGCTGGACTTCAAAGGGGAGTTCCCCCAGGACTTCTGGGTAGTATTTTTTGAAGGTCAGGTAGCCCTCTGGGCAAAGGAAAAGCACCTTTTTGGCCTGGGTGGCCTTTATGGCCTCCAGGTTTTTGCTAGCCAGAGTCTGGAATATTTCCTGCTTCCCGCTCCAAAGGGCGTCATGGCCGCAGCAACATTCCCGGCTGCTTAGAACAGGTTCTATGTCCAGGCTGTTTAAAAGGCTGAGAGCGCTTTTGGCAGTTTGCAAACACTCCAGGTCCAGGTACCTGAAAAAGGCGTCAAAATATGGCAAACAGCCTGTGAAGAGATATATCTCTCCTTGTTCCTTTTGGATCCTGCCTGCGGCTTCAGCCCAGGCGGTCCTGTTCTGGGCTGGTATAGCGGTCTGCAGCTCAGATATGGACTGGAAGATTCCGTGATGGCTGGGCAGGGGCTGATTCTGGCATTCATCCGCCTGGTCCCGGTAGTGGCGGATAAATTCCGGAAAATCTATGCTCACCGGGCAGCGCTCGCTGCATCTGGCGCAGGTCAGACAGGCCCAGAGTTCACGCTGGCAGGTCAG
>JBNJDO010000170.1:0-2868 GCA_051744965.1 Thermodesulfobacteriota bacterium | reverse complement strand
ATGCGCTGCATTATGGTACCCTGGACGTTTTGCTCCTGCTGCTGCATCTCCTCCAACTCATCCAGGATGCGCATGCGCTTGGCCCGTTTGTGGGACAAGGCCACCACACCTTCCACATCGTCCTTGTTGACCACAAATACGTCAACTTCATCCCCTTCCTGGACATGCAGGTTTCCGTCCCGGTCCCGGAATTCCTCCACAGGGATCTGACCCTCGGATTTGAAGTTGACGTCCACCAGGACGTTGTCCCGGTCCACCTTGACCACCTTGCCGGTAATGATGCCGCCTTCCTCCAGCTCACCAAAATCGGTATTCAGGTAGTTTTCCAAGGCGGTTTCGAAATCTGTTTCCTCGCCTGTGTCCAGGTCCTGTTTTTGGGCCTCGACCTGTTCCAAATAATCCATGTTCTGCATTAAACTTTTACCCCCTACACAAATTTAATCTGCAATAGCAGATTGCTGAGTGCTTGGCAACCAGGCACAAAAAGAAAATCAAAATTGGCCCTGGCTTACTTCCCTTCCAAGCAATAGTAAACAATATCAATAATTTGTTTTAAAAAGCTTTTAGGTCAAGGCCACCAGGTCGTAGTCCTTGCTCTCCACCACCTGGGCCTGTATTAGCTGTCCAGGCGTTAGGCTGTGACCACTGACGTAAGTGATGCCGTCCGCCTCCGGGGCCTGGAACCAGGCCCGGCCCTGAAACAAGGTGGGCCAATCCTGGTGCGGGGCATCCACCATGATCTGCAGCTCCTGCCCTATCTGCTGCGCAAGCTTACTGCGGCTGATTTCCCTTTGCAGCCGCAAGAGCTCCTCTTTCCTGGCCTGCTTCTCCTTTTCAGGAACCTGTCCAGGCAGCTCAGCAGCCTTGACCCCATTTTCCGGATAAAAGGTGAACACGCCCAGATGGTCAAATCCAATTTCCTGGACAAAATCCTTAAGCTGCAAAAAATCCGCCTCGGTCTCTCCAGGGAAGCCCACAATCAGGCTGGTGCGCAGGCTGGCCTCAGGAAAAGCCTCCCTGATCAGATCCAGGACCTGCCTGGGATCCCTGGAAAATGGCCTGCCCATTCTGCGCAAGAGGTGGGGCTGCACATGCTGCAGGGGTAGATCGAAATAAGGAAGAACCGGGGGGCTAAGGCAGCGCAGAAAAAGGAGAAAATCCCTCCCCAGGCCAGTGGGATAGAGATACAAAAGCCTTAGCCAGTGCAGCCCGGACAAACCAGCCAGACTGGATAAGAGATCTTGCAGCCCCGAGGCCAGACCCAGATCCTTGCCGTATGCAGTAAGGTCCTGGGCTACCAGGCAGAGCTCGCTCACCCCCTCCTGGCCCAGGATAAGCTCAGCCTCCTGCAGTATTTCTTGTTTGGGCCTGGAAGCTAGTGGGCCCCGTATACTGGGGATCAGACAAAAGCTGCACTTGCGGTGGCAGCCTTCACTCAGCTTGAGGTAGGCGTATCCCGGTGGGGTGCTTAGCACCCTGCCTAGGCCAGGAGCACTGGCTGTATATTCCTTGCCTGGATGTTCCAGGCCCTGCCTTCCCAGCAGCCTGCGCAGGTAGTGCAGCAAATTGCCCTGCTCAAAAAAACCCAGCCAAAGATCCACCTCTGGCAATTCTGTTTCCAACTCTGCTCCGTACCTGGCTGGCAAGCAGCCTGTGACCACCAGCAAAGGCCTGGGATTTAGGCCTTGAATATCCTGGGCCAGGGCCAGGATCTGTTGTACTGACTCCTCCACAGCAGGCTGGATAAAGGCGCAGGTGTTGACCAAAAGCACCTCTGCCTCCTCAAGGGCCTGCACAGGCTGATAGAATTCTCCCAGGACTGCCAGCATGCGCTCGGTATCCACCCGGTTCTTGGCGCAGCCCAGACTTAAGGCGTAGGTTCTGATGCTTGTTTTCTGCTTGCTCATTTTTGGCAAAAGGGCTGGTATCAGCCATATTATCTGTTGAAATCAAGGCTCAAAAAGGATAATGGTTATCTGCAAACCACGAAAAAAAGGGATTTTAAACCCCAGCGGCTGCTTGCGCAAGACTGGGCAGCAACTTTTTTTGGCATGTATATTGCTAAATTCATTTAGGAGCAGGAATGCATTCCAGCCTTCAATTGGTATTGGCCAGCAGGAATCAGGGCAAGATCCAGGAAATCAAGGCAATTCTGCAAGGGGTAAAGCCAGGGATCCAGGTTCTGGGCCTGGACAGCTTCCCGGCACTGGGCAGCATCCCGGAACCTGGCAGCACCTTCCAGGAAAACGCCTTGCACAAGGCAAGATTGGTAGCTGAGAAAACAGGCCTGCTTAGCCTGGCTGACGATTCCGGATTGGAAGTGGACGCCCTGCAGGGCGCGCCAGGGGTATACTCAGCCAGATACAGCGGGCCCAATGCCCCAGACCAGAAAAACAACCAAAAGCTGCTGCAAGAGTTGCAATCAGTGCCCCTGCAGCAAAGAAGCGCCAGGTTCGTCTGCGTGCTGGCCATTTGCGCCCCAGGGGGAGAGTACAGCCTAAGCCAGGGCACCTGGGAGGGCAGGATCACCATGCAACCCAGGGGGGATAAAGGATTCGGCTACGACCCTTTGTTTGAGGACCCCAATTTGGGCAAGACTGCTGCCGAGCTGGAGCCAGAGGAAAAGAACAGGCTGAGCCACAGGGCCCAGGCCCTGGAGGATTTCGCCAAAAAGCTGCCAGGATTTTTACAAAAGTTACAACTTGCTGACTAATCTTTCGTTATAAGCTTTATTCTGGTTTTTGAGAATTAGTAGGAACATTGGCTATTGGATATTATTTGTAATTTGATTATTCGGATTTACATTTGGTGAAAGGAGAGCGCCATGTGCGGAATCATTGCCTATACCGGACACAGACCGGCCCTGCC
>JBNJDO010000169.1:0-2941 GCA_051744965.1 Thermodesulfobacteriota bacterium | reverse complement strand
CCCAGCCCTTCCAGGGCCCTGACCCCCCAGCGCACTATATCCTGCTGATCATCCACAAACAGGATGTTGCCCCTGCCCTGCACCATGCAAGGACTCTGTTCCTCTTTATCAAGATCAGCTCCAGGCTCTTGCAGGGCAGGAATGAATACGCTAAACAAAGTTCCTTCTCCTTGAGAGCTGCCCACCTCTATGTAGCCTGAGATCTCCTGCAGAATGCCGTACACCACAGACAGCCCCAGTCCTGTGCCCTGCCCCCTGGGCTTGGTGGTAAAGAAGGGATCAAATATGCGCTGGGCCAGGTCCTGATCCATACCCTGGCCTGTATCCTGGACCTGAAGCAGCAAGTACTTCCCTGGCCCCAGATCCTCTGGTCTGTCTTTATCTTCCCAGCCTAAGCTCTTGCCCTGCAGGACCACCCAGAGAGTGCCGCCTTCAGGCATGGCCTGGACTGCATTGGTGCACAGGTTCATGATCACCTGCTGCATCTGGGAAGGATCAGCCAAAATCTGGGGCGTATCAGGATCTATCCTGGTCTGCAGCTCTATGTTGGCCGGCAGTGTAGCCTGCAAAAGCTTCAACACCTCCTTAAGCACCGCCTTGGCCTGCAAAGGCTTTTTCTCGCTGTCGCTTTGTCTGCTGAAGGTCAAAATCTGCTGCACCAAGTCCTTGGCCCGAGAGCTGGTCTGCAGTACGTTCTGCAGATGTTTAGCTGCCTTGCAGTCCTCAGGCAAATTGGACAAGGCCAATTCTGTAAAACCCTGCATACCCATAAGCATGTTATTGAAGTCATGGGCGATACCACCGGCCAAGGTACCTATGGCTTCCATCTTCTGGGCCTGCTGCAACTGCTGCTGCAATTGCAGCTTCTCAGTGATATCCCGGACCAAAAGCACGTAGTTGACCACTTCCCCGGACCAGCTTCTCACCTCGGACACAGTGGCCTCCACCTGACGCTTTTGGCCATTTTTGTCTTCCAAGTGCAGCTGTCCCCTCCAGCTCTGGTCTGCCTGGAGATCACCTTCCTGCCTCCCAGGTAGCTTAGAGATCAGCTCACTGGCTTTAAAGCCACAGACCCTATCAAAGAATGGGTTCACATATACCACACGGAAATCCTGGTCAGTGAGCACGATGCCCTCTCCGCTCTGCTCCAGGGCAGCAGCCTGCATGGAGCTGTGCTCCAGAAGCTCAATGAGCTTGTTCTGGACCCTTTTTTGCTGGGTAATATCCTGGAAAAGGCCCACAACTAGACTGTTTTCAGTTTCAGCCTCCTTCTTGCCCTGAATCCTGATATACCTCTCCTCCCGGTCCAGACGCCGACAAGCCAGCTCCAGTTCAAAACATTGCCCTGGCTCCAGGTATTGCATCTTTTGCTTTAGCCTTTGCACATCCTGCTCGGAAAAATGCGCGCGCAACAGCTCACAGCCTTGGGGAGCTTGCTGCTTGGTGTAGCCCAAAAGGCTTTGCAGAGCCCTTGAGGCATGGAAGTCTTCCTGATTTGGCGCGTATTCCCAATAGCCCAGTCCGGCTTTGGTAGCCAGATCCTGGAAGCGAAGCTGGGCCTTCCTCTGCCCGGCCTTGCGCAGCCCCAGCTCCAAGCGCAGGGCCAGCTCCTCTGAGTCAAAGGGGGTAAACAATAAATCCTCCAAGCCCTGCCCGGATGCCTGCAAAAACATCTGTCTCTGTCCCCCATGCCTGGGAGCCAGCAGCATGCATACAGGCAACTCAGCCCCCAGCTCTTTTAGCCTGGACAGCAGCTCCTGGGGGGAAATATCTGTCAACCCCTGCCCCAGAATCAGCAGCTCTGGATCCTCTGCACTGCAAATCTCCAGGGCTCTCTGGCCTGAATCAACCTGCAGCATGTTCTGTCTGCTGCAGCCGATTCCTTCCCAAGCGCTTTGAATCCGGTTGTGCTGCTTGGGATCTGTCCCTGCTAGCAGGAGTGATAATCTTGGCATAATATACTCCGGGGCCTGGGCCCCAGCTTTAAGGTGTAGGCTCAGGAGCCTTGGGGACTAAAGCCCAGCTTATCCAGCTCTTGGCCCAGCTTATCCTTATCAATGGGCTTAACCACATAGGAGCTGGCTCCGCCGTCATAAAAGGCCCGGACCACGCTCTTGGGATCGTCCAGGGCAGTGACCATAACCACCTTGGCCTCGCCAAATCCAACTATCCCTTTGGAGCGCTCGAAGTCCCTGATCTGCTTCAGGGCCTGCTGCCCGTCCACGCTGGGCATCATGATATCCAGCAGGACCAGATCATAAGGCTGCCTCTCCTCCCAGGCCAGAGAAAAGGATTGCACTGCCTCTTCTCCATTGGCAGCCACATCACAATCCCCATAGGCCTTTAGGAACTTCTCCAAAATCTTTCTGCTGTAAAAATCGTCCTCTGCAATCAAGATCCTCATTTGCCTAACCTTATCTGTTTATTGGTTTAAAAATCATTCCCATAACCACCTTCACGCATTATCAGGCATAACGAAGAAAGGAAGCTGGCCCTATGAAATCGTCCTTAATTTTCAAAATGTTATCTGCCCAAGATATCAAGTATATGCTATGCCCAGGGCAAAATCCGGGGTCCAGTTCCGACTGGAGCTTTCGCTGAACCCCGACCCAACACCAAAAAGACCAAGCCGCCGCAGAACTTTTTTTTTAGCACTACTCCCTCCCCCAGGCCCCACGCTCCATGCCTGCTCCCTGCTCTCTGCTCCATGCCCCATGCTCCATGCCTGCCCCGTGCAACAGCCCAAAGGGTTCCCTGTCGTAGACAGGGGTTTCACTGGGGCTCCCTGCCCTCTGCCCTCTGCCCCATGCTCCATGCCATCTGCCCCAGGCTCTCTGCTCCATGCCCTCTGCCCTACTGCACCGCCTTGACCACCTCCAGGGCAATCCTCTCCAGATCCAGCTCCTTATCCACCGCACCCAGTTTTTTGGCCTCCTGGGGC
>JBNJDO010000168.1:0-2971 GCA_051744965.1 Thermodesulfobacteriota bacterium | reverse complement strand
ATGTCGATCTTCATGGGGCAGGCATAGATGCAGCGCTGGCATTGGGTGCAGTGCCAAACCCAACGGGTACTGGTTACTTCTTCATCCAATCCCAGGGCGGCCATACGCAAGAACTTGCGGGGATCCATTCCATCCAGGCCGGTTGCAGGGCATCCTGCGGAGCAGGCCCCACATGTCAGGCAAAGGTTTAAATTGCCTCCTTCTGGTAAGATCTCCTTGACTTTGTCTAGGAAGGTGCTTTCAGATTTGGCGCCTAGTTTGATTGCAGCTTCTGTCATATGGCTTTTTCCTCCAAGAATTTTATGATGGGGCCTGATAGATACAACAGAAATTGTTTATAATTCAGGGCACCCTATCCACTTTCCAAAGAAAGGTCAATAACTGATATGCCAAGCTATGCTAAACTGGAATTATATCAGCCATGCTTTGAATCCTTAGCAATTCATGGCCCATGCTGGTTAATCGTTTTTTTGTGCGTTTGAAGAGGCCTCGAATCCTGCATCCAGCTCTTTGATCGCAGCAAAGGAACCCTGTACGCTTTTGGCATTTTCCAGGCCCTGGGTATTCAGATAGCGCTGTACCTCATAGGCTGTGGTGCCTGTGTTACAATACACGAAGACTGGCTGCTCAGTAGGGATATCCTGGATGCGCTCCGGCACCTGGCTCAAAGGGATGTTCATCCATTTCTGTCCGTATTTTTGCAGGCAGTTCTGGGCCAGATCAGGGCTACGCACATCCAGGACGCAGCAGTTGTCTTCGTGGAAGGCCTGCAGAAACTGGGAAGGGCTTACTGACTGATTTAGTCCATCCAGGATATTTTGCAGCACATTGCCACAGGTGTTCACAATGTCCATGGCAGAGGCAAAAGGAGGGGAGTAGCTGACCTCTAAGTTGGAAATTTCTTCCAAATCCGCCCCATGGTGCATGGCCGCTGCTATAGCGTCCACCCTGGACTTGACTGCGTCCCCGTTGGGGCCCACAGCCTCCACTCCCAGCACCTTTCTGGTCTTTCTGTCCGCTATTAGCTGCATGTACATCAGGGCAGCAGTGGGATAAAAATGTGCCCGGTCTGTTTGGACCACTATGGCTGAAGCAGGATCAAATCCTGCACCTCTAGCCTGTTCCTGGGTCAGGCCGGCCCTGGCCACACCCTGATCAAAGACCTTGACGCAGAAGTTGCCTAGTACACCAGGGAACTTCGCATTGAGCCCGCCGATATTGCTGCCGATGACCCTGCCTTGCCTGTTAGCCAGGGAGCCCAGGGGCAGATGGATATAATCTCCGCTTAACAGGTGCAGCTGCTGTACGCAGTCTCCCCCTGCATATATGCTGGGATCCACAGTACGCATTCTGGAATCCACCAGGATGCCCTGCTGGGGTCCCAAGGGCAGGCCGGCATCTTTAGCCAGCTTGGTGTTGGGTCTGACACCTATACAGAAGATAACTGCCTGGCAATCGATTTTGCCTTGGGTGGTTTCCAGGCCAGTGACCCCGCTTTCCTGGTCTCCCAGGATCTGCTTGGCCTGGGTGCTGGTCAGAACCTGGACCTGGTTGTCCTGCAGATGTTTTTGCACCAGTCCGGCCATTTCCTGACCCAGAGCAGCAGGCAGAATATGGTCCTGCATCTCCACCAGGGTGGTCTCTATGCCCCAAAGGTCGGTCAAAGCCTCTGCCATCTCCACTCCGATGGCTCCTGCGCCCACCACAGCCACGGACTCCAGCTGGCCTTTGCTTAGCAACTCCTTGATCTGGGTCGCCTGGTGCAGGTTGTACACGGCAAATACCCGGGGCAGGTCTGCTCCAGGCAGATTGGGGATAATTGGGCTGCTGCCGGTGGCCAGCACCAGGTAGTCGTACTCCAGCTGATCTTTGCTTTGATCATCCACATCCTGGAAATGGATCAGCTTGTTTTGGCGGTCTATCTCCAGGACCTCTTTTCCGGTCAGCACCCGGCAGTGCTTGACTTTGTCAAAAAACTCCTCGTTGCGCTCCATGTGGTAGATGGTAGAGCGCAGCTCCTTGATGTCGTTTATGTCTCCGCTCACATAATAGGGAATGCCGCAGCCCCCGTAGGAGATGAGCCGGTCCCTATCCAGCATGGTCACCTGGAAGTCCGGGGCCAGGCGCTTCAGCCTGGATGCCACTTTGGGACCCAGGGCCACTGCGCCCAGGATAACTACGCGCTTGCTCATAATATTGGCTTCCTCTTGACTAAGCCTGGGATTAGGCTTGTCCTTGATGTTAGAGATTCTTCGCTCAGGACAGGGCCTGAGTGTTAATGAATCAGTGCTTTCTCAATTAGTTAAGATCTACTTGTTGTCTCCAAGAACCACTTGGACTTTGGCCTGCAAACTTTTAAACCCGGGATCAGCTTTTGTCAAATCCAGGCCAGCTCTCTACGCAACAGATCCAGGGCAGCCAGGGCGAAAAAGGATTTGTTCCTGCCGCGATCCAAAATTCCGCTCTGCAGAGTGCTGGCTCGGATCGTTTTCGGTCCTGCCAGGCCCAGGCAAACCGTGCCTACAGGCTTTTCAGGACTGCCCCCTGTGGGCCCGGCAATGCCAGAGGTGGCCAGGCTATAGTCAGCACCGCTTACCAGGCACGCCCCCCTGGCCATTTCCTTGGCTGTCTCCGGGTGCACTGCGCCGAATTCTTCCAGGGTCTTGGGTCTGACTCCCAGGACATTTATTTTGCTTTGATTGGAGTAGGTTACCGCAGAGAGCAGGAAATAGCTTGAGCTGCCGGATATGTCTGTGAGCAGGTTGGCTATGAGCCCGCCGGTACAGCTTTCAGCCAGGGCCAGGGTCAAGCCCTTTTTCTGCAGCAAGTCCCCCAGGACCACAGGCAAGCTCCTGCCCTGGGTGGAGTAGATGTCCAGGCCCAGCTCCTGCTGTAGCCAATCCCAGGCCTGCTGCAGCTCGGGGCTTTTGTTTGCCCTGGGCTGCAGCCTGAGGCTGAGATCAGGTATGCT
>JBNJDO010000167.1:0-2982 GCA_051744965.1 Thermodesulfobacteriota bacterium | reverse complement strand
GGAGCCACAGCCTGGGGCAGTCCTGCTATCCTGGACAAGTCCTGCAGGATCCTGTTGGCCTGCCTTCGCTGCAGCCGCTTGCCCCTTTTTCCCAGGAAAAGGGCCTGTTCTTGCTCCTGGGGATCGAAATACCTGCGCTGCTGCAGATAGGCCTGCAGCCTCTGGGCAGAGACTTGGCTTAGGGGCACCAGCCTTTGTTTGCTGCCCTTGCCCAAAACCCTGACCCAGCCCTGGGCCAAGTCCACATCCTGTAGATCCAAATCCAGGGCCTCACTGATACGCAGGCCTGATCCGTACAAGAGCTCTGCCAAGGCCAGATCCCTCAGGCCCACTGGATTGGGCTCTATTTTGGTTTGTAACAAGGCCAGGACCTGATCCGCATTCAGGACCCTGGGCTGGTGTTTGCCCTGCTTGGGGTTTTGCAGTCCCTGCACAGGATCCGTCTCTAGCTGCCCCTTCTTCTGTTGAAACCTGAAAAAGCCCCTCAAAGCAGAAAGCTTGCGGGCCATGCTGCTTTTATTCAGTCCCTGCAAGTGTAGGCTGGCCAGAAAGCCTCGCACATGCGCCTTTTGTATCCCTGCAGACTGCTGCAGGCTAGCTCCCTGGCCCTGCAGGTATTCCTCCAACTGGGCCAAATCCCGGGCATAGGCCCGCAAGGTGGCCTGGGAAGACCCTTTTTGCACTTCCAAAAAGGCCAAATAGGCCTGCGCGTTTTCAGGCAGATCTTCTGCGGTCCAGGACATAGCTGCTGGCTGGATCCTGTTTGGCCTTCTTCTTCAGACTGTTGGCAATCTGGGAAGCCTGGGCATAATGGGTGAGACTAGCATTCAGATTATAGACCACTGCAATGGAGACAGCCATGAACGGAAATTCGCGCTCTCGGCCCTGTCTGTCCACAGAACTGATATACCCCTGACTTCTGTCTTCAGGATCGTAAAAGTTGGGAACAATGCTGTCGAAATTCTGAATTATCTTTTCACAGACCTCCTCCACCTGCTGCACTGGCACAATAAACACAAAATCGTCCCCGCCGACATGGCCCACAAAGCCCTGCATGCCAGCTATCCTGCGCACAGTATTCACAATCACCCTGGAGGTCATCATCAGCACCTCGTCCCCACGGGAGAAGCCGTATTTGTCGTTAAAGGCCTTGAAATTATCCAGATCCAAATAGCCCAGGGCAAAGTCCTGTTCAGCATCGATTAGATCTTGAATACGCTGGATAATGGATGTATTCCCTGGCAGCTTGCTCAAGGGATTGGCATCCAGGGCCCGGGTGGACCTGTACCAGGCCAGGGTCAATCTAGCCTGGGCCTCTTGGGGGCTTATGGGCCTTAGCAAGAAATCATCCAGCTCGAACTGCACCGAGCTATAGACCTCTTCCGGGATCTCGGATTGCAGGCAGATCAGTGTTGGGACCTGGCGATAAACATTTTCACTCTTGACCAGCCTCACCACTTCCAGCCCCCTGATATCCTGCAGCACCTCATCTACTAGCAAAAGATCAGGAGGGGAGCTGTAAATCTCTTCAATGGCCTTTTTGCCTTTTTGAAAAAAGGTCCAATGCACCTCCTGCTGCCAAAATGAAGCCATGAGATCCTTCAACCCTTGATCCTGGCTAACCAGAAAAAACTCCAGCACCCGATTTGCAAACATATTTATCCTGCTGGGGATAAAATCATTACCAGTATCCTGGGCCAGAATATCCCACAAAACTCAAATTACAATATTCAAATTTGAAACAACTACGAGCAAAGGCCTGTCTTTATTTTATCTTGCCTTTTGTAAGTTGGAATTTGTTCAAAGCTTGTATTTTATGCTTTGTAATTTCCGCATCCATCTCCAACCGGGTCAAAAATCAGAAATGTGATTCCTAGACAAATTGCCAAATACGCGCATAACACTTTTAAGACATGGCATTAAGAGCTAAAATCCAGAGAATCCAAATCCACTACTTCCTGACCGACCTGGTCCAGAACCCTCTCCAAAGACTGCAGGTCCAGCCCCAGGGCCTGCAATGAACCAGGCTGCAGATAGGGCAACTGATCATCCCCGCTGCTGCCGATCTCCAGAGTCCGGACCAAAAAATCTCCTATATGAACCACATGGGCAATATTGGGATAGAATTGCGCGGACAGGGGCCGATGGTGATAAGCCAGGCCTTCCCTGATATTCAGGGGCAAATTCCAGTGGTCAGCCAGCCAGGCATTGACCCGGTCGTGGCCAAAACCCAATTCCTTTTTTTCAGCCTCCAGATAAGTCAAGTCCTCATTTGCCACCTTGCCCTCGATCTCCACCTTGGTCTCGGGCAACTGTACCGCAACCACCACTTTGCCTATATCGTGCAGCAGTCCTGTAACTGCATACTCCTCCGGATCCTTGAAACCTGCCTCAGAAGCCAGGCTGCTGCAACAAAGGGCGCAACCCAGGCTGTGCTCCCAGAGCCCGACCATGCTCTTGGTCATGATATCAAAAACAGAGGTGCTAATGATCAATCCCTTGATCACGTTCAATCCCAGAAGCACCAAAGCGTGCTGCACAGTGTTTATGCGCCGCGGGAAGCCATATATGGGAGAGTTGACCATTTTCAGCACCTTGGCAGACAAAACCTGATCCCTGGATATCACCTTGGCTATCTGCTCTGGAGAGGAGTTCTCGTCTTCCACCAGTTTGGTCACCTCTTGCAGGACCCTGGGCAAAGTGGGCAAATCCCTGACCGCCAGGATCTGACCCTTGTTCTCAGTGCGCAAATCCTGCATTGCTTAGCCCTCCTGTCCTGAGCCTTGCCCTGCCAGGCGCAGCCGATAGTATTCCTGCAAAAATGACTTGACCTCCATCATCCAAGCATCCTGACTGTGCCTGCGAAACATGGAGTCCAACCTGTGCAGCTTTTCCTGCAGTCCTGCTCCACCCTGTTCCTCTGACAAAGGGTTGCCTTCCACTACTACCTGCTGCACCCCCATGCCCTCTAGGCGCCTGATT
>JBNJDO010000166.1:0-3044 GCA_051744965.1 Thermodesulfobacteriota bacterium | reverse complement strand
GGAAAGCAAGCGGTGACCTGTCATGGCAGCCTGGACCCCGATGCGGGCGGTTTCGGCATCTCGCATCTCCCCGATCATGAGCACGTCCGGATCCTGGCGCAAAATGGAGCGCAGTCCAGAGGCAAAGGTCATGCCGGAACGGGTGTTGAGCTGGACCTGCCTAATCCCTTCCACCCGATATTCTACAGGATCCTCCAAGGTGATGATGTTCACATCCGGTTGATTAATGCGCCGCAGGATGGCGTACAGGCTGGTGCTCTTGCCGCTGCCTGTGGGTCCTGTGGAGAGGATCATGCCGTAGGGCTTGTTGATTATTTCCTGCATCTTTTGGAAGTCATCCTCATTCATGCCCAGCTCTTCCAGGTTGAAGGCCCTGGCGCTAAGGTCCAAAAGCCGCAGGACCACATTTTCGCCATAGATAGTGGGAATGCAGGAGGCCCGGATATGTATCTCCCTGCCCTTGATGCCCACGGTGAAGCGACCGTCCTGGGGCATGCGGGAAACAGAAATATCCATGCCAGCCAAAACTTTAATCCTGGAGATAATGGAGGACATCATGTTCTTGGGAGGGGAGGGGACTTCCCTGAGCTTGCCGTCAACCCGGAACCTGGTCTGGACCCTCTTTTTCTCAGGGCTGAGGTGCACATCACTGGCCCCCTGCTTTACAGCCTGGGCCAGGATGGAATTGACCAGCTTGATGACCGGGGCCTGATCAGCCTCTCCTTCCAGGGCATGGATGTCCTGGACCTCCTGCTGCTCATTTCCTTGGTCTTCTTCCAGATTTACCGCTTCCTGCTCCACATCTTCCAGGACCTCTTCTATGTTCCAGTACATGCCGTACAGGGAGCCGAAAACCTGTTCAAAATCAGCTTCTGTGCAGGCCACAGGTTCAATCTCCAGGCCAGTGGTTACCTCCAGGGCATCCAGGGATTCCAGGTCCAAGGGGTCTGGAGTGGCTACCCTCAAGATGTTCCCAGACTTGGCCACAGGCACGGCATTGTATTCCCTGGCCTGTTCAGAGGTGATTATTTCTGCAAGGCTGGTATCCACTGGGTAGCGAGTGGGGGAATAGCGATCAATGCGCAGCTGGCTGCTGAGCATGTTGATTATGTCCTCTTCCTTGCAGATATTGTTCCGGACCAGGAACTGGCCCAGCTTGAGGCCGGTTCCCCTCTTGTCGGTCAAGGCCTTTTGCAGTTGCTGCTCTGTAAGCAGCCCCTCCTGGATGAGTATTTCTCCTAGTCTTAATTTGGTACGCATATTTTTTCCTTATGAAAGGCATGCTTCTGGCCATGCCTTAAAGCTTAAAGCTCAAAGCTCAAAGCTTAAAGCCATCTTTCCCACGCCCCATGCCATTTATCCCATGCCTCTTCCCCAAGCTCCATGCTCCATGCCTCTTCCCCATGCCCCATGCCATTTACTCAGCAGTGACCAGCTGCCAGTCTTGCTCCAGTTCATCCAGGGAGACTACACTGGCTTCCTGTTGTGTTTGGCTTGACATCTCTTCCAGGGCCTGCCTGGCAGAGGCCTGGTCCTGGAAAGAATCCTGGGATACCACCCAGAACATAAAACCCTGATCCGGGTTATGCAGAGCCAGGATACGGAAATTGTCCAGACCGGCATTTTGTGTCTGCTGGTAGGCCTTATTCAAGCTGTCTGCTTTGCTCAACCTTATCCAGTTTTTTCCCTCAGGCAAAGACTGGCTTATGGAGAGTACAGGGAAGCTGATTTTCTGGCCAGCGGGTATAATGTCAGGGCTGTCCATCCAGGGATTTGCTTTGATTACAGCCTGTAAAGTCTGAGTATCGCTCTCCCCGTAGACCGCCTCCAGCATGCTCCAGAGGGTGGACTGGTTGTCCATCTGGATCTGGCCTATAATCTTTGGGGGTTCAGGATTGTCCTCAGCCTCCTGGGCCTTGGGATCATTATCTTGTTCATTTTCAGAAGCAGTGGGCAGCAATTGCACCTGATTCTCCTGGTTAGGCATCTGTTTGCTTTTGTTTTGCACAGAGGCCCGGTAGGTGCTGCTGCCCTGGGAAGGCTTATTGCTTTGCTCTGGGGATTTGTTCTGTACTGGCTTTGAATTGGACAAATAGGACTGTACTTTGTCCAGGTACAGATCCTGAAAGACGAGGCCCAGGGCCAATAGAGCAATGGCTGCACAAGCCGCTAGGCCTAAGGTTTTGACAGGCCTTCGAGGGGCAGCAGAGCTGCCAGTGCCTTTGACTGCCTGACGGACAATGCCTGGGCTGACCTTGGTTTTATCCTGCATGACCAGGCTGAGCAGGATGTGGTGCGCCAAGTGGATTATCTTGCGAGGGTAGCCCTGGGTAAGCTTGTATATCAATCTTAGGGCACTCCAGGAAAAGCGCACTCTGGGAGGCTGGGAAGGGTCTGCAGAAGAAGCTCGAATTCTGTACAGAATGAAGTTTGCGGTGTCCTTGCGGCTCAAGGGCTGCAGCTCATAGTGCAGCGCCACCCGGTCCTGCAGGTTGGGCCGCTGCTGGAGAATCTCCTGGATCTCCTGCTGGGCGAAGATGATGATCTGCAGGAGCTTATAGTCATTAGTTTCAAAATTGAGCAGCTCCCGCAAAAGCTCCAGACACGCGGAAGGAAGCTTTTGGCCTTCGTCAATCATCAAGACCGGGATTTTGTCTTCTTTGACCCCGGACTGGAACAGAAAGTCCTGGATATTCTCCTTGTGTTGAGACTGATTGGAGCAGGAGAGGGCTGCCTCTTGGCCGTTTAGTACTTGGTTCAAGTAAGCTGCAAAGTCATCAGCGCTTTCAAATCCAGGATCCAGAATCAAGTGGGTCTGAAATTTCTCATCACTGGAGAGTTGGCGAAAAAACTGCCTGCATACAGTGGTCTTGCCAGTGCCCACATCCCCGGTGACCAAGCACAAGCCCCTGCGCAGACGGATGGCTATTTCCAGCTTTTGCAGGCAATGGGCATGCAAGTTGGCTGGATAAAACATATCCGGATCAGGAGTGTTGGCAAAGGGCTCTTTCTGAAGATTTAAGACTTTGAAGTAATCCACTGCT
>JBNJDO010000165.1:0-3074 GCA_051744965.1 Thermodesulfobacteriota bacterium | reverse complement strand
ATGACTGTAACAGAAGTGCGCGGCTTCGGCCGCCAAAGGGGACACAAGGAGATATATCGCGGGGCTGAGTACCATGTGGACCTGGTGGCCAAGATCAAGATCGAGGTAGTCTTGTCCGAAGAACTGGTGGAACAGACAGTGGAAGCAGTACAAGAGGCAGCCAAGACCGGCAAGGTAGGAGACGGCAAGATTTTTATCTCCTCCATGCAGGACTCAGTCCGCATCCGCACCGGAGAAAGGGGCCAGGAGGCCTTGTAAAGCCGGACAGACACCCTAAACCATAAGCCCGCTTGGCCTGGGAAGCAATCCAGAGCCCTGCGGGCTTTTTTGTCTTCAGCCACCAGGCCCAGATTCTCACCCATTGCAAACAAATACTTCCTTAACCCAAGGGACCCAAGTTTGCCTTCCTCACAAAAAAAGGCTAATTTTTACTGCGTAAAGGATGGCCGGAGCCATAAGAGAAGACTTTCCCAGACAGGACCCTGAGAATCAAGAAACGAAAATGCGCCATTTGAAGACCTGAAAGTACACAAAAAACAGGATGATCTATAAAACTTTGTAAGCGCACTGCTAGCCTGGAGCACTATGACTGAACAACAAGACAACCAACCCACTCGCATACTGGTCCTGCAGCAAAAAGGCCGGGGGGAGAGCAAGATCCAGGGCATCAGGGAGCTCTTTCCTGAGCGCTTCAAAATTGAAACCCTGGATATAGAGCATCCCCTGCCCAAGATCCTGGATGATACCTCTGAGTATCTGCCTTCCCAGATCCAGGCGGATCTGGTTTTGGACTATCTCCTGCACCCGGATCTTTCCCAAGATCTGGCCCAGATCTGTGCAAAACAGGGCATTCCAGTCATCGCTTCTGGCAAGAAGCTGCTCCAGGACTGGGCCTTGACCCCCCCTGTGTGCTGCGCCTTGCCCCCTAGCGCTTCTTGCGGAGAATATTGTAGCCTTTTTGGCTATCCCCGCTTTCAGCTGCAGCTGGAAGAAGACAGGATAGTCAGCCTGAAAGTCTTGCGCGGAGCTCCCTGTGGTGCCACCTGGAAGGCTGCTGCAGCCATCCAGGGCCTGAGTGTGCAGGAAGCCTTGCAGAAAATCGGCCTGCAGACCCAGTTTTTCTGCACCGCAGACCCTGCCAACTGGGACCCCATTGGAGGCAAGAGCCCGGTACACTTGGCTGCTGACCTGCACCTGGCAGCCCTGAAGCAGGCATTGAAGCAGGCTGCTCAACAAAGCAGGGCCAAGGCTGGATAAAAGTAGACAACAATTGCTGATTGTTGTTAACATCAATACAAGTCTTTCAGCTAAACAAGCAAACCTTGGAGCAAGGGTGAGATCATGCATCAGGTCTTGGACTTTCGGCTTCTTGTCTTCCTGCTGCTATTTATCCTGACTGCAGGTTGCCTGGGCTGTTCCGGGCCAAGCAGCAAGGCCCAACAGGGCAGCGTATTCGGCGGTCTTGCCGGAGGGCTCCTGGGCAGCCAGCTGGGTCCCGAGGAAAGACGCCGGGAGAACGCCCTGATAGGTGCCGGCCTGGGCTTCATGACTGGATATGTAATTGGCAACGAGATGGACAAGCACGACCAGAGACAGCTGCAGCAGACCCTGGAACACCAGCCCTCTGGCCAAAGCAACTCCTGGGTCAACCCGGACACAGGACACAAGTTCCAGGCCACTCCTGGGCCAGCCCATGCCGGAGAAGGCAGGATCTATCGGGACATAGAGATCTCCGCAACCATAGACGGCAGGCAGGAGACAGTACATGCCCAGGCCTATCGGGATCAGGGCCGCTGGGTCCTGGTACAGTAACTATTGCCGCTTCTCATGAGTTTCATGCTCGTCTATTGGATATGGTTTGTAATTTGTGATTTGAATATTGGGATTTGAGCTTTGAAGTAATCAAAAAAATGGAGTTGAATATGCGCACCAAAAGCATTGTCTTAATCCTGATCTGCGCTGTGTTTTGCCTCTCCCTGATCTCCTGCGCCCCTCAAAACAAGCAGGAGCAGGGCACCCAGGTGGGCGCTGCCACAGGGGCCGGACTAGGCGCCATCCTGGGCCAGGCCATAGGCAGGGATACAGAGAGCACCCTGATCGGCGCCGGAGCAGGGGCCATTGTGGGTGCTGTGGCAGGCAACCAGGTGGGCAGGTACATGGACAAACAGGAAAGGGAGCTCAGGCAGGCCATGTCCCAGCAGGAACAAGCCAGCATTCGCAGGGACCAGGAAGTTCTGCAGGCCACATTCGACTCTGAAGTATTTTTTGATTTCGACTCCGCCACTCTAAAGCCAGGAGGCCGCAGGGAGCTGGAAAGGGTAGCAGATGTTCTGAACAAGTATCGAAAAACCAACATCCAGGTGGAAGGCCACACAGACCAAAAAGGCCCTGAGGAATACAATCAAAAGCTCTCAGAGCGCAGGGCAGAGGCAGTCAAGAAGGCCTTGCTCCAAATGGGGGTTATAGAAGAACGTGTCCACGCTGTGGGCTACGGAGAGACCCAGCCCATATCCTCTGATCCCAGCCAGAACAGAAGGGTGGAGATCTACATTGAACCTATTACCAAAGGCTAGGCCTGAAGCATGCGCCTAAAGATACTGGTCTTGACGCTGCTGCCCTTTTTTCTTCTTTTGTCCTGCACGCAGGAACAGGAGCTATCTGCAGAGGAACTGCAAGAGCTGCGCACCGAGCTGCAGCAGACCAAACAGGAATTGCAGGATCTAAGGCAGGAAGTGCAGGAGCTGCGCCAAAAGCAGCTGCAAGGCCTAAAGGACATCCGCCAGGATCTGGAGCAGGTAGTCAAATACATGCAGATCTCCCTGGACAACCTGGAGCAGGCACCTTCCCAAGAGCAGGAGGATCCCGGTCCCAGAGAGCAGATGGAAAAGAGCCTGCAAAAATTCCTGGACCTGACTGACCAGCTCCTGGAAAAGATGAAACAGGAGCTGGAAAAGGAATTGGATCCTTCAAAACCAAAGCAGGAGCAAGATCAGAACTAAATCCCGGAAGCTATTATTTGCCAAACGGACACTTGGGAAAGGTGCAGGCCCGGCAGCCCAGGCAAAGCCCGCCCT
>JBNJDO010000164.1:0-3077 GCA_051744965.1 Thermodesulfobacteriota bacterium | reverse complement strand
CTGCTGGACTTTGCTGTCATCTACCCCACAGCCCCGCAAAAGGACTATTCTGGAGCCAGGGACACAGTTTTGGATCTGGTCCAAAGGCATGGGATCCAGGGGGTGGCCATAGGTAACGGGACTGCATCCCGGGAGACTCAGGAGTTTTTTGCCGCCTTGAACCGGGAAGCGGGGTGCAATCTCAAGTATACAGTGGTTTCTGAGGCCGGGGCTTCGGTGTATTCGGCCTCCAAGCTGGGACAGGAAGAGTACCCGGAACTGGATGTGACTGTGCGCGGGGCGGTGTCCATAGCCCAGCGCCTGCGAGACCCCATGGCCGAGCTGATCAAAATTGATCCCAAATCCTTAGGCATTGGACAGTATCAGCACGATGTGGATCAAAAGCTCCTGGAGCACAAGCTGCAGGAGACCATTGAAGATCTGGTCAACCAGGTGGGGGTGGAAATAAACAGCGCCTCTGTCACTTTACTGGTGTATGTGTCCGGGCTGGGGCCCAAGCTGGCTCAGAGTATTGTGACCTGGAGAAAAGAGCAGGGCCCATTTCAGGGCAAGAAAGACCTGCTCCGGGTCAAAGGACTGGGGCCCAAAGCCTTTGAGCAGTGTGCCGGGTTTGTACGCATAAGAGACGGCCGGGATGTCCTGGACAACACAGGTATCCATCCGGAGAGCTATGCCGCGGCTACCAGGCTCAGAACCAAGTATGACCCGCATCAGCTGGGTCAAAAGGAACTGGCCGCAGTTGCCGGGGAGCTGGGCATAGGCCTGCAGACTTTGCAGGATATTGTATTTGAGCTCAAAAAGCCGGGGTTCGATCCCCGGGAGGATGTGCCGGCCATTCCTTTCCGGGATGATGTTCGGGACATAGAGGCCTTAAAGGAAGGAGAGGTTGTCTGCGGCGTAGTGCGCAGCATTGTCGATTTTGGGGCTTTTGTGGATATCGGGCTGAAAAATGATGGGCTGATCCATATCTCTGAGCTCAGCCGGCAGCGCATCACGCATCCCATGCAGGTCCTTTCAGTGAACCAGTATCTGCCCCGGATCAGGGTGCTCGCAGTGGATGCGGACAAGGGCCGGGTCAGCCTGAGTCTGAAGGAGTGAAGCAACATAAGTGACTGCCAAATAGGAGACAATAGCCCCCAAATCTGCTAGAAATCATCAGATTGGCTTAAGGGTTCGGAATAACGCCTGCATATATTGCGATTAAAAACCATTGCAAAGGGCAGGGACAGGTACATCAGCGCTTGCTGGCAGTCGCTCCGGGAGATATCAGAGTTGAATATTTCCTGCTGCACTGCCGCAGATGATGTCAGCGGCTTCCTCTATTCCGGCGACGATCAGGGTGTTTTCCACAAGCTCATGCTTGTGCTTGATTCCGTGGCCGGTCAAGACGTAAATGCCTCGAGCGCCAGCGTTTCTCGCAAACTCCACATCATGGGGATGATCCCCCACAGCAAATGACCTGGCAGGATCTATCCCATGCTCTTCTTTCGCTTTTCTTATAAAATACGGCTTGGGCTTGATGCAGCTGCAGCGGTCCGCAGAATCATGGGGGCAGACATACACAGCCGCTATGCTGACCCCGAATTCAGCCAGGTAAGACACCAGATGCGCATTGACTCTGTCCACATCCTGGAGCGTCAGGAACCCCCTGGCAACACCAGACTGGTTAGTAACCATGAAAAGCTCGAAGCTTTCGTTCAGACGGCGCAGGGCGGAAACTGTGCCCTCAAAGAAGGACACCTGCGAAGGCAGGGAAAGGTGGCCTTTATCCTCGATAATGGTGCCGTCCCGGTCCAGAAAAACAGCTGGACGCTTGGTGCTGTTATGAATGTCCACGGCTTACAATTCCTTGCTGCTCTTGCTTTTCTCTGGATTGGGCTTTTCCCGGGGTGCTTTGCCTTTTCGGACCAGGATAAAGCATCCTGCTTAGACTTTTGATTTATGGCTTGCCCTGCATGTATACAATCAGATGCGCCTGTCACTGCTTGGCAGAGAATATGCTAAAGTCTGCCTGAGGATCAAGCTGGAACTGCTGCATGTGCCAAGGGAGTTCAGCTTGGTAAATAGCCACGAAGATGGCTAGTCGCTGAAACATCAGGATGAACTTCATAAATTTACTGCGACCCAAACAAATTCTTTTCCAGGATAGCCAGGAGTTCTTCCTTATCTACCGGTTTGGCCAGATAGTCGTCCAGGCCCTGCTCCAGGAGCTTCTCCCTGTCCCCGGTCATGGCGTAGGCAGTTAGAGCTATAATAGGAATGTCCTTAAATGTAGCAAAGGAAGATCTGATCTTGTGCGTGGCCTCCACACCATCCATAACAGGCATCTGGATGTCCATCAGCACGCAGTCAAAGTTGTGCAGGGCCAGCAGCTCCAGGGCCTCCTGCCCGTTTTCAGCTACTTTGACCTGATGCCCGGCATTTTGCAGGAATCTTTGTATGAATACCTGATTGGAAGCCTCGTCCTCAGCCAGCAGGATGCGCAGGCCCTGGCTTGCAGACTGCCCAGGCGCTGTTTCCTGCTGGCCCGGGATGTATCCTGCAGGCAGGCCCACAGGCAGAACCACCTGCACCGAGGTCCCTTGTTCAGGCTGGCTCTGTATAGAGAGACTGCCGTCCATCAGCTCCACCAGTCTGTGCACTATGGACAATCCCAGGCCAGCGCCCTGGTAGCTGCGGGTAATGGAGCCGTCCACCTGCACAAAGGGCTCGAACAGATTCTGCAGCTTGTCCTCTGGAATACCTTTGCCTGTATCTTCCACCTTGAACTCCAGCTGCAGGTCCTGCTCTCCTTTTGCAGGGGAGGAAGCAGTAGCTTCCAGGCTGATGCTGCCCTGCTTGGTGTACTTGAGGGAGTTGCCCACCAGGTTGAACAAAATCTGCTGCAATCTCTTCTCGTCCCCTACCACCTCTCCCGGCAGGGAGGGGTCAATTGAGTACTCCAGCTGCAGCCCCTTGTCCTGGGCCTGGAGCCTGAACAGGCTGGTCACAGACTCGCACAGGTCATGCAGATTGAAAGCCTCCGCCATGATCTCCAGCTTGCCAGCCTCTATCTTGGACAGATCCAGGATGTCCGA
>JBNJDO010000163.1:0-3105 GCA_051744965.1 Thermodesulfobacteriota bacterium | reverse complement strand
TTGCTCTGGGGCCTTAAGGTAAAGGCTATTTTTTCCACCAGGGTGTTCATGCTCAGGGGCTTGGTAATGAAATTATCCACTCCCAGCTCATAGAGGCGGACCAGGGCTGCCTTTTCCACCTCATTTGTGAGCACTATGAGGCGCACGTTTTTATAGGTGGCCTTGACTGCACTTATAAATTCCTGGGTGGAATGTCCGGAAAAAACCCTTTCTGCGAACAGGATCACTTCCTGTTTGGTCTTTAAGGTGTTTTGTAGGGAGTTCAAGATATCCTGCTGCTGAAAGAAGTTGGTAATACAGTTTTTCTGCACCCCCAGCTGCTTATTCATTAGCCGCTGCAGGAGGTGCTGGAAATTGTTGTCTGTGGTGTAGGTGTAGAAGGCACCTTGATTGTTGATAAAGTCCAGAACAGTATCTTCATACTGGCTAAAACTGACTTTGGATTGCAAGGCCATAATGTGTGTTCCTGCTAGCTGCTCTGCTAATAAGCAGGGCTAGATGCATTAGATTTGCGCACAGATATGCGTACTGAACTCCTGGCATCCCACCTGGGTGGCTGCAGGCATCATCCTGGCCAGATCACCGGTGACCCGGCCGGAGGCAATGGCCTTTTCCAGCCCTGAGACCACCATATCTGCTGCCTCTTGCCAGCCGATATGCTCCAGGAGCATGGCTCCGGAGAGGATCAGACTGCCCGGGTTGGCGCTATCTGTGCCAGCCCTGCCTGGCACGCTGCCATGGGTGGGCTCGAACAGGGCCAGATTGTCTCCGATATTAGCCCCTGGCGCCAGCCCAAGTCCACCCACTTGGGCAGCCAGGGCGTCAGAGAGATAGTCCCCATTGAGGTTGGTGGTGGCAATTACACTGTATTCACTGGGCCTGGTCAGGACTTGCTGGAACATGTTGTCCGCAATGCGATTCTTGACCAGGAGCCCATCTTGTCTGCCTGGCTGGTCCTCCTCCAGAACATATCTGCCAGCAAACTCTTCCTGCAGGAGTTCGTATCCCCAGCGCATAAAGGCCCCTTCTGTGAATTTCATTATGTTGCCCTTGTGCATTAGGGTCAAGCTGGGTTTGTTTTTGTCCAGGGCATACTCCACTGCCTTGCGCACCAGCCTCTTGGAGCATTTTTCGGAGATGGGCTTGATGCCTATGCCGCTGGGGGAGTGAAGATCTGCATGCAGTTCTTCGCGCAAAAAGGAGATGAGCCTTTCTGCTTCCGAGGTGCTGGAGGCCCATTCCAGGCCTGCGTAGACATCTTCAGTGTTTTCCCTGAATACCACCATATCAACCTGCTCTGGGTGCTTGACAGGCGTTTGCAGGCCGGAAAAGTGCCGGACTGGACGTATGCAGGCATACAAGTCAAAGATCTGGCGTAGGGAAACGTTGAGGCTGCGAAAACCCTCGCCCACAGGGGTGGTCAAGGGGCCTTTGATGGCCACATCAGCCTGCTGCTGCAAAGTGTCCAGGGTCTGCTGGGGCAAGTACTCCCCGGTTTCCTGCTTGGCCTTTTCTCCAGCCAGGATCTCCTGCCAATCCAGCTCCCTATGGCCTTTATACGCCTGGTGTACCGCCTGGTCCAAGACCAGCTGCATGGCCCTGGTTATCTCCGGGCCTATGCCGTCCCCTTCTATGTAATAGACAGTTTTTTTGACCATTGCTGCTCCTTTGTGTACATTTAGCTGCGGATCATTTTGGCGCCCTGTATGGACTGGGCAGGGCTGTGGCATTTATTTAACTGAAACTGGTTGATTTTGCAATTTTAGCTAGCCCACAGATCTAGATCCTGGCTTATGCGCCAGGTCCGGGATCCAAGGAGCAGGAGGTGCCTTAGATGCGAGGGCAGATAAATTTTCAGGATTCCAGCTTGTTGCAGGCCTTGCAGGAGAGGGCATTCAAGATCAGGGAGCTGGAGGCCCAAGCAGAGGACTGTCTGGAGGCAGAGGATGTTTCTGCCTATAAGGGGCTGATGCAGCAAAAGGCAGAGATCTTGGAGAATATTTCCCAGGAGCTGGAGCCCTTGGCCAGGAGTGAGTTGTCTCGGGCTCCTGGATTGTTGCAGGAAGTGCAAACCAGCCTGGAAGGCTTTGCCCGAAGGGCTGCTCAGGCCCTGGAGCTGGAGAGCTTCTTCTTCATGCGCATGCTCTTATACCCTGAGGATTATGAGCAAGGTCAACTCAATGATCTGGAGAAGTTTCTGGCTGATCTGCAAAAGCGGCTGGGGTAATAGATGCCCAGGCAACAAAAGAACCCCTTGGACTGGCAAAAGCTCAGGCCCAAGGGGTTCTTGCAGTGCTAAATTCAGGAGGCTGAGGCCTAGAGCTCCAGCCAGGAGTCAGAGTACAGGGATTTTCCCAACAGGACCTTGGCGGTTTTGACATAGTCCGCCATTTCCTGGGACAAGCTGCTTAAATCCGGGGGATTGCCGTCCATGGTGGCATGGATAACTTCCTCTATGTCCGGGCGCTTGTCCTTGGCAAGATCACTCAGGACATCATCCCTGGGATCGGTGATGATGGAGGCCATGCCGTAACGCTTGAGCATCACTGCATAGGTCTGGTTCAAAATGGGCCGCAGGTGATCCGGAGGACCGTTGGAGATGTTGGACAGCCCGCAGGTACTCTTGGCACCAGGGGCAATATCCGGAAGCATCTCATAGAAGCGCAGGACCTGCACAGCATCATCCTGCTGCACATTTACCGGTGTGACTATAGCGTCCACCCAGATCTTCTCATTGGGTATTCCTGCTTCGTTGGCAGCATAGAGCAGCTCCACTGCCAAGGCGGCGCGCTCGTTTTCATCCCTGGGCAGGCCTTCCGGTCCCCACATCAGGGCTACAAAATCCGCGCCGTGCTCCGCTACCATGGGCAGCATCTGCTCGTATCTTTCAGGCCTGCACATGATGGAGTTCACAATAGGAGTCTTTTTGCAGACCTTTAGACCGGCTTCAATAGCCGCGACGTTTGAGGTATCCAGGAGCAGGGGCAGATCCACCACTTCCTGCACGGTTTCGACCACCCAGGGCATTAGCTCTTGACCATCCTTTTTGGCTGGTCCCAGGTTGATATCAATATAATCCATGCCCTTTTCCTTCTGGAACAGGGC
>JBNJDO010000162.1:0-3117 GCA_051744965.1 Thermodesulfobacteriota bacterium | reverse complement strand
ATGCCGGTGGCATGCCCTATATAATGAACCCTTCCTTATGCCGGTGGCATGCCCTAATACTCTGGCATGGCACCCCTCTGAATGCCTACGTCTTCTCCGTCACCCCGGCGCAGGCCGGGGTCCAGTTCTTTTGTTATGTTTCCCAGCCCCCAAGCTCCATCTGCACCCCCTGCTTGATCATGGGCAAAATGTCCCGGGGATCATCTGCCAGGACCAAGTGATTGACCCCACCCCCTTGTGCCAGCGCAGCAAAGACTTCCTCCCAGGCTCTGTCCCGCTTCAGGGCCAGGCAGCGCACTGCTGCCCTGCGCAAAGCCTGATCATCCTCCAGGACATAAGCCTGCCTGACCAGGGCCAGCCAGGCCTCCATGTCCTTGGAATGGGCCTCAGCATACTCCTGCCAGTATTTTTGGGCCTGGGCCTGTTCCCCAAGCTGGGCATGGGCCTCTGCCAGAACTTTGTGGGCCAGGGAAGGTTTGGACTCCACATCCAGGGCCTGGACTGCCTCCTGGATCGCAGACTCATATTCGCCCTGCCTGAACAATACCAGGCTGTACAGGCTTTGATATTTTCTGCTGCCAGGCCTCGCCTCCAGCAGCTTCTGCACAACTTCTCCGGCCTGTTTCGGCTCTCCCAGTTTGAGCAAAGCAGAGGCCGAGCCGAACAAGGCTGGTTGGTAGCCATCTTCTACCTGCAAAGCTTGCTCATACATCTCCAGGGCCTTTCCAGGATTCCCATCCCGCAGGTAATGATTCCCCAGATTGTTCAAGGGTACAGCCTCCAAATCCGGCCTGTGATACCTATCTGCCTGCAGGGAATCCTGGTAGGCCTGCATGGCTTCCTCCTGCATGCCTAAGCCTGAATAGGTCTTGCCCAAATTGGTATGCACCCGGCTCAGGCCCGGGGCTTTTTGCACATTGTCCGCCCAGACATACAAGGGATGCTCAAAAAGCGAGTTGCGATCAATAACTGTTTTCCCCTGCCCTGCTATGCTCACCAACAAAACCAGGCAGGTCAGCACATACAAGAGCCGCTTCTGGCAGAAATCGCGCAAGAAAGCCATGATCCCCACCCCCAGAAGCATGAACAGGGCCATGGATGGCAGATAGTTGCGGTGCTCATAGATCAACTCCAGAGGGATGAAGGAGCTCTCCAGCAGATGGGTGAGCAGGAAAAAAAGCAGACCAAAGGAGATAAGCGGCTTTCTTTTGGCCAGGAATATCCCCAGCCCGGCCCAGCCTATCCAGAAGATTACAGCAGGCAGGGTGGTCCAGGGAGAAAGCAAGGAGGTGGAGAGCTGCACCTCGTGTATCAAGGCAAAACGACCAGGCATGGGGTAGATAAGCAGGGAGAGGTAGTAGATCAGAATCCTGGCCTGGGTCAGCAGGCGCTCCAGCAGGCTAAAATCCCGATTGGCATAACCTGAGAGCATGTTTAAGGGATCTGTCAGCAAAAAGGCCAAGCCCAGCATTAAAAGCAAAGGCACTGCCCCCAGGAGCAGGTGGCGCTTGAGCCTTTGCCTGTGCACTCCTTGAATCAGCAAAAGGTCAAAGAGGTACAGGGCCACTGGCAGCAGGGCTGCATTCTCCTTGCTGGCTATGGCCAGGATGCCGCTTAAGACGCACAAGGCAAACCAGGCGATCTTGCGCCTTAGCTCCTGGCTGGTCCTGCCCAGGAGATAGAAAAGCATGGCCAGGATAAAGAACATGGCTGCCATGGAGGCCATGCGCTGCACGATATAGGTCACTGCAGTGACCTGCATGGGGCTGCTGGCCCAGAGAACAGCAGCCAGCAGGGCTATGGAGCCTGCACGGCCTGCGTATTTGCCGCCAAAGATCGGCAAGTGCAGGGTCTTGAAAATGAACAAATACAAGAACAAGGTGGAAAGGCAATGGATGAGAAAATTGACCAGATGATAGCCCCAGGTGTCCAGGCCGTGGAAGAAGTAGTTCAGGCCAAAGCTGAAATTGGCAAGGGGCCGAAATAAACCATCTGCCTTTCTGCCCTGAAAGGTCTTCTGCAGGCTCTCCCAGTCCAGCCGCTCCAGGTGCACATTGGAGTTCTGCACAATATTGGGCTGATCATCAAAGATCCAGGCCCCCTGGAAGCTGTTGGCATAGATAATGGTCAGCAGGACAAACAGCAAAAGCAAAGGCCAAAGATGCGTGCGCCAGCACCGGGTTTGATCCGGGTTGCAGGAGGGGGCGGAAATGTCAGCAAGATTCATAACAAAGCCCTGGGAGGTTGAGTTTATCTTGGTTGTTCAGCCCTGATTATTCCTTGTTCAAATCCAGATGAAACAAGCCTGGGGCTCCAGTGCTTTAAAATCAGGATCTCCGGTGACAATGGTTGCAGAAAATTCCTTAGCAGCCACAACCACAAAGGAGTCTGCGCAGGAGATGGGATAGCGCGCTTTGATATCAGCTGCGGCAAGAACTGGAAAGAATCTTTAGTAAAATTTAAGATGGGATATAGAAGGTTGTCAATACGGACTCCAGCAGCTTTCAAGGATGTTATATTAATTTTGGGATTATAGGAATTATGGAGTTCCTGCCCGGTTGAGCCGGGGGCCCACCAGGGGTTCAAGTGGGTTGGCATGCTGGCATGTCGGGTTTGCCACCAGTTTGAAGAGGGCACGCCACCGACGTGAAGAGGGCTTGCCACCAGCAAGAAGAGGGCACGCCACCGGCGTGAAGAGGGCTTGCCACCGGCAAGCCCCTACGGAGGACGGTGCATGGATCTGTGGGTGCACAATATGCACCGTGAATACGAACATCATCCGTTCCCGCAGGGGCATGCCGGTGGCAAAATAGGATAACCATCCGTTCCCGTAGGGGCTTGCCGGTGGCAAGCCCTGTATGATGATATCTTCCGCCACTTGCCGGTGGCAAGCCCTATTTGATGATCTCTACCGCCACTTACCGGTGGCATGCCCTATTTGATGCCCCCATCCTTATGCCGGCGGCAACCCCTGTAAAGGCACGCCCACAAATGCTGTTGCCACAAAATCCTATCTGCGCAGGGGTGATAGAAGCCTTGCTAGACCAGGGTCGGCACATCCTGTCCACCGGCCGTAATCCTGGATCCTGGATCAAGCTCAGAATGACGGAGGGAGAT
>JBNJDO010000161.1:0-3176 GCA_051744965.1 Thermodesulfobacteriota bacterium | reverse complement strand
CCCAACTCTTCCTTGATCTTCTTGTATCCTTCATGAAAGGTCATGGAGGCGGCAGTGGCGTTGACATTCTGGTACCCAGGCAGTTCAAAGGCCTCAGTCAAGGGGAACATTCCTGATGTATATGAGGGGCAGGTGGTGCCGATATCCGCCACACCATCCACAACTCCATTGTAGATCTCCCTGGCTCCCAGCAAGGCCTCCCCAGGATGGAAGTCAATCTGTATTCTGCCGTTGCTGCGCTCTTCGATCTCCTCGATCCATTTCTTGTGTCCCTCTTGGACCTGGAAATCAGTAGATGGCCAAAATGTAGCCATGGTTAAGGTATAGACTTGACCGTCCCCCGCCAGGGAAGACAAAGGCCAAAGCAGGACTAAACATAGAGTTCCTAGCAGCATACTGCAGCGCATGGTAATACCCCCCTTTTAAAAACAAATTACAAATTACAAGCACCAAATTACAAACAAATCTTAAATCTCAATATATCATTTCCTTAGCCAGGGTCTGGATGGCAAATCTGAGATCCTGTTTGCTAAGCACCTGGGTTTCCAGGAACATTTGGATCAAGTAGCCGTCAAAAAGTGCAGTGACTAAGGCCCCCAGCTTCTTGCGCTCCTGGGTGTTTGCAGTAAAAGGTTCCAACAATTCAGAAAACAGGTCGCTGGAGAGGCGATAGTTGCTTTCGTTCATCTTTTGCTTCAGCTCCTGCTTGCTGAAGGCATGGGTGGTGAATTCCAGAAAGACCTTGGACCAGTTTTGGTCATCTATAATGGTTTCCAGGAAATCTATGAGCACATCCAGGGCCTCCTGGGCACTTTTAGCGTTCTGCAGGCCCTGTTGCCTGGATGCTCTGTACTCGCACAACCTTTTCTCCATGATATCCAGAAAGATATCATCCTTGCTTTTCCAGTAGCGGTAGAAATTGCCCTTGGCGTAGCCAGCGTTCTCAGTGATCTCTGCAATGGTGCTGGCTGCAAATCCTTTGCGTCCAAAGACCTGGACAGCAGACTCCATAAGTTCATTCTTGGTTTGTCTGGATTTTTCCTTTTGCTTCCAAGCCATGTAATTCTGTCTCCTGTTCAATAAATGACCGCTGGTCAAAAATATAGACTTCTCTCAAGACTGTCAAGCCAAGTGGACAGGGCAAAGCAAGTATAATAAAAGGAATTTTGTTCTCGCTGTCGTAATCGCAATCAATACTGATGGTATCTAGCTGTTTGTTTCCAGAAGACTTAAATCCCAATATCCAAATCACAAATTCCAAAAGAAAGAGTTAACTCAGTAAGATATGCCTCAAGCAAGGAGAAACAGACTTTGAGCCCTAAAACCAAACAAAGGCTTCTGGTTTACCTGAATCCGATTTTGTTTTTTTTGGCTGTCTTCCAGATCTGCAGCGGAATACTCCTAGGACGATTTTTCCAGCTTTACTCCCTGCACCAGGCAAATGGATACCTTCTGGGTCTGGGGCTTTTGCTGCATATTTTCCTCAATTGGAACTGGATTAGAATGCATTATATGGGCAAAAGATGAGGGTTTGCTGAACATGTCCTTGTTATCCAGGGCGCTTCCTCCCTCCCGGGCTGCCTGTCTGGCTGCTCCTTTGTTGCGGTTCTGGATCCTGGGCCTGCACTGCAAGCGAGTGGGCTATGCACAGATTCAGGATCTAAGGCGCAGGGAGCCCCTGGTCTTTGCTCTCTGGCATGACGAGCTGTTTACCCCTTGCCTTGCGCATCGCAACGAAGGGATTATCGCTTTGGTCAGCGCTAGTAGGGACGGGGAGTATCTGGCCCAGATCATGTCCAGGCTGGGCTACAACCTGGCCCGTGGTTCCAGCTCCAAGCAGGGTCTGCGAGCCCTGCGGGAGGCCTTGCTGCAGATCTCCAGCCAGCAAAAGGATGTTGTATTCACTGTGGATGGACCCAAGGGCCCAAGACATGAGGCCAAGGAAGGCGTGATTTATCTGGCTTGCAAGGCAGGCCTGCAAGTGGTCCCGGTTCGTGTGCAGAACAGCCGCAAAAAGATCTTCGCCAAGGCCTGGGATAGATTCCAGCTGCCTTGGCCTGGCTCTGTGAGCACTATCTATTATGGACAGCCCTATAAGGTGCAGCAGGGGAAAATAACCTCCGAACTTTTACAACAGGAGACCAGGAAGCTGGAGCAGAAGCTGCAGAGCTTGTTGCCGGAGTAGACATATGGACTAGGCTGATCCTGTTCGCCCAGGTGCAGCAAGAGCCTGTGACTCCCAGCGCAGCAGGACCCCGGGAACGACTGCCTTAATTTAGGCCACATCTCGAACACCGATCCAGGCCTCATGCTGAACTTGATTCAGGATCCAGCCTTATTAGGAAGGCAGGGGGTATGGCAGCTAACTTCGTGGTTAGGCCGGTCTAATCGTCTTTAGTTTACTTTTGTAAACCCAAACAGAATTGTTTACAAAAATTTACTTTAAATACCTTAAGGATTGCAGGCAGTTGGGGCTTTAAGTCTGGAAAAGGCAAGCAGTCTGGCCAGGGCCCTGAGCAGGGAAGTAATGAAGAGAAAGAGTCAGATAGCTATCGCTTGCGACCATGAAAAGTCATGGCAGCCACCTGATGCTAGCAGCCGCTATCATGATCTAGGCGCCCACGATGTTTGCCGCGCTTACCGCCTAAAGGGAGGGAGGCAAGATATCAGATAGCTATCGTTTACGACAACGAAGGGGGGAAATCAGCTGATGCTCGTAGTCGTTGAAGATACCTGCGGTGCCTACCTCAGCTGTATGTTAAAGTTTACATAATATACCTTATGAGACATTTATATATATAATTGCAAGCAATGCTTGAAGCCTGCAAAGGCTCTTCTGGGCACGTTTTTTGGGGACTTATATTGAGACTTGGGAAGGATTTTCCGTGCCTTTCCGTGTGTTCCGTGGGCAATATGTCTTGGCCCGCAGTGACGTCATCCCGGACACCGATCCGGGATCCAGCCTTCTTTCACTCGCTCTGCGTGGGAACTCAATCAGACCGCTCTCGCGGTCATCAGTATGAATGAGGACAGCAGGACCGTCAAAGGCATCTTAAAGAATCTGCCCACGGAACACAAGGAATAACACGGAATCTGCGTTGCCTGGCAACGCTGAAAGAATTTTCCGTGCCTTTCCGTGTGTTCCGTGGGCAATATGTCTTGGCCCGCAGTGACGT
>JBNJDO010000160.1:0-3185 GCA_051744965.1 Thermodesulfobacteriota bacterium | reverse complement strand
AGTATGCAAATATCCTGCAGAATTGCCTCTTATGCCTGGCCTGTGAGCAGGTATGCAGCAGCTCTGTTAGCATGCACACTGTAGTGCTCAGGGCCAGGCAAGAACTGGTTTCGCAAAAGGGACTTTCCTGGAAGCGCAGACAGATGCATTCCTTGCTGCAGGGCAGATCACGGAAGCTAAAAGCCCTGTTCCAGGCAGGGGCCTTGGTCCAGCGTTTGCTTTTGAAAAGGGTCCCTGAAGAAAGCGGCTTGCGTCTGCGCTTTCCCCTGCCTGGACTGGATCAGGATCAGCTCCTGCCCAGGTTGGCATTAAGGCCTTTCAGGGACAGGTATCCGCAAAGATTTGGATCCCGTGAGCAGGAACTGAAGGTCGTATTCTTTACTGGCTGCGCCAGCAACTATCTCTTGCCAGAGATCGGAGAATCCCTGCTAAAGGTCCTAAACGCCCTGGGAGTGGGTGTGGATATACCCAAAAGCCAAAGCTGCTGCGGGGCACCAGTTTTGGCTGCAGGGGACAGAAAGGGCTGTATCTCCCTGGCGGAGGAAAACTTGCAAACTTTGGGCAAGCTGGACCCCGAGGCCAGAGTCGTGGTTTGCTGCGCCTCTGGGGGGTTCATGCTCAAGCAGATCTATCCTGAGCTACTCAGGGATAGGCCTGCCTTGCTGGAGCAGGCCAGGGATCTGGCTGCCCGTACTCTGGACATCTCCCAGTATCTGGTCCAGGTCATTGGGCTGCAGAAACTCAAAGCCAAGATCGCCTCTCCCTGCAGCATAAGCACCACCTTTCATGATCCTTGCCATCTGGTAAGGGGCCAGGGAGTGCAAAGCGAGCCCAGGAGACTTCTGGAGATTTGTTGTCCAGGGCATTTTCAGGAGATGCAGGATGCTGACAGCTGTTGCGGTCTGGGCGGGACCTATGCAGTGACACATAAAGATATGTCCCAAAGGATCAGGCAGCAAAAGCTAGACAATATATATAAGGCTCAGGCAGGGCAGGTAGTTACCGGATGCCCTGCCTGTATGCTCCAGCTCAGGGCTGGCCTGCAGCAAAAGCTGCCCAGGGTCCAGGTCAGGCATACCATCCAGGTCCTGTCCAGGGCTATGGGGCTTGAGGAATGAGCAGCAGCCCAGAGCCAGCGTCTTGAGCTATTCTTTTTGCTTCTTGCTGCTTTGCTTTTTAGCGCCTTTGCTTGCAGTGGAGGCTTTTTCCCGGCTGGGCTGCTGGTCTTCTTCAGCCTCCAGGTCCAGGTGGAAACGCACAGGTCCCCTGACTTGATTTGCCCCGAACCTGGTGTGCAATGCACATTCCGAAGTGGGCAGGGACCAGGAGGTAGCAATAGCCACGTGTCCTTTAGGGAAGGGGGAAACCTCTGCGTCCACATAGTCCACTGGGGCCAGGGCGGAATCCTTTTCCACCAAAGTGTCGCTTTCCCCGTAGCAGATTAGCCATTTAATGCCTTTTTCCTGGATGCGCTTCATGTTCAGCTTGCGGCCGAAGGCTGTAAAGGGCAGGGTGCCGTCCTTGCTGATAGGAGTATTATAGGAGGCAAAGCTTAATTTGGTGATCTCCAGGGGCAGATCGTGTCGCTGATAGGTTAGCCAGTAATTCAGGGCTGCAGCAGTCTTGCTGATCTTGAGACCTTTTTGGGTCAGTTTGCCCATCATGGCCAGATCCCGGTAGAAGGCCACTGTAGGGGCTTCGTCTTCAATGCTTTTGATCTTGTAGACCCAAGCCATTAGATCCCCGTCAGCAACCACATTCCCATTGTCCAGCCTCTTGGTGCCATAGGCCAAATCGTTGAATCTGGATGGCAGAGTGCCCAGGAAGCCGGTAAATCCTTTGCTGCGGGTCCCATCAATAGGGGCTACACATGTGATATGGGTGTCCACCAGGCCGTCCAGCTCTCCGGAGAGCAGGTTGGCCAATGTGATCAGTCCACCCTGGCAATAGCCGTTCAGGGTTAGAGCCCGACCATGCCTTTCCTTGATCTTGGAGCAGAAGGATTGGGTATCCCTGATGTCATCCTCAAGGGTGATTTTTTGCACTGCAGGGTGGTCAATGTCCTTTAAGATGCGGACATAGGTAGGGATGCCCTGATTGGCGAAACTATGCACATAGCTTTTGTGCTCCGAGGGCAGGAAAGCCAGGATGTCCGCGCCCAGAACATAAGGGTGCACGATCAGGATGGGTTTGGCGTCGGATATGATCTGGACATCTGACTCCAGAGGCAACACTTGATACAGATAGAACCTGTCTGTTTCCTGGATAAGCTCATATCCGCCACGCTCAAAATGAAAGCCAAACTCATCAGCAGCTTCCTGGATCTGGCGCGGATAGTCCTGGGCCAAAGCCTGAGCGGTTCTGGCCTTGCGGGAAATAAAGCCAAAGATGTCTTCGCCTTCATCAGTCCCTTGCCAGGTGTTCAGCCAGGAGGCTAAGGTCTTGTTCAAATCAGGAATATGGTAATCAAGCATGGTTTCTAGACTGCTGATCCTGGACCTGAGGAAGATCTGCCAATTGTACTCCAGCAGCTTATTGTATTGTTCCCAGGTGTGTACAGGATCCTTGATTAAGGCCCTCTGGCTTTCTACATTGCTGAAGAAGGCCATGGCCTTGAACAAGGGCCGAAAGAAATCATGTTGATATTTGTACAGGGCCATCCAGTAGTTTTGGGCCGCAGACAGGGAATCTGCAGAGGCTTTTAGCGCCTTCAGGTTTGTCTGTAGAAAGGGTTCCCAGACTTTGGCCAGGCTGGCCTCTTGTGATTCTTTGTCTTGACTCATAATCCACCTTGCCTTTTTATTCGTTGGAATTTTGGCTTTTGTCCTGGGGAGAAGACAATTGGGAGCCAAAGGCCTGCATCCAGTCCGGCATGGGAAATTGCTTGAGCATGGATTCCTGGGTCTTGCCGGAAAAATCAACGCCCATATCCAGCCATTGCTTGAACTGACTGTCCATCATGCTCCGATAGTTCATATAGACTTCGATCATTTGTTCCAGGTACTTCTCAAAGAATTCGCTGAGCATGTTGTCCCCATGGCGGATAATGAGGTGCAGTAGGGAGACTGGAAGCAGGGTATTATTCTTGGATTCTTCCAGGATGATCTGGGTCAGGATGAAAGCGGTGACATCTGTCCCGGTTTTGGCATCCTGGACATGGACCTCGTTGCCTTGCTTGATCAACC
>JBNJDO010000159.1:0-3186 GCA_051744965.1 Thermodesulfobacteriota bacterium | reverse complement strand
TTGAGCGCCTTTTTGCAGATAAGGTATAGATCTGACCAGGTGCAGGATGCCCTTTTGCCTGGTGATGCGGCCCACAAAGATGATGTAGGGCTGTTCAGGATTCAGGCCGTATTTGCCAAGGACTTCCAGATCCTGCTTGGGCTGGTATTCCTGGGGGTCTATCCCGTTGGGGATGATGCGGATCTTCTCGCTGGGCACCTGGTACAGGTCCTGGACATCCGCCTGCATGGCCTTGGAGACAGCTATGACTCGGTCTGCATGCTGAAAAGCAGTCTTTTCCAGCCAGGTGCTAACGTAGTAGCCACTGCCCAGCTGCTCCTGCTTCCAGGGCCGGTGGGGCTCCAGGGAGTGGGTGGTTAGCACCAAAGGGGCCTGGAAGAGCTCCTTGATCAGGCAGCCTGCGAAATGGGTGTACCAGGTATGGCAGTGCACTACATCCGGAGGCTGGATCCGGCCGGACATAACCAGGTTGTGCAGCAAAGGCTGGAAGACTTTGGTATGCCTGGGATCTGCTGCAGGGAAGTCGAACCCGGGCTCTACTCCGCGTACCTCCAGGTTCTCCTCCTGAATGTCCTGGTCCCCGAAACAGAGAACTTCCAGCTGATGCTCCTTCCTGCTCAGCTTGGCCAGTTCCCGGACCAGGTACTGCACGTGCACCCCTGCTCCGCCGTAGACATATGGGGGATATTCCTTGCTTAAGATTGCTATGCGCATAGGCACTCCTGCAGGAGTTTTCAAGCTTTTTGTCTAGGAAAATAAGGTGCTGTCACCCTGCCAGTAGGGGCGAGCGGCGCTCGCCCTTTGGGGGCGATATTTCCCTGCTTTGTTATGTCTGTTAAGCGATTATCTATAACTGCTGCTGGTTCTGCATAGCTCTGCTGTATAGGTCCTCGTAATCAGGGATCCTGTCCAGCCAGTCGTTTTCTTGCTCCAGGCAGTTCTGCATGTGCTGCAGATGCCGCTCATGGTCCGCAAAAGAGTCCAAGGCCCGCTGAATAGCAGCCAGCAGGCTGCTGGCAGAGTAATCCCTGAACACAAAGCCGTTGGGCGAGGGCCTGTACTGGGCTCGGGTCTCAAACACTGTGTCCGCCAGTCCGCCGGTTTGGCGCACAATGGGCTGGGCTCCCAGGGCCTGGCATTCCATCTGCACCAGGCCGCAGGGCTCATACCTGGAGGGCAGGAGCATGAAGTCGCTCAGCAGATAATGTACAGCGCTTTCCCCAGGTTCTCGCAGGCCTTTAGGGTTTACCAGCAGGCTGTCCCTGTCCTGGGCCGCTCTTTCCTGCAGCATCTCCCAGATGCGGCCAAGCTCAGGGCTTGCACCAGGATCTCCCCAGGTGACCAGGATCAGGCGGGCCTTTTGCAAAATTTCAGGCAGACACTCGGCAATCAGGCCCATGCCCTTCTGATTGTCCAGGCGTCCCCTGAAGCCCAGCACAGGCCTTGGGTCCTGCTGCCAGGCAAATTCTGGAAAGTATTCGGCCCTGCAGTCTTTTTTGGCCTGCAGCATTTCTGGCGCGTTCCAGGCCTTAATTTTAAGGCCTGCGCTTTGCAGCCAATAGTCTTTGTTGACTCCGTTTAGTATGCCCTGCAGCCTGCCCAGGGAGCCTAGCTTGCGGAAAACCCCTGCCAGGCCGAAGCCGTATTCCTCGCTCTCTGAAATTTCCCTGGCATAGGTAGGGCTGACTGTGTTTACGGCATCTGTCGACAAAAGCCCTGCCTTGAGGCAGTTGGCCCGACCGAAGAACTCCAATAGCTCTGGGTGGAACATTTCCCTGGGGATGCCGGAATAATCCAGAATTCCTGGCTGGGCTGCTGCTTGGAAGAGCAGGTTGTGCACCGTAAGCAGGATTGGATAGGCCTGGTCTGTCTCTCCTAAGGGCAGATGCCTGCAGAAAAAGGGCAGCATGGCAGTGTGTGCGTCCTGGCAGTGCACAAGGTCAGGGGAGACGATTTTCTGTTGCAGAAGCTGCTGCACAGCCCTGCAAAACTTGATCCAGGGCTCAGGTCCAGGCCAGGCATAGATGTCGCTAGGGCTGGCGCAGCTTTGCAGGTGCCTGTCCTGGCTCAGAATATAGACCGGAACACTTGGCAGATCTTCCTGGAATTCTAGATCTTTCCTGTATACAGGACAGGCATCAGAGAAACCCGGCCCCAAGGGGATCTGCAGCCTGGGATGCAGGCATTCGCAGTGTTCAGGCTTAAGGAAGGAGTAGGCAGGCAGGGCAAGGCTTACTTGATGCCCTTTTTGCAGCAGGGCCTGGATCAGGCCCTGCATGTACTGGGCTATGCCTCCTACACTCACCAAAGGAGCAATTTCAGTAGTCAGGAGCAGAATATGCATAAGGAGATATTAATACTAATTGTTATTGTCAGGCTTGGAAAAGGCCTTATCCAGCCCTGGGAGTATCCTGATCTTGAAATCAAATATTCTAGACTTCTAGCTTAGGATGTCAATGCACAGATCAGGAAGGTTTGAAATGCCTGTAGCAGATTGCTAGACTTTGCCTTGAATAATTATTATTTTAATCAATCTAAGCAATAGCCTGCAGACCAATTGTGCTTGGTCTGCTGCCTGGCATTTTAGTATATGTAAAGGAGGAGAATATGCAGGAAAGAGAAGGTTTAGTAACCATGAAAGGCAATGCCTTAACATTGTTGGGTCCTGAGCTGAAAGTAGGAGATCAGGCCCCTGATTTTAAGGTGGTAGACAATGATTTGAATCCAGTAGGGCTGCAGGAGTTCCAGGACAAGGTTTTGATCCTGTCCTCAGTGCCCTCCCTGGATACTGATGTTTGCGACATGGAGACCAGGAGGTTCAACAATGAGGCAGCCAACCTGGATTCAGGGATCAGGATCTTGACCATCAGCATGGATCTGCCATTTGCTCAGAAGCGCTGGTGCGGGATGGCTGGAGTGGAGCGAGTACAGACCCTGTCTGACTATCAGCAGGCAGATTTTGGGCAGAAGTACGGGGTACTTATCAAGGACCTGCGCCTGCTGGCCAGGGCTGTATTCGTGCTGGACAGTCAGCGTATTCTGCGGCATGTGCAGCTGGTGCCTGAGATTGCCCAGGAGCCTGATTACAGCACTGTATTGGAAGCGGCTAAGGCCTTGGTCAAGTAGGAAGATTTAAGGTTTGCAGGGAAGGCCCAGATTTTATAACCACAAAGACGCTAAGTACAC
>JBNJDO010000158.1:0-3265 GCA_051744965.1 Thermodesulfobacteriota bacterium | reverse complement strand
GCATGGAGCATGGAGCATGGAGCATGGAGCATGGAGCATGGAGCATGGAGCAAAATAAGGAGCTTTCCCTATGTTTGTCAAACAACTCTTGATTGGCGACATGGCGGTATTCTGCTACGTCCTGGCCTGTGAAGCAGAAAAAAAGGCAGCTGTAATTGATCCCGCAGGTGATGTGCCGGACATCCTGCAGGTCCTGGAAGACAACTCTTTCCAGCTGGAATACATCATCAACACCCATTTCCATTGGGACCATACCTGGGCCAACCAGGAGCTGCAGGACAAGACCCAGGCCCAGCTGCTCATGCAAGAGGCTGATGTGCCTTTGTACGGCAAGCACGTGGACAGGCCCCTGGCAGGGGATGAAGAGCTGCCTCTGGGCAAGTATTCCCTGCAGCTCATCCACACCCCAGGCCATACTCCAGGCGGGATCTGCATCTATACCCAGGGCATGCTTTTCACAGGAGACACCCTGTTCGTGGGAGACAGCGGCAGGACGGATCTGCCCTACTCCGACCGTCAGGCCCTGGGGGCCTCCATCCGCAAGCTCATGCAGCTGCCAGGGGAGACTGTGGTCTATCCTGGACACGATTACGGCCCCAGCCCCAGCTCCAGCCTGGACCAGGAGAAAAAGCACAACGTCAACGCCCGGGAATACGGGTTCTATCAGCCTTGAGGAAAGGAACAGGTCTAAGTGAGATCTACTGCGAATGCGATAGCGATGAAAGACCATTGACTGGCGCTACTGTCATAGCGGGAAGCACTTACAGTGGCAGGAGCCACGGCACTCCATGTTCCCAGGCAGGAGCCTGGGAACAAAACAATTCCAACATCGCTATCGTTGTCGTGATAGCAGTCGTAGTTGATGCACATGGCCGAAACAAGGGCGAGCGCCGCTCGCCCCTACTACTGGCGTTTCATTGTTGTTTATTGTTGTCGCTGTCCTAATCATAGTCGATATTGATGATTGCAACCTTTAGCCTACCAAGCTATGTCTGAAGAACAAAAAGTGCTGGTCACTGGAGCTACTGGCTATGTGGGCGGCAGGCTTATCCCCAGGCTGCTCCAGGCTGGATACAAGGTCAGGGCTGTAGCCAGGAACAAGGCCAAGCTGGCCAGCAGGTCCTGGGCAGAAGAGCCGGGCCTGGAGCTTTTCCAGGCTGATGCCCTGGATCCGGAAGCCATGCATCTGGCCTGCCAGGGCTGCTTCGCAGCCTATTACCTGATCCACTCCATGCACCCTGGCAACAAGGATTTTGCTGATACAGACAGCCAGGCTGCTAGAGTCATGGCCCAGGCAGCTGCCCAGAACTCCCTGCGGCAGATCATCTACCTGGGCGGGCTGGGTGAGGAGTCAGATCATTTAAGCCCTCATCTGCGCTCCCGGCTGCAGGTAGCCAAGACCTTGCAGTCCGGCCAGGTACCAGTCACCTTCCTTCGCGCGGCAGTAATCCTGGGCTCTGGTAGCGCCTCATTTGAAATCCTGCGCTATCTCTGCGAAAGGCTGCCTGTAATGACCACTCCGGGCTGGATCCGAACCAGATGTCAGCCCATAGCTATCCGCAATGTCCTGGGCTATCTCCTGGGCTGCCTGGACAACCCCCAGTGCCTGGGCCGGACCCTGGACATAGGCGGACCCGAGATCCTGACCTATGCCCGGCTCTTTGACCTCTACTGCCAGGCTGCTGGACTGCGGCCCAGGATTCTGATCCCCCTGCCCATCTTGAATCCCAAAATCAGCTCCTGGTGGGTGCATCTGGTAACCCCGGTGCCTGCGGCCATTGCCATGCCCCTGGTGGCAGGACTGCAAAACGAGGTTATTTGCAGGGAAAACTCCATCCAGGAGATCATCCCCCAGGATCTGCTCACTGCCAAGCAGGCCATCCAGACCGCGCTGCAGCGCCTGAACCAGGAACAGGTGGAGACCAGCTGGTCAGACGCAGGAGAGCTGAAGCCCCCGGAATGGTGCATGAGCGGAGACGCCCCTTATGCCGGGGGCACCATCATGGAATGCGGCTACAAGGTGGCTGTACGGGCCTCCCCAGAGCAGGTCTTTGCCCCTATATCCAGGATCGGTGGCAACACAGGCTGGTATTTCGGCAATTTCCTCTGGTACATCCGCGGAGAGATGGATCGCTTGATAGGTGGGGTGGGCCTGCGCCGGGGCAGAAGGCATCCGGAACAGATCCATATTGGAGACGCCCTGGACTTCTGGAGGGTGATCCAGATGGAAAGGCCCTGGATGCTCAGGCTGCTGGCGGAAATGAAAACCCCGGGCCAAGCCATCCTGGAGTTAAGAATAAATACCGTGCCCCCCAAAAACCCCCAAGCCCAGGAATGCGAGCTGGTGCTGCTCTCCAGGTTTCTGCCCCGGGGACTGTGGGGCATTATCTACTGGTACTTGAATCTGCCCATGCACAAGCTGATCTTCAAGGGCATGGCCAAAAACATCGCCAAGGCCAGCACCGGAGAATTGATCCACCCGCCCCTGCCCCATAACGAACAAAACAGCTCCTGCTTGATTCAAAGGTCTTAAAAAGAAGATTCTACTCCTGCACCCTGCCCAAAGGCATAACCAGGAGCGGGACCTCCTGCTTTTTTGCTCCTAGAACTTCCCTGACCTGATTGTCCCTGAAAGCGCCCACCACAGTGGTGCCCAGGCCCAGTTCAGCAACCTGCAGACTTAAGCTCTGGGCTGCGCAGCCTGCCTCCATGTGTACATACTGCTCTCCCCTGGAGCCGTACTTGCCTGTGACCCGCTCGAACACAGCTGTAATCACCACCGCAGCCTGGGCCTGGCTGATCCACATCTGGCCCAGGCTGGCTTTGGCCAGCTCCTGCAACCTCTCGCCCCCGCGCACCTGCTGCAGGGCATGCCCTTCTGGCAGATACTTGTAGACCCCTGGTTCCAGGTCCTGCACATTTTCCGCTACCAGATACAATTCCAAGGGATACAAAGCACCTGCAGAAGGCACTGTCCTGAACCTGTCCCCCCTGGTCTGGCCCTGGGCAGAGAAAAGCGCCCTGGATACCTCCTGCAGGCTTAAGCTGCCCTGGGCAAAGCTGCGCACCGAGCGCCTCTTATACAAAAGCTCAGCCAGCTCAGAATCACCTGACTTGTAGGCAGGCAGCTGCACCTCCCCCTTGCTGCTGGCAAACAAACCGCCTGCCATAAACACCTCCTGCAAAGCAAAAAGGATGAACATGAGTGTGATCAGGCTGAGCACCCTGCCCCAGTGAGGGCATGTGCTCTGTTCAGAGTGTTGCC
>JBNJDO010000157.1:0-3406 GCA_051744965.1 Thermodesulfobacteriota bacterium | reverse complement strand
TCATCCATGACAAAGCCTGCGCCGATGTCAGCAACCAGGGAGCAGACATGCTCAAAACCCATTTTCTTGTACCAGGTAATGGAGCGGGAATTGTACTTGTTCACAGTCAGCCAGATCAGATCCAGGCCCAGCTGCTGGCAATCCTCTTGCACCCGCTGCAAAGCAGCCCTGCCCAGGCCCTGGCCCCTATAATCCTGCTGCACATAGATCTTGCTCAGCTGCAGCCCAGGCTCTTTAGGCCCCTGTACATAGGCCAGATACCCTGCAGGATGCCCTGCAGAATATAGTAGATAGTAGACAAACCCCTCCCTAATCTGCCTGGCTATGGCAGGGGCGCTCTGGAAGCGATCCAGCATGTAGCGTACCTGCTTGGGTCCGATAATCGGAGTATAATGCTCCTGCCAGATCTCCTCTGCCAGATTTTGCACCAGGGCCAGATCCTGGGCGCTTTCCTGCTGCACTGCCTTGAACTCTATCATCTGTTACCTATCCTGAAGGTCAAAATCATAAGTATCGACTAGCACTGCGACAACTACTAACCGCCATGCCCTAGCGGGCACAACAAAGGATACAAAATATCAGGGCAGACACAAGGTCTGCCCTACAGTAATCGATTCGTGTAAATACAATTAGTTGTGTCGTTTTTTTTTACAAAGGAAAATGTCCCCATGACGACCCTCCCCTATCCCCTCCCTGTCCAGGGAGGGGAACCGGATTGGGATACTAATGCCTTAGATTCGAGCAGTTTTGTACAAGTTTTCCTCCTTCTTATTCCCCTCCCCGGCACTCACTTGGATAACCAGCCTTGTGCAAGCGTAAAAAAGTTGTACCCCAAGTGAGTGCCAGGGAAGGGTCTACTGGAGCCCCCCTCATCTTCACTGTGGTATTCGTAGTCTTTATGCTGGAAGCAATCCTTTTAGCGCACCCCCAGAAGCTCCTGCAGCCGCTCCGCGTTCTTGGGAGCAGCCAGGCCGTCTGTGTTGTCAAAATAGATGTGCGCTTCCCTGCCCTGATCCAAATGGCCCTGGATCCACTTGGCCCAAGCCTGCAGCTGCTCCTCGCTGTACCAGGAGCGATAGGTCTGCTGCTGCCCGTGCAGACGGATATAAACCAGATCCCTGCCTGCCGAATCCCATCTGGGCCAGTCAGCAGCATCCGAGACGCAAGGAGTCAGGTTGTAATCGTCCAATACCTTCTGCACTTCTGGCTCGAACCAGGAGCTGTGCCTGAACTCCAGCACATGCGCTGGACCAGGCCAATCCTGCAGATTCTGTGCAAAGCCCTGCAAGAGCTCCAGATCCTTGGTTAAAGAGGCTGGCATTTGCCAAAGCACCGCCCGCAGTCTGTCCCTCAGCAGGGTCAGATTGTCCTTCTGCAGCAGGATGGAATCCAGGGCATGTTTAAGCTTTCTGACATGGGTTACATAGCGGCTGCCCTTGGCAACAAACACAAAATCCTGGGGAGTGCTCTCCAGCCAGCCCTGCAGGGTGGTTTCCTTCTGCAGCCGGTAAAAGGTAGCGTTTATCTCCACTGCATTGAAACGCGTGGCGTAGTGCTGCAACCATTCCTTCTGCTTGACCCCGGCATAGAAATCGTTCTTCCAGGCCTTGTAGCTCCAGCCGCTGGTGCCCAGATAGATCCAGGAGTCTTTTTCAGTCATGGCTCGCTCCTCCTAGAGCAGCATAAAATAAAAGGTCTCTGCAAAAAATATTTGTATTTCCAGAGGCCTTTTAGTAGGTTGTTTTGCTTTGCCAGGCACTATGATTCAAACGAATTATCTCCAGCATATGCAGAATACAGTCAAATCTCAAGCAGTCCAGCAGAACAGCACAGCCCGTGGCACGGCCATTGCTCTGACTGGTGTGTTTGTGCTCAGTTTCGATGCCCTGCTCATCCGCCTTACTGGAGCAGGCTCCTGGGACATTCTTTTCTGGCGGGGCCTGTTAATGGGTCTTTCCCTGGGAATAGTCTCCTCCTGGAGCTCGAAACGCTTTTTCCTGCAGACTTTGCGCAGCCAGGGCAAGGCTGCCTTTGCCAGCGGGACCATGTTCGGTCTCAGTGGAGCAGGGTTTGTGCTGTCCATAATGCATACCCATGTGGCCAATACTGTGCTCATCTTCAGCACTGCTCCGCTGTTCGCAGCCCTTTTCACCTGGATTTTCCTGCAGGAAAGGATTGGAGCACGTACCTGGCTGGCCATCCTGGCGGTAATACTGGGCGTGGCTCTGGTCTTTAAAGGATCCCTGGCGGAAGCCAACCTGAGCGGTGATTTTTTCGCCCTGGCTGCAGCCATGACTGTGGGCGGAAATTTCACTCTGCTGCGCCGCAATCCAGGACTGGACCGAGCACCCCTGGTGGCCTGGGGTGGTTTCATCTCCGCGGCCCTGGCTTTGTTCTGGAGTGCACCCCTTAGCCTGCAGCCCCAGAGCTATCTGGTTCTGGCCCTGATGGGCCTTTTACAGATGCCCCTGGCCTTATTGCTTCTGGCTGTGGCCACCCGCAGGCTCACTGCTCCGGAAGTGAGCATGGTCCTGCTCCTGGAAGCGGTGCTGGGACCCTTCTGGGTCTGGCTGGCCCTGGGAGAAACCCCTCCAGAAGCCACCTGGCTGGGCGGAACTATCATCCTGGGCACCCTGGGGCTTTATTTCGCCTCCTTGCTGCGCAGAAATCATTAGCCAGAACTTCAATGTACTGCTCAAGCTGCTGATTGGTCCCTGTCCAACAGCTCCCTGACTTTTTCCGCCAACTGGTACAATTGGAAAGGTTTGGCCAAAAAATCCACTGTCTGCGACCCTCCGCCTTCACAGGTTGCTTTGTCCTCTGCTGCATAGCCGCTGGTTACCAGCACCCTGGCCCGGGGATCGAAGTCCAGGATTTCCTGCAGGCATCTGCGCCCGCCCATGCCCGGCATGCTCAGATCCAGGACCACCAGATCTATCCTGGGATTTCTGCTGCTGTAGATATGCAGAGCGTTCTCCCCGTCAGGAGCGCATAAAACCCTGTAACCCAGCCTCTGCAGGGCCTCCTGGGTTAATTCTCTGATTCCGGCCTCGTCATCCACCACCAGAATTCTCTCATTTCCTGTTGCCGGTTCCTTCTCCTGGGCGTGACTGTCAGCTGACTCTATTTCCGTTCTTAAGGCAGGGAAATAGATCCTGAAGGTTGTACCCTGGCCCTCTTCACTATAGCAAAGCACCTGTCCCTGCAGGCTCTGCACAATGCCATACACAGAGGCCAAACCCAGGCCTGTGCCCTGGCCCACCTCCTTGGTGGTGAAAAAGGGGTCAAATATCTTGTTTCTGAGCTCCTCGCTCATGCCGCAGCCTGTATCTGAAACAGAAAGCAACACATAATCCCCAGGTGCGCAGTCCAGATATCTGTTGCATGAATCCTGATCCAAATGAAT
>JBNJDO010000156.1:0-3479 GCA_051744965.1 Thermodesulfobacteriota bacterium | reverse complement strand
CTGTCTTCAGACAAGGGCCCTGCTGGCAACTATGACGACTGATCCAGGTTCGGGCCGGGTCTTTATCCCAGGACCCGGCCCAGCTTTTGTCAGGACAAGACCCCAAAGTAGCTATGCATAAGATCAACCTGCTCAGCAGGAGCCTGGAAAAGGCCAGATCCCATCCCTTGAATGCCCACTGCCGCAAGGTGCTGGAGCAGACAGGGCATACCCTGGGCCCTAATGCCCTGGGGGCTCCAGAGCTCATGCAATGGACCCTGGAGCAGGACAACCTGCACCTGGACCCAAGCCTAAAGGATCGGCTGCAGGAGGTGCTAGACCTGATCCAGGACAAGCCCAGCATGTCCCTGGGCCTATTGGATGCTCCCCAGCCAGGCAGCAATGATGCTGGCCTGGAGGAGCTGCTTGCAGAAGAAGATCCCCTCAAGCTGGGCGTATTGCTTCTGCAAAGGCTGAAGTCCAGGTTGTCCCATCTTACTGCTCAAGACTGAGTCCTGGGCCTAATCTTGCCCTGCAGATCCCTCTGAAGGAGTATCCTATGTCTTTTCCCCATACAGACGTACTGATCCTGGGTTCAGGCCTGGCAGGCCTCTGTGCTGCGTTGCACTGCCGCAGGCAGGGCTTGGATGTCCTGGTCTGTTCTAAGTCCAAGCCTGGCCTGGGCAGCTGCTCTACCATAAGCCAGGGCCATTTCAGGGCCAGCACTGCAAATTTCAGCCCGCAGGAGCACAAGCAATTAACCCAGCAGGCTGGCAAGGGGCTGAACCAGTTGGACAAGCTGCAGGTCCTAGTGGAAAATGCAGCCCGGGACGTACAAGACCTGCAGGAGTTTGGCGTTCCCCTGGAGGCCAGGGCCAAAGGCTATGACTGCCAGGCTGAGCAGCTGGGCCTGGAAGGACGTTGCATAACCAGGCCCATGACCAGGCAGGCCGAGTCCTTGGGAGTAAGGTTCCAGGCCCCTTTCTTTGCTTGGCGTATTGCTGTCCAGGACAACAGGGCAGTAGGTGTCTGGGGCTTTGAGCCGGGCAAAGAGGAACCAGTCCTGTTGACCTGCAGAAGCCTAATCCTGGCTACTGGTGGGGCTGGGTCTATTTATGCCCAGACAGACAATCCCCAAGGCATGATCGGAGACGGGTATGCCTTAGGCCTGGAAGCAGGGTTGTCCCTTATGGACATGGAGTTCGTGCAGTTCTACCCCTTGTGTACTGGCCAGAGCCGCACCAGCCTTCTGCTTCCCCCTTTGCTTGGCGAAGTAGGCACCCTGGAAAATGCCCAAGCAGAAGACATAGTCTCTAAATACGGGATCCAGACCAGGCCCCTGGCTATTGCTGCCAGGGATGAGCTCTGCCAGGCCATGGCTTTAGAGGCAGAGGCAGGCTTGGTCTTTCCGGATGGAAGCCTCAGGCTCAGGCTGCAGCAAAAGGACTCCATCTGGCGAGAGGCCCGGGAGAACTTCGGAGTGCAAAGCACTCAAGCTCTCAGGTCCTGGGCAGAAAAGCTCGCAGCAAAGCAGCAGGGCAGCATATCCATCAAGCCTGCTGCGCATTTCTGCATGGGAGGCATAGCTGGCCAGGCAGATGCAGGGACTCCTATTCAGGGCCTTTTTGCAGCAGGGGAAGTCACAGGCGGCCTGCACGGGGCCAATCGCCTAGGGGGAAACGCACTTGCGGAAACCGCAGTATTCGGCAAACTTGCTGCCCAGGGCGCTGCCCAGGCGGCCTGCGATCTGCAGGATCCGCATTGGTCAAAGCTGGAGCCTGCACCACAGTTTTCCACACCTCCGGTTGAAGACCCAGGCCAAAGCATCTCCCAGCTCAGACAGAAGCTGCAAATGCTGATCTGGCTGCATGCCGGCATCCTGCGCTCCAAGGAATCCCTGGAAAGCGGCCTAAAGGAGCTGGATGTCCTGAAAACCGAATTTGAAAGGCATGCCCCAGCCCCTAGATCCAGGATTAAGGCCTTGGAGCTGGCCAACATGCTGCAGGTGGCCAAGGCGATACTCACAGCAGCCCTGGCCAGGGAAGAAAGCCGCGGATCCCACTATCGCAGCGACTTCCCCCATACTGACCAGGCCTGGGACAAGCACATCTACCCACGCCTCCAGGAAGGCAGGCTGCAGCTGGACTGGTAGAGATCTGGCCTCCTTTCCGTCATTGCGGCGCAAGGTCGTCATCCTGGACTTGATCCAGGACCGGAATCCAGTCAGAGAATGCCATGAGATGAGCCCTTCCCAGTAAGGTCACCACTTTCTATTATTCTACAGTTACGCAAGAACCTGATGAGCCACCACAAGCTCTAAACCATGGGCACCAGGAACATCTTCCCTGTCAGCCGCAGCTCCTTGTCCTGGGATTTTGAGCAAGCTTCCTTCACTTCCTGCAACACCCTGCCTGCTGCAGTCTGTCCCCAGTACCACTTGGAAAAGGCCTTGCTGTCCGGAGTTTTCGCGCCTGGCCTGGATATGGCTGATTCGAAATAAAATGCCTTTAGATCCTGGGCAGCCAAACGCAGGGCCACCGCATCAGATATGTCCCTGCCCTTGGTGTCCAGCTCCCTGCCCTGCAGAATGTCCGTAAGCACCCTGGCTGCTGCTTCCGGTGCAAAATCCGCTACCGCAGTCCTGCCCCGTTTCTCCAGACCCAGGTCATACCAGGGCCTCAGCTCTGATATCTCCTGCTGCAGGGCTGTGATCATCTTCTCCAAGTCGCTGGATTCCTCTGAACCCTGGGCAAAGCTCACAGGACAAGCCCAGGCCTGATCCTGCTCCTGCGCTGCCTCCTGGTCCGGGGCCTCTTCTGCAAAATCCTGCAGTACTGGTCCTTGCTCTGCCTGCAAGAGCTCCAGAGCAGAGCAAAGGACCTTTCTCTGGAACTCCGGCTCATGCGGTGCACCCAGGGGCCGGCCCAGTTCGAAAGGCACCCACAAGGCCCTGGGCGGTTTGATGATCTCTGTATGCTTGCGGATCAGGCTAATCTGGGTGGTAGGCAGGCCCTCTTCTTCCAGATAATGGGCCAACGCGCCCACGGCGCGGGTGCAAAAGGGTCAGACCGGCAACAGTAGCACTGCATCCACATTGTCCCCTTGCAGCAATCCAGCCAGGTTCTGGGCAGGCTCAGTCATCTTCTGCGGATCAGCCGCGCCCATAAAGGAATAATGATAATCCGCCACGCTGCCGATCTTTTTGTCCCGGGCCAGCTCATGCAGGCGATCCAGGGGAAAGACCACATTCCAGTCCTGCTGGAATCCGGTACGGTCAAAATTGGTGGAGACATGGCTCATCACCAGATCATTGGCTGCTACGTCCTTAGTAATCACCCGGTAGTCCCCGTCCATACCTGCAAAAGGCCTGTCCTCCCGGCGGTGCAGTCCTGCAGTGGAGACCAGGGCCACCCGCCTCTTGGACAGCTCCGGGCCTGCAGCCCAGGGGGTGCTCTCGAACTCAGGGCAGGGCAAATCCGACATATGGGAATACATAGGTT
>JBNJDO010000155.1:0-3497 GCA_051744965.1 Thermodesulfobacteriota bacterium | reverse complement strand
CTGTTCCATTGGCATGGTCTGTTACAAAGGAAGACTGGAAATCCAGCCTGCCCAGATCCTGGAAGCTGCTGACCAGGCCATGTATCAAGCCAAAATAGAGGGTAAGGACAAAATGATCCAGGCTCCCTTGCTGGATGCCAGCAGATCTGAAAGCAAATCCCTGGTAAGGCACCAGGAAAAGCAGTTTTTGTTCAAAGGAGACGACTTGGGCCAGGAAGATGAAAGCTCTGGATAACTATCCTGGCTGGCCTAGCTAACAGCAAAGATAAAGCGAATAAAACCATGAGCCAGAAGAACACCTTGAGCGTCTCTATCCTCAGCGGCAAGGGAGGTGTGGGCAAGACAAACATCGCCCTGAACCTGGCCTATGCCCTTTACAACATGCAGCAGTCCTGCATGCTCATGGACTGCGACATGGGGCTTGCAAACTTGGATGTGCTGCTGGGAGTTGCACCAGAGCGCAACCTGGAGGATCTCCTGGAGCCGGAGATAGTTCCGGAAGACGTCTTGTTTAGCCTGGAGAAAAAGGGGTTTGATTTTTTACCTGCAGCCTCAGGAGTTCCTGAACTTGTGGAGTGGGATTGGGACCTGCAGGCCATTTTATTCCAGAAACTGAATACGCACTTCAGCAACTACGACTACCTGATATTGGATCTGGGTGCAGGGATCAATACCACAGTAACTTCCTTAGCTGCTATGACCAGAGTGAAATGCGTGGTCATCTCTCCAGAGCCCACCTCCCTGACAGACGGCTATGCATTGATCAAGGTGCTGCACCACCAAAAACAGGTGCAGCGCGTTTTCATCATAGTCAACATGGTCAAGAGCAGGCAGGAAGGGGAACAATGCTTCAAAAGGCTTCAGGCTGCCTGCGAAAAGTTTCTAGGGATTCAGATCCAGCTTTTGGGCATCATATTGCAGGATCAAGCAGTGGCCAAGGCCATATCCCAACAAATCCCATTGAGCAAATACGCTCCCAATTCAAGTGCATACAAAGGCATACAAAGCCTTGCGGAACGCCTACAGCAGCTGCGGGACAAGCTGCAGCCGGAGCTGCAGAAGCCTTTTGAGCTGGAAATGGATGGAGATTGAGAACAGGGCTTGACAGCTAATCCTAGATTAATGCATAAAGTATAATATTCTGAGTGTCTTAAGCAGGCTGCTGCATTTTTGTCCCTGTGCATCTTTTCCTCAACCTCTATCCCCATAAGAGAGGCCAGCATGAACAAAAGTCAATTGATCAAGGCATTGGCTGAGAAGCAAGGTGTCTCCCTGGAGGAAGCAACCACTATAGTCAACACTTTTTTTGAAAGCATTAAGACCTCCCTGGAAAAGGGCGACAGGGTTGAGATCAGGGGCTTTGGCAGCTTCAAGATCAAGGAGTATGCCGGATATAAAGGCCGTAACCCCAGCACAGGAGAGGTGGTGGACGTGCAACCCAAAAGGCTGCCCTTCTTTCGAGTGGGCAAGGATCTCAAGGAGTTTCTGAATCAATGAACAGAGCTGGAGCTGATAACGCAAAGTTCCTCAGCGCTTGTCCCATGCAGGAGATCTTCCCGAACACTTTGCCTGTGCCTTTTTACAAAATGCAGGGCAGCGGAAACGATTTTGTGATCATTCTCAATGATCAACTGCAGCTGCAAAAGGAAAGCATGGCCCTCTGGGCCTCAAGGATCTGTCAGCCCTCTTTGGGAGTGGGTGCTGATGGGCTTATTTTCCTGCACACAGAGCCGCAGGAAAAGGGGATTGACTATAGGTGGCATTTTTTCAACTCTGACGGCTCCAGGGCAGAGATGTGCGGCAATGGCTCGCGGTGCGCTGCCTGGCTTGCCTACCATCTGGGACTTGCAGGAAAAAATCATATTCTAGGCACTGATGCCGGGCCGATACAGGCACATGTCAGCCCTGAACAGGGACAGGTCAAGGTCCAGCTGACCAGCCCCAAAGACTTATATCTGGATATTGAGCTCTCCTGGTCCGGCCAGGAGCTTTTACAGGTCCATTATGTGGACACTGGGGTGCCCCATGTGGTCTATTTCTCTGAGGATCCCGACCAGCTGGACATCCAGGCCCTGGCCCCAGGGATCAGATACCACTCCAGGTTCGCCCCCCAAGGGGCTAATGTAAACCTGGTAGGTTTCCAGGGACCGGAACATTTGTACGTACGCACCTATGAGCGAGGAGTAGAGGGGGAAACCCTGGCCTGTGGCACAGGGGCAGCTGCAGCAGCAGTAGTGGCCAGGGAACTTGGCTTGTGCGGAGATCAGATCAGGATCACCACTTCAGGCCAGGAAGAGTTGAACATTTTCCTGCAGAAGGGCTTGATTTATCTCCAGGGCGCAGCAGTGCTGGTTTTCGCCGGATATCTAAATCCCTGGGCTGTCCAGCTGGAAACCGATTAAGCAGCAAGCAAACAGGAGGAGAACATGCAATTCACAGGCGCTTATACCGCCCTGGTCACCCCTTTTCACCAGGATCAAGTGGACGAGGAGGGATTTAGGCAGCATATAGAATGGCAAATCCAACAGGGTATCCACGGCTTGGTGCCCTGTGGAACCACTGGAGAGTCAGCCACCCTGTCCCATGAAGAACACAAACAAGTGATCAAGATCTGTATAGAGCAGGCCCAAGGCAGGGTGCCTGTTCTGGCAGGCTCGGGCTCCAACAATACCAGGGAGGCCATTGAACTGACCAGGTTCGCCAAGGAGGCGGGCGCAGACGGGGCCCTGCTCATCACCCCCTACTATAACAAACCCACCCAGGCAGGTATGCTGGCACATTATCAGGCTATTGCCAGGGAGGTATCCCTGCCCATGGTGGTCTACAACGTGCCAGGCAGGACAGGCAGCAACCTCCTGCCCCAGACCCTGGCCAGGATGGACAGGGAGATTCCTGAAGTGGTTGGAGTCAAGGAAGCCAGCGGAAACATTAAACAGGTCTCTGAGATTATTGAATTCTGTTCCCGGGAATTCTCTGTCCTGGCAGGAGAGGACTTCATTGTCCTGCCCTTGCTGGCCCAGGGCGGCAAAGGGGTTATCTCTGTGGTCAGCAACATCGCACCGGATAAGATGAGTGCTCTATGTTCCACCCATGCCAAGCAGGAAAGACAGAGATACCTGCAACTGCACTATGAGCTGGCTCCCTTGTGCCGGGCCATGTTCTTGGAAACCAACCCCATACCAGTCAAGACCTCCCTGCATCTAATGGGCAGGATGGATTTGGAGCTCAGGCTGCCTTTGACACCCATGCAAGAGGAAAATCTGGAGCAACTGCGCCAGGCCCTGCAGCAGGCAGGTCTGATATAGTCCACACAAGTGTCGCGTCTCATAAATTTTATGCTCTTTTTTGGCAATCTGCCTGTGAATCATATTTCAATTTTTTGACTCATCTCAAAATCGAAATGAAACATTGCATGCTCTTGGCTTGAAAGATCAAAGACAGAACTTGTGAGACGCGACACTAGGCTCTGGAGTGCAGCCGTACCGCGTCTTGGCCGT
>JBNJDO010000154.1:0-3522 GCA_051744965.1 Thermodesulfobacteriota bacterium | reverse complement strand
TGCTCTGGCCTGCAACACACAGATGACGGTTTATGATATGTTTTTCCTGGTGCTTGCGCGCCGGCACAACGCCGCTTTGGCCACCATGGACAAAAAACTAAAAAACACGGCGCAAAATCAATCCGTGAAAGCTTTATCATCTGCATGAATCTCACGTGCAAAAGGCGACTCGCCATGCAGTGACACCGGGATTATTTAATTGGAAAGAAGACCTCTGGCTGATATTTAATGTTTGTCTTATTCGTGATCATTCGTGTAAGTTCGTGAACAGGTTTTTATCAGTTGTGAAACTCTGGGAGGATGCATATAAAAACCGGACGAACCCTCTTAAAGATTGTTCTTCAAAGGGCCCTTTTAAGCTCCATGATCCTGGCATAGGAGTTGTGGATGGTCCGGGCCGGGATCTCGCCCTCCTCCACCAAATCCAGAATCATGTCCTGGACCCTGGAAGCAATATCCTCCTCATAGACCAGATTATTGCCGAAAACTATTATATCTGTGCCAGCCAGGATAGTCCTTTTGACCGCTGTTTCCAGCCCAAACATCTCCCGGATAGCCCCCATCTGCATGTCGTCTGAGATGATCACCCCGTCAAAGCCCATCTCGCGGCGCAAAAGATCATGCAGGACCTTTCTGGACAAAGTGGCCGGCCAGCGGCGATCCAGGCGGGAGTTGAACACGTGGGCAGTCATGACCATGTCTGTACCTGGCGAGGCTAAAAGCTCTGCATAGGGCTGCAGCTCCTTTTCCTGCCAACTATCTGTCACGTCAGTAAAACCGTGATGGGAGTCCTGGGTGGAGCTGCCGTGGCCTGGGAAATGCTTCAGCGCGGTCAAAACATTTTTTTCTCTGTGGCTCTGGATCACTGCCCGGGCATGCGCGACCACTTTTCCTGGATCCTGGGAAAAGCTGCGCTCCAGTCCACCGATGACCGGGTTGTCCGGGTTGATATTCAGGTCCACCACCGGTGCCAGATTGAGGTTTATGCCCATTTCTGCAAGCGTGGCGGCGGTCCGGGAGGCATATTCAGCAGTAAGCCGGGTGCTGCATTGCCTGCCCAGCCAGCCCTGGGAAACAGTGGGCTGGAAGCCATACTTTTCCTTGAGCCGGGCCACCTTGCCTCCCTCCTGATCCACGGCTACTAGCAGGGTGCTGCTGCTAGCGGCCTGCAACTGCCGGACCAGGGCCTGCAGCTGCTGCGGGGAGCGGACATTGCGCTCCGGGCTTTTACGGGCCAGGTCATAATCAAAAAGCACCACCCCTCCGATACGGCCACTTTTTATATCCTGGACTATGGGGCTGTCTTGGTCCACTTCCAGGCCCCTGAATCCCACCATAAGCATCTGTCCTATGCGGCGGGCCAGCTCCCTGCTCCCTCCCTCCTTTCCTGCTGAACCTGGCACTGAACTAAGAAGCACAGTAAGCAAAAAGGTCAGCGCTATCCAAGCTTTCCACCTTGACCTGCTTATCATGAAGCTTTCCTTTATACCAGAACCCTCGGTATTCGATATAGATTTGTTGCAACTGCCCGCTTTTCCATAGCACGCAAGCCCTGCAGAAAGGGCAGGGTGCTTCGAGAAAAGTTGATGTCTGGAAGCAGGCTTTACCTGGAACCGCACCCATTTCTTGCCCTGCCCTGTTGCAAGCTACAATCACGCGGGTCCTAATTTGAATTGCACCAAAAGAACTGCAAATGGATACCTGCAGCCTAATGCCTCCAGATCCGGGCCTTAATGCTTCTGACAATGGAGTCATCCACCTGGCATGGATTCTCCAGGGGCTGGGAATCCGGGACAGGAGGAAGGTCCAGGGGGATGCTGCCCAGCTTTTGGTTGTAGGCCTCGATCATCAGCTGCTCCAGCCCCAGCACATCCTGGATGTTGTAGGCAAGCAAAGTTTCCAGGGCCTTTTGGCTCTTCCTCCTTTTGTACTCCTGCCACAGGAGCACAGCGAAGTATCCATCCATGTCCTGCAGGCATCCGGAGCGGCCCAGGCCCAGCTGCCGCTCGCAGGACTTCAGCCCCCCGCAGTAGCCCAGGCTGCGCAGCACATACCTCAGATCGATATGGGCCTGATCCAGCCTGAGGTCCAGATAGCTCTCAATAAAAGGGACATCAAAGGTCTTGCCGTTGTATGTGACCAGGGTCTTGTATTCCCTGATATCCTGCTTGAAGTCCTGCAAGTTATGACCATGTATGTAGTACTTGATGCGCTGGCCGTCATAAAGGGCGATGGTGGTGATGCTATCCAAAGCGTTGCCCAGGCCTGTGGTCTCGATATCTATATAGGCAGTATTTTGCCTGTGCTCCTTGAATATTCTCCAATGCTCTTTTACAGGCAGGTTGGCGCAGAAGTATGCAGAGTCCTGCCTATGCAGCCTGTCCTGGGCCAGGGCAATATTTTCCGCGATGCTCCTTTGCCTATTCCTGGAGAGAAATGCTGGCGGACTTTCCAGGAATTCCTGCATGGTCCTGAGCCCGCTCTTCCATAATTTTTGTTCCGTGCTTGGGCCCACCAAGGGCAGATGCAGGAAGCTGTTTTTGAGCATATAGAACTTTCCTGGTATGATGCGAGTTAACCCTGTGATTGCTCACGATTTGTGGCTGTAAAGAGGCCAGGCACCCCTGCTCATTAACTGCAGGATGCAGAAGACTGTTCAACCTCGATATTCTAAAACAAATGGGTAACAACTATTCACAGGCTCCTCATCTGATTTCTGACTTCTGCGACTGCAAAAAGTCCTTTTTGCAGTCGCATCATTTCAGGGCCAGTACCTACGCTTCTGGACCAGGGGCCAGGACCCTTTTGCCCAGTTCCTGGTCCAGCACCAACAATCCTCCGCCTTGGTCTCCAGTCATTTTCACCTTTTCCAGGACTTCATTGGCGCTGGCTTCCTCTTCCACCTGCTCGGATACAAACCACTGCAGAAAATTGTTGGTGGCGTGATCTTTTTCCTGTATGGCCTGGTCTACCAAGTTGTTGATCATTGCTGTCACCTTTTGTTCGTGATTCAGGACATTCTCAAATACCTGGCTGGGTGATTCCCATGATTTGGGAGGCGCATCAATGGTGTCCAGAAAAGGCCTCCCACCCCGATCATTTACATAGTCGTAGATTTTCAGGGCATGGGACAGCTCTTCCTGAGCCTGAAGGCGCATCCAGTGCGCAAAACCGTTTAAATTGACCTCGCTGAAATAGGCAGACATGGACAGATAAAGATAAGCAGAATACAGTTCAGCATTGACCTGTTGGTTCAAGGCCTCTTCCATTTTTGCACTGAGCATGGTTAAACTCCTTCTGGTTTTTAATTTTATTTAAAGGACTGCACGACTGAGGCTGAGTTTTTTGTTATATTCAAATGCTATCCACAAATCAGGGGTTAGAGTTTCAGCTTATAGAAATACCGCCAGATTCTCAAGCCTGGAGGAAGAGGAGGAAGCATTTACCTTCCCCCTGGACAATGATATGCCTCAAATTTAAGCAAGCAATCACAACCAAGGCGTTTGTAAGGAGACAAGCAGA
>JBNJDO010000153.1:0-3532 GCA_051744965.1 Thermodesulfobacteriota bacterium | reverse complement strand
CAAGGATTTGTGGACTCTATCTCCCCTTGGGCAGGGGTGGGGTTATCCCGGTTGATGCGGTCAATGAAGATAATCCCTGGATCCCCTCCTTCCCAGGCCTTTTGCACCAACTGGGTAAAGACATCCCTGGCCCGCAGCCTGCCTTTTTCCTGCTGGTTGTGCGGGGCTATCAGGCTGTACTCCTCATCCTGCTCCACAGCCTGCATGAACTTCTCATCCAGGGCCACTGACAGATTGAAGTTGTTCAGCTGGCCCTGGCGCTCCTTGGACTTGATGAACTCCAGAATATCCGGGTGATCCACGCGCAGAACGCCCATGTTCGCACCACGCCTGGTGCCACCCTGTTTGACCTGCTCCGTGGCTGTATTGAAGATGCGCAGGAAAGATACCGGACCTGAGGCCACCCCTCCGGTGGAGCCCACCTTGCTCTTGCTGGGCCGCAGTCTGGAGAAGGAAAACCCGGTGCCACCGCCTGACTTGTGAATCAAGGCAGCATACTTGATGGCGTCGAAAATGCCCTGCATGGAATCCTCCACAGGCAGTACAAAGCAGGCCGCCAGCTGCTCCAGATCTGTGCCTGCATTCATCAGGGTCGGAGAGTTGGGCAGGAAATCAAAGCTGGTCATCAGGAAGTAGAACTCCCTGGCCAGATCCTGGGGTGTATAAGGTGAGTCAGGATACTCCTCTTCAGCCGAGGCTATCTTGGCGGCCACCCGCCAGAACATCTGCCTGGGATCCTCCAGGGGCTGGCCCTGTTCATCCTTTTTCAGGTAGCGCTTATCCAGCACAATGCGGGCGTTGCTGCTAAGCTCTGGCTCAGGCAGATCTTGGGGCATTTCCTGTTCTGACACTGATATCTCCCTTTAGTTCATGGTTCAAGGTTCCAGGTTAATATTGTGCATTATAAAAGATAGAAAAATAACTCAATTCTATTTCAGACTCAAGACCTTAAAACCCCCGGCTTACGCGGATCATCCCTATAGTGGCGGGTATTGCCAAATTGTCTGTAAAAAGGTATCAAGAACTAATATCAATTTACTTTTGGTATTCTCAACTGCTTTTACTGCAACCCTACAAACTGGAGCCATCATGAAAGACCTGAATTCCAAACTACCTCGCAGGGAGTTCCTCAGCCTGCAGCTAAAAGGCGGGCTCTGCCTTTTGGGCGGCCTGGGACTGATGCAGCTCCCTGCCAGGGCCCTGGCCAGGGAGCATCCGGACCTGGTTGAAGTCCAGGGCAGCCCGGATAAGGCCACCAAGGCGGCAGTACAGGCCCTGGGAGGCATGTCCAGGTTCGTAAAAAAAGGCCAGAAGGTGGTTATCAAGCCCAATATGAGCTTTGATCAACCTCCGGAAATGGCCACTACCACCCATCCCCAGGTGGTGCAGACCCTGGCACAGATGTGTCGGGACGCCGGGGCCTCCAGAGTGTCTGTCCTGGACAACCCCTTACGCACGGCAGAGCTGTGCCTGGTCAAAAGCGGTATCCAGGAGGCTGCAGAAGCAGTGGACGTCTGCCAAGTCAAGGGAGTACAGGCCCAAGGCGATTTCCAGGAAACCAGAATACCCGATGGCAAGCAGCTCAGCTCCAGGCAGGTCATGCGCGAAGTCCTGCAGGCGGATGTCTTGATCTCCGCCCCTGTGGCCAAGCACCACTCCAGTACAGGAGTCAGCCTGAGCATGAAGGGCATGATGGGCCTGATCCGGGACAGGAGCGAGATGCACTGGCGCTATGACCTGCACGAATCCATAGTGGACCTCTGCACCCTGCTCAAGCCGGATCTAGTTCTGGTGGACGCCACCAGAGCCTTGACCAGCGACGGACCTGCTGGTCCAGGGGAGGTGGTCAAGCCGGAAAAGATCATCGCCAGCACGGACATGGTAGCAGCAGACGCCTATACAGTGGACTTGATCAAATGGTACGGTAGATCCCTTGACCCAGGCCAGGTCAAGCATATTCGTCTGGCCCAGGAACGTGGTCTAGGCAATATGGATCTGCAGAGCCTGCAAGTGGAAAAGCTCCAGGCATGAATATCCTGCAGCGCCTGCTGCAGGGTCTTTGGCTGCTGCTGTTTGTAATCATCCTGCAGCAAACAGGTATGTCCATGCTTGGCTGGCTGCCGGCAGAGTCCATGTTCTATCTGGATCCTCTGCTATTCCTGGGAGTTTTACTCTCTGCAGGAATTGTTATGCCTGCTCTGCTGGTGCTGGGTCTGCTCCTGCTGGGAACCCTGGTGTTGGGCAGATTTTTTTGCGGCTATATCTGTCCCTTGGGCAGCACATTCGATTTTTCCAAACAGCTTTTCGCCAAGCTGAACAAAAAACAATTCCTGCAGATTCCCCTGGGCTGGCTGACTGTAAAGTACCTGTTTTTGCTGCTGCTCATCTTTGCTGCCCTTCTGGGCCTCAATCTGGCCCACTGGGGCTCGCCTTTGGCCTGGGCAGGCAGACTGTACATCCTGGCTGTCCTGCCCTGGCTGCAGTACCTGCCCCAGCAGCTCCTAGAACGGCTGCCTGAAGCTTTCAATCCCTCCTTGCTACAGACATTGCTGGTACAAGCAGATGCTGCTCGCTACAGCACCCTCTGGTTCCTGCTGCCCTTCTTCCTCATCCTGTTCTGGCTAAATCAAAGGTCACCTAGATTCTGGTGCAGATTCATCTGTCCGGCTGGAGGGCTGCTGGCCCTGCTGGGACAAAGGCCCTTACTGCGCAGGCAGGTCTCCTCAGCCTGCACCCAGTGCCAAAAGTGTGTGCAGGAGTGCCCCATGCAGGCCATACACCAGGACGCAGCAAAGACCTTGCATCAGGAGTGCATAGCCTGCCAGAAGTGCGTCAAAATCTGCCCTGAAAGCGCCATCCACTTTGGCCTGGGGACTGGCTCCATCAGGCCTGAGCCCTTCCTTCCTGGCCGCAGGCAGGCCCTGCAGGCTTTGGGGCTGGGTGCTGCTATTTCTTTTATCGGGCACAGGGGGCTTTATGAGTACTGGCCCAGGCAGGACAAAGGCCACATCACTCCGCCCGAGCTTATCAGACCGCCTGGGGCTGTGCCGGAGACAGAGTTCCTGAACCAGTGCCTGAGATGCGGGCTCTGCCTACAGGCCTGCCCTACAAACATGCTCCAGCCTGCCTGGTGGGAAGCAGGCCTCTCTGGAGTGTATTCCCCTTTGGCTGTAGCCAGAAGGGGACCTTGCGAGCCTGAATGCAATGCCTGCGGCCAGGTCTGCCCCAGCGGAGCTATCCGGAACCTCGGCCTGCAGGAAAAGCACTGGGCCAAGATGGGTACTGCAGTTATTAACCGCAGGGCCTGCATCGCCTGGGAAATGGACAGGGATTGCCTCATCTGCGACGAGGCCTGTCCCTTCGGGGCTGTGAGCCTGGAAAGGATACCTGGGCAGGAGGCAGCAGTGCCTCTTGTAGAGGATCGCAAGTGCACTGGCTGCGGCTTTTGCGAGCATGCCTGTCCGGTAAGGGCAGAGTCCGCCATCCAGGTCACGCCCATGGCTGAGCTGAGGCTTAAGCAAGGCTCCTATCG
>JBNJDO010000152.1:0-3646 GCA_051744965.1 Thermodesulfobacteriota bacterium | reverse complement strand
TTAATTGAAGGAAATGCGCCGCATATATATTATCATGGGCGCAGCCTGCATTCTGCTGGCTGTACTGGCCTGGAGCAGGGGAGGCTGGGAGCAGCTGCTTCAGGGGGTCTATATTGGCCTGCTCATGCTGCTCAAGCTCCTGCCGCTGCTCCTGCTGGCCTTTGCCAGTGCAGGGCTTATATCCGCTGTGAGCTCAGAAAAAGAGGTTTCCCGCTGGTTGGGAAGCGAATCCGGACTAAAGGGCATTCTGCTGGGAGGTCTGGCCGGTGCCTTAGTTCCGGGCGGGCCATTCATCTTCTTTCCCTTGGCCGCTACTTTGCTGGTCTCAGGCGCAGGGCTGGGTACTGTGATCAGCTTTGTGACAGCCAAGAACCTCTGGACTTTGACCAGGCTTCCCTTGGAGATTGCCCTGCTGGGGCCCAAGCTGACATTGGTTCGCTATGTGCTCACTTTTGCATTTCCAGTCCTGGCAGGCCTTGCGGCGCATTATTTCCTGCAGGGCCAGACAGACAAGCTAAAGCTGGAGATCCGCAGACTGCAGCATTTGCGCAATCCCAAGCAGAACAGCGGGTAGGCTCTTATGTGGATTGCATTCGGCTTTCTTTTGGCCATGAGCCTGGGCCTTTTTTTCCTGGCCAGGAAAAAAGGGGATGGCTCCCATGTCCAAGGCCTCAGGCAGGCCAGGGAGATGTTTGTCGGCCTGCTGCCCCTGTTGCTGCTGGCCTTTACGCTGGCCGGGCTGCTCCAGGTGGCTGTGCCTCCGGAGACAATCCAGTCCTGGCTGGGGGAGGAGTCAGGCTGGAAAGGGATCGTGATCGGCACTTTTGCAGGCAGCCTTATCCTGGGCGGGCCTTATGCAGCATTCCCGGTGATATCCAGCATCTATGAGCTGGGGGCCGGGCTGGCCACTGTGGTGGCCATGATTACCGGCTGGGCCCTGCTGGGCATGGGGCAGCTGATCATGGGCCTGGCCTTTATAGGCCTGCGCTTTACAGCGCTGCGCACCCTCCTGGTGTTGATTTTTCCCTTTCTGGCTGGAGGGATCTGCCTGATTTTGTTTTGAATCAGATATAGGGCCTGCTGCTGTTTTGTTCGAAATGCCGCAAAAATTTCTCTTCAGCCTGGGTGGTGCCGATCAGGATAAGCTCCTGGCCCTTTTGCAGCATAAACTCCGGTTCTGGGTTGATACGCATTTTACTGCCTATGCGGACAGCGATTACGCTGCAGCTGGTCTTCTCCCGGATCCTGCTTTGCTGCAAGGACTTATTGATCAGGCTTTTGGGGATGGGTTGGCGGAAGATGTTCAGGCCTTCTGCCACCATGAGCTCCTTGTCTTCTTTGAGGAAGTTGAGCACTGCGTTGGCCCCCATGGAGGCATAGGACATAACCAGGTCTGCGCCTGCCAGGTGCAGCTGGCTGATGTTACGATCCAGGGTGGCCCTGGTGATGATCTGGATGTCAGGGCGCAGCCTGCGGCAATAGATGGCCAGGTAGATGTTCATGTTGTCGTTGTTGGTGGTGATGATCACCGAAGGGGCATGCTGGATCCCAGCCTGTTTCAGTATCTCCAAGTCAGCAGCGTCCCCCAGGATAAAGCCTTGCTGCCCTCTAGCTATCCTGGGACTTTTGTCCACTATGCGATAGTCTATGCCGCTTTCCTGCAGGGCATCTGCAGCCGCCTTGCCCACTCTGCCTCCGCCCAGGATAAGCACTGGCTCCTGGGAGACGCTGTATACGCTGTACAGCTGGTCATAGCGCTGCAGCTGCTTTTCTGAGCCTGCCAGGACCAAGACGGTCTGGGGCCCGATCTCTGTCTCCGGGCCAGGCAGCTTGAAGCTGCCCCTTTGCCAAAGGCCCACCACGTTTACTCCGGTGTTCTCCCTGATGCCGCTTTCCTTCAGGATCTTGCCCTCCAGGGGGGTGCGCATGGCAGGAGCCTCGGCTATGGCCAGCTGGTCAAAATTGCCTATGATATTGGCATGCATGCTGACCCCAAAGACCCTTCTGGCCAGGGATCTGCCCAGCATCTGGGAAAAATGTAAAACCTGATTGGCTCCTGCCAGCTCCATGATGTCCACGGAAGCCTGGCTTTCAGCATTGGCCACAATCGGAGTCTGGGCGGACAGCTCGCGCAGGGTGAATATGGAGTTGGTGTTCAATTGATCATCCTGGTTGCAGAAGAGCAAGGCTGCCTGGTCTGCACGGATTTTCTGGTAGGTCTTGATATCGTCTGGGTCGCCGAGCACTATTTTATAGCCCTGGTCATAGAGCTCCAGGGCCTTTTGCTGATCACTGACCAGGATCACATAGGAGTAATTGTGCTGCTGGAGCTTGGCTACCAGGGCTGCGCCTACAGTCTCCAGATTGGTCATGATAATATGGTTTCTGGTATCCTGGGACAGGCTGCGAGGAGTGCGGGCCTTGTTCTGGGCTTCCAGCCAGGGGGCATAAAAGAACTGGATGAAGGTAAAGGGCAGCATGACCAACAGGAAGACAACGCCTGAGATCAGGACCACTATAGAGAAGATGCGGCCAATGTCAGTGGTGAAGGTGATGTCCCCAAAGCCCAGGGTGGTCATGGTCACCAGGGTCCAGTAAATGCTGGTGGGCCAGGAGTACTCCTTGCCCTCCAAGGCCATGAGGTAATGGAAGAGATAGCTGTATACCAGGATGAGCAGCATCAAGACCAGAATGAACTTGAGCAGGACCTTGACGTTGCGTTGGGCGCTCCTGCTCTGAAAAAAATAGACTAATTGGGAGGTTAGAAATTTCATACTTGCTTTGTTTGTCTGAAGCTGTTTTTTGATTTATGTATTGGGGAAATTATTCCTTGTAGTCGGGAATGTCCAGTAGCAATGGCTGTGCGCAAGCAACATGGAATAAATCAGCTGCCCGGATCAGTAAAGGGTGTGCTGTTTAAAGGCAACACAGGAAAAGGGGAAAAAGATGAGCACTGAGATGCGCAGACTTGCTGCTCAAGGTCTGCAGGAAGGGGATTCATTTTCGATTTCCCGCACATTTACCCGGGAGGATACCAGATTGATGGGGGATGTCACCCGGGACTACAATCCTGTGCATTATGAGTCCAGCTGGGCAAAGAGCAAGGGTTTCCAGGCAGAGGTCTGCCATGGGCTGCTGGTGGGGGGCATGATCTGCGAGATAGGGGGCCAACTGGCCTGGCTGGCCACAGGCATGGATTTTCGTTTCCTGAAGCCTGTCTATTTTGGGGAGACCATTACCTGCAAAATGACCATCACCAAGCTTGATGAGACAGGCAGGGCACAGGCTGAGGCAGAGATGTACAATCAGCAAGGGCAAAAGGTCTGCTTGGCCACGCTTAGCGGCCGGGTGCCCTGCGGGGAAGAAAAAGAGGTGTTGCAGCAGATCATGGACCAGGGGGATCAGGAGAACAAGCTGGCTTAGGTCTTTAAGCTGTTAGCTGAGAACTGCCTTCAAGATCAGGGGTACTAGGTCTGGAAGCAGGCTCGCCTAACTGCCCGGATCAAATCCAGGTATCTGGACAGGGCCGCATCCCGGGAGAGTTGGCCCTGCTCCAGGGCGGACTTTATTTCGCCAGTGTACTGGCTTGAAATCCTGGAGGCCGCAGCAGGGCAAAAAGCTGGAACAGAAGGGGCAGTCAATATCC
>JBNJDO010000151.1:0-3656 GCA_051744965.1 Thermodesulfobacteriota bacterium | reverse complement strand
TACAGCACCGGCCGTACCCAGGGTCTGCAGAACATGGCCAGCAGGCTGGACCTGGAGTGCGGGATAAAACATATTGAGCTGTAAAGCCCCCTGCTTGCTCATTTCTTCGTTCCCAGGCTCCCGCCTGGGAACGCCTCCCCCAGCGGGGCTCCTGCCGCTACAGCTCCTCCCCGGTCTCCAGACCAATTCTAGCATGCTAGCCCATACGACAGTGGCAGGAGCCACGGGAACCTGTGTTCCCAGGCAGGAGCCTGGGAACAAGGAAAATGCCCCATGCCCCACGCTCCTTGCCCCCTGCCCTCTGCCCCATGCTCCCTGCTCCTTGCTCCATGCTTTTTCTGCATCCTATCATCTCCCCCTGCCCTTCCTGCCCCTGGAGGCTTTGTCGAACAGGACCTCCTTTTGCTGCTTCTTGCCCTGCAGGCCCCTTTCACTACTGACCTCCCTCCCGCTCACCGGATCCAGTCCGCTGTGATACATAACAGTAGACCGGGTACAGGGCAGCGGAGTAAAGATCTGTACCTGCTGGGGCACAAAATGCAGCCTGGACTTGGCAAACTCCAGGAACTGCCGCATGTCCTCCAGCTTGCAGCCCGGATGGGCAGCAATCACATAGCAGGACAGATACAGCCTTTTGCCCACACTGGCGCAAACCTGCTCAAACAGGCGCACAAACTGCGCAGCCTGCTCTGCTGCAGGCTTGTTCATCAGCTCCAGGACCTGCTCCTTACTGTGCTCCGGGGCTATCTTCAGCTGGCCTGAGACATGCCTTTTGAGCAGCTGCTCTAAATACTGCCTGCCAAAGCTCCTGTCCGCCAGGACCAGGTCATGGCGCACCCCTGAAGCCACCTGCACCCTTTTGACTCCGGGCAAAGCCTCCAGATCCTGCAAGAGGCGCATCTGGGCCTTGTGTCCTGGTTTCAGCTCCGGGCAGATACCCTGATAGCCGATGCAGGAGCGATCCAGGCAGGGCTCCCCTCGGTTAAGCCTCTTGCAGCCTGAGGCATACATGTTCGCGGTAGGCCCGCCCACATCCTTGAGCACTCCCTTAAAACCCGGACTGGAGGCCATCCTCTCCGCCTCGCGCAGGATGCTTTGCCTGCTGCGACTGATTATCCTCCGGCCCTGGTGCACAGCAATGGAGCAAAAGGAGCATTCCCCGTAGCAGCCCCGGTGGGTGACTATGGAATCCTGGATGGTCTGCAGGGCCTTGATCTCTCCCTTGGCCTTGCAATCTGGATGGGCATCATGCATAAAGGGCAGCTCCTGGATATGATCCAGCTCAGATCTGGTCATAGGCCCTGCAGGAGGATGCTGCAGCAGATAGCGGTTTCCGTAAGCCTGGGCCAGGCCAGGACCATGATCCTGCATGGCCCGGACGTAGAACTGCCTGAACATTTCCGCAAAGGCCCCGGGGTCATTTTGCACCTCCTCAAAGGCCGGCAGCCGGAGATATCCCTCAGGCACCTCTTTGCCCATCTCGCAGGTGCCTGGTATGCCCTGCAGTCCTCTGCCTTTGTCCAGGACCCTGGCGATCTGCAAAGCCGGCCTCTCTCCCATGCCATAGACCAATAGATCCGCCTTGGAGTCCAGAAGCACGCTGCGCCTGATATTGTCCTTGCGCAGGTCATAATGCGCGATGCGCCTCAGGCTGGCCTCCAGCCCGCCCAGGACAATGGGCACGGTAGCCTTGAAAAACCTGCGGATCAGGTTGGTGTAGGCGATTAGCGCCCGATCCGGTCGCCTGGTGTTCTTGCACCCAGGGGTAAAGTCGCAGCTCCTGCGGGGCTTGCCCAAGGCAGTGTAGTTGGCTACCTCTGAGTCCACGCAGCCCCCGCTCACCCCCCAGAATAGCCTGGGCTCGCCCCAAGCACAGATATCCCGGCCAGTCTGCAGATCAGGCTGAGGGATTATGCCTACAGAAAAGCCCGCGTCCTGCAAGACCCTGCCAATCACAGCCACTCCGCAGTATGGGGAGTCGATATAGGCATCCCCGCTGACCAGGATCACATCCGGCCTGGAGATCCCCTGCTTTCCCAGCTCAATCCTGCTGCAAGGCAGGAACAAAGATGGATACTTGCCTGACTTCATATTTTGCAATGTATTTGTAATTTGCTGCTTGGAATTTGAAATTTAATGTCCAACCATCTTGCTTCAAGGGCATAATTTGCTATTAATTTGACTAAACCAGCCCAGTAAAGGAGGCAAACATGTCTGTCACCCTGGCCTTTGATGTCTACGGCACCCTGATCAACACCCACGGCGTACTTTTGGCCCTGCAGGAGCACCTTGGAGACCGGGCACCCGCCTTTTCCTCCCTGTGGCGGGACAAGCAGCTGGAATACTCCTTCCGCAGGGGCCTGATGCAGAACTATGTGGATTTTTCCCAGTGCACCTCCCAAGCCCTGGAGTACACCTGCCAGGCCTTTGGCCTGGAGCTGAGCCAGAAGCAAAAACAAAACCTGCTGGCTGCCTATCGCACCCTACCTGCCTTCGAAGACTCGGTCCAGGGCCTGGAAAAGGCCAGGGAGGCAGGTATGCGCCTGTTCGCCTTTTCCAACGGCAGCGCCAGGGCAGTACAAGAGCTTTTGCAAAACGCCGGACTGGAGCACTATTTCCAGGATGTGGTCAGCGTGGAGGAAACCAGGGTTTTCAAGCCCAGCCCTGCTGTATACAGCTATTTCCTGCGCCGGGCCCAGGCCTGGGGAAGTGAGTCCTGGCTGATCTCAGGCAATCCCTTTGACGTGATAGGCGCGATCTCCGCAGGCCTGCGCGGGGCCTGGGTCAAGCGCTCTGCCCAGGCCATATTCGACCCCTGGGATATAGAGCCTACGCTGACAGTACCCTCCCTGGCAGAGCTGCCGGAGCGCATCCAGGAGGTCTAGGCTGCAAGGTTTGCAAAAGGCATATTAACCATAAATACTTCAAGCATCCAGGAATCCTCCCCTTGCCCCTGGACAGGGAGGAGATAGGGGAGGGTCGTCATGAGACCAACTGCCTTATCCAGAGGATAATGTATGGGAAGGTCAGCTCTGATCAGGAAAAGCAAAGGGAATTGCAAAAGGAGTATCAGATCATGTTCACCCAGGATCTGCAAGCCCAGCTGGAATACCAGAACAGATTGAACCGGCTCTATCACCTCCTGCACGAAGCCGGCAGATTTATCCAGGTCTTGCAGGATGCGGAAAAAGAGATCCTGGCTATTCTGGATGCAGAACGGCTTACAGTGTATCAGCGCGATCCCAAGGCCCAGGAGATAGTCTCCAAGTACAAGACCGGAGCTGAGATCCAGGAGATCCGCCTGGCCCTCAGCCCTTCTTCCATTGCCGGTTTTGTGGCCTTAAGCAGGCAGCCGGTGCGTATTTCAGACGTATATGACCAAGAAGCTCTGGCCAGCATCCACCCCAAGCTGGGCTTCAACAAGAGCTTTGATCTGCGCACTGGCTTGCGCACCCGCTCCATGCTGGCTGTTCCCATCCAGTGCAAGCAGACCCTGCTGGGAGTATTGCAGGTCATGAACAAAAAGGGCCGGGGCAGCTTCTCAGAGCAGGACCTGGAGCAGGCCCAGGAGCTGGCCAGGATCATCGGCCAGAAGTTCCATTACGAGTTCCAGGCCACCCAGAGCGAGTTCGACTACCTGCTGCAGCGGCAAAGGG
>JBNJDO010000150.1:0-3691 GCA_051744965.1 Thermodesulfobacteriota bacterium | reverse complement strand
TGTGCTGGAGCGCATTGTTTTGGGCCAGATGCGGGACCTGGGCATTGAGCAGCCCAGGGTGACAGTAGAGGCCCTGCGACCGGGCAGGATTGCTTTGAGCGGGTTGGGTGGGGATAATCTGGCTCTGGAAGCGCAGACAGTGGTCCTGCATCTCAGCCTGCAGGGGTTAATGCAAGGCAGGGCGGATCTGCTGCAGATAAGCGGTCTGCAATGGAAGCTGTCCTGGGCCCAGGGTGGGCTGGATTGGGGACTGCCGTCTTTTCCAGACCGGGATACCAGGTCTGACAATACCCTGCCCCTACCGCCGGTGGAAAAGGTGCAGTTGAGCTCCTCCTATCTGCTTCTGGAACACTCGGGATTTTCCTGGCCCCTGCCTTTGCAAGGATCTTTGGCCCTGCAGGAGGAAAAGGACTTGCAGCTTCTGCTGCAGACCAGTTTGCTGGGAGTGCCTTTGCAGATGCAAGGGCAAGCAGATCTGTCCAAGGGCAATATTGAGATCCAGGGCAGCCTGCCTGGAACTCAAGGATTAGATTTGCAGCTCCCGGATACTGGTTCTACAGTGAAAGGCGGACTGGAGTTTGCCTGGGAGCAAGAGCTGCAGGGAACCGGAAAGGGAAAATTCCAGTTGGCCCTGCAGAGCAGGGAGCAGGGCTGGCAAGCACAAGGCCTGGGCCTGGAGCAGGGGGAGTTCAGGCTTTGCGCGGAGATGGATCAGGCTTTGCAAGTTAGCAAGCTGGATGCAGATCTGCATCTTTCTGGCTTGAGATTCCAAGATTACCTGCTTTCCAGTCTGGATGTGCAGTTGAGCAAATCCTTGGGGCAGTTGGATCTGCAGATGGCTCTGCAGGAGCCGGCTGAGCTGGAGCTGGCCCTGCAGGGAGAGCAAAACGATGTCAACCATCTTTTAAGTCAGGATCGGTCCTGGTCAGGAAGCTGGGGATACGAACTGCAAGGAAGCCTGCCCAGGGAACTTTTGAACAAAGTGGCAGGGCTTGAGGCCCTGGGTTCTCCTGCCCTGCCCTTCCAGGCCGAGGGCAGATTAGAGTCCAGGATAAATCCTGGGGCCAAGGGCAGGGACTGGCAGCTGGAAGCCCAGGGCCAGAGTACCAGCCTGGGGCCAGCTGATTTATCCTTGCCTGGGCATGGGGTGGATCTGCAAGGCGTGCATTTCCAGGGTCCGGTCCAGGTTGTGGCAGGGAATGGCCAGCTCCAGGTCAGGGCAAAGCAGGGAAGCAGCCTGGGGATTGATGCAGGCAGGCTGAGCCGGGAGGAGGAAAAGTATCTGTTGCAAGGATTGCTGTTGACCTCCCGGGGCAGCGGACCCTGGGCTGAATATCTTTTGGAACCTGACGGACAAGAAAAGCTGGTTTTGGATTTGCAAATGCAGGACAGTCTGCAGCTGGATGGAGCAGACTTCAGGCTAATTTTCCCCAGCCCCGGCCTGCGAGGAAGTCTGCAAAAAAAGGCAGACGAGCCGGCCTGGCAGGGAGCCTTGCGGGCAAAGCTGGGGCAGGGAAGCATAGAGCTGCCTGAACATGATCTGCGTCTGCAAGATATTGCCCTGGATCTGCCCCTGGTGCTTGGGAGTGTCCAACATCAGCCAGGCAGCTTCAATATAGGGCAGGTCAAAGCCAGGGGCAACTCCTGGCCTGGACCCACAGGGACACTGTTGGCGCAGGACAGACAGCTGCAGATGCAGGGCAAGTGGCAATTATTGCCAGGGCTTGGTTTAGATTTGGACCTAAGCCTGGCTTTGCAGGAAAATGGCCCCCAAGGGGAGTTGCAGGCCTGGAGCGACTGGTTCCAGTTGCCAGGTACAGAGGAATTTACGACTCTAATCCCAGAACTGCAGGAATTGGATCTGGAGTTGGAGGGTCTGGCCAAAATCAATATGCAGGCCGATTTGCGGGGCACAGAGCTTAATCCCTATCTGGAGCTTGAAGTGCAGGATGTGGACGCACTTTTGCAGGATAAGCAAGTCCAGCTCCAAGGCCTTTCTGGCAGACTGGCCCTGGACAGTTTCTTCCCATTGCAAACCGCGCGGGACAAAGGTACATATGTTGAGTTCTCAGAGTTGCAAGCCAAGGACCTGGTGCTGCAAGCAGGTCATTTTCTTTTCAGGCTGCAAAATGAGACCCTTTTCCTGGATAGCGGCTCCTGCAAATTAGATCCTGAGGGGGAGGTCTCTATCTATCAGGGCAGCTGGGACTTGACCCAGGCCCAAGGCTCAGCCCGGATTTATCTGCAGGAAATAGACGCCTTGCAGATTCTGGCAGACCAGACCCAGGGCAAGCTGGAAGGCAGCGGACTTTTTAGCGGCAATTTCCATTTGGGTTGGGGCAGGGAAGGCCTGAATCTGTATGCAGGGAATTTATATGCCCTGCCTGGAACAGGCAGGCTGGGAATCAAGGACGAGGAATGGCTGGAGGCGCTGCTCTTTTATGTTCGGGAGAGCATGGCAGAACACGAGTATCTGTCCCTGCTCAGTGAGCGCCTGGAAGAGGCCCTCAGGGATTTTGAGTACGACTTTTTCTCCTTGCGCTTGCTGCCCCAGGAGGATGGGGTCTTAGCCAGGATGGAGCTCCGTGGCCAGGGGGTAAAGGGAGATCCTCCCCAGCAGGTGGGCAGCCTGGTACTGAATATCAACGATGTGCAGCAGGCCATGAATCAGGTCCTGAGGTTCCAGCTGGGCCGGGAAGGAGCTGTGCAAGAGGCCTTGGAGGAACTTTTCAGGCCTGGATCTTAGGATACTTAAACCTGGAGCAAGATATGCAAAAATGGCTATTTTTTTCCCTGCTTTTGGGAGTGCTGCTGGGCTTTGGCTGCAGTAGGCACCACGTGACTGCGGATACTACGCACAAGGTGGAGATTGCCCCCATCCACGTCACAGTGGATGTGAACCTTAAAGTACAGCAGGCCCTGGGCGAGGCCTTGAGCTTCCAGGGGGATATGCAGGATGTTTTTAGCGAGGAGGAGCTTAGGCAGCTGGAATGATCCGGGGCTTTGGATCTAGGCTAGGGAAATTAGGCTTCAATCTTCAACAAGAGGGAAGGCAATGTTTAATATTTACCGCAAATTGGCTGTTATCTGTGTTCTGCTTGTATTGCTCTGTGCTGCTACTGCTGTTCAAGCCCAGGACAAGGACCAGGTGGTACAGAGCATGAAGGACAGACACCCGGACCTGCAGCAGGCCAAGGACCAGGGCCTGGTGGGCGAGGCCTGGAACGGCCTGGTGGCTGTAGTCCAGGATGATGTCCCGCAGGAGATCCAGGAGCTGGTGCAGGCTGAAAATAAGGATCGCAAGCAGCTGTTCAAGATAATCTCCCAGGAGACAGGGACCTCGGTGCAGGAGGTGGCCAGGCAGAACCGGATCCGGATGTACCGCCTGGCCAAGGATGATCATTTTTTGCAGGATCAGGACCGCAACTGGGTGCGCAAGAAGGAGCTGTAAGCATATTGGGCTTGTTCAGGGCAGGCCTTTTTCAGACCAGCTAAGCAGGAAATGAAGCAGGCCTAGAACCAGCAGGGTGGCAATAAGCAGGCCGAAGGTTATGGGATCTACCCCTTCGATGCTGGCCACAAATATTTTGCGGATAAAGGCCACCAGAGCCAGGTTGACAAAAATGCGCACATGGAATCGACCCCCTTTTAGCTGTTCTACCTGGGCATGCAGGAGCTCCACCATCATCCA
>JBNJDO010000149.1:0-3733 GCA_051744965.1 Thermodesulfobacteriota bacterium | reverse complement strand
GCTCTCTTCCTCCAGCTCCAGGTCTATCTCCTGCCTGGAGAGGCTGACATTGCTGAGCCTGACCCTAACCTTCTGGCCCAGGCTGAACATGCGGCCAGTATTCTTGCCCACCAGGGTATACTGCTTGGGCCAGTAGATATAGTAGTCATCCACCAGGGTGGAGAGCCTGACCAGCCCATCCGCCATGACCTCTTCCAGCTCCACCCAGAAGCCGTAGTCAGTGATGGAGGCGATGATCCCTGCAAAGCTCTCTCCCAGCTTGTCCTGCAAAAAGAGCACTGTCAGCCTCTTGATGATTTCCCGCTCAGCAGCCATGGCTTTACGTTCCTGGCTGCTCAGGTGCTCTGCCAGCTTGCTCAGCTTTTTGGCTCCCAGCTTGCCTGAGCTCTTGGCCAGCACGTTTTTCAGGCTGCGGTGCACCACCAGGTCCGCATATCTGCGGATAGGGGAAGTGAAATGGCAGTAGCAGTCAGAGGCCAGGCCGAAATGCCCGATGTTTTGGGGATTGTACGAGGCCTGCATCATGGTCCGCAATAACAGTCTATTCACCAGAAACTCCAGATCAGTGTCCTGCACCATATGCAATAGCCCCTGCAGGCCCTTGGGGTCTGCATGCTGGGGCAGCTCAGGGGCAAATGAGGTCTTTTGCAAAAGCTCGAACAGGGCCTTTAGCTTTTCCTGGTCAGGCTCAGGATGGATGCGGTATATGCAGGGGCCCCTGCCGGTCAGGAATGTGGCTACTGCCTCGTTGGCAGCGATCATGAACTCCTCGATGATCTGGTGTCCGAAGTGCTGCACCTTGGGTCTGATGTCCAGGGTTTCATCCTGCAGGCTGAACAGGATTTCAGGCTCTGGCAGATCAAAGTCCAGGGAGCCCCTTTGCCTGCGCTTGGCATGCAAGGCTCTGGCCAGCTTTTCCGCCCTTTCCAGCATGGGCAGCACCTGCTGCAGGCTTTTCCTTTCCTCTGGTTCCTGGTCTAAAAGGCTTCTTTTGATCTGGCTGTAGGTAAGCCTGGCCTGGCTTTTGATCACTGCGGGATAGAAATCGTTTTGTAAGGGCTCTGCCCGGGAGTTGAAATCAATCTCCGCCACCATGACCATCCTGTCTCGGGCTGGATTCAGGCTGCAGAGCCCGTTGGAAAGCTTTTCAGGGAACATAGGCTCTACTGAGTTGGGGAAATAGCAGGAGTTGGCTCGCTGCTGGGCCTCCCGATCCAGAGCGCTGCCCACCGGCACATAATGGCTGACATCAGCAATAGCCACAAACAGCTTATAGCCCTGCCCAGCTTCCTGAACCAGTATTGCATCATCGAAGTCCTTGGCCTTGGCCCCGTCAATGGTCACGAACTGCAAGGACCTCAGATCCTTGCGTTGTTTCAAGTCTTCCCTGGAGGGCTCTTCAGGCAGCTGCAAAGCCTCCTGCAAAACCTTATCCGGAAAGCCCCGGGGGATTTCGTGGTGCAGCTTGACTATCCTTTCCTGGACCTCCAGCTCCTGCTCAGGGCCCAGGATCTCCTGGGCCTGTCCTGAACAAAGGCCTGGATCCAACTGCTCTCCAGGCTGGACCACAGCCACGTCTCCCAGCTCAGGCTTTGATTCCAGGTCCTGGGTCTGGACCATGAAGTTAAGACTGAGCTTCTTGCCTGCAGGTCGCCCCAGGTACAGGTCCTGGCCCATCTTCTTGTGCAGGATTACAGGGATCTGCTGCATGGATCTGTGCAGGATGCGCACGATCCTGCCCTCTGGGTTCTTGCCCCTGGAGCGGGGCAAAAGGGCAGCCACTACTTGATCCCCGTGCCAGGCCTGGTTTAGGTTGTCCTTGGAGACATAGACATCTTTGCGCCTTTTATCCTCAGGCAAGACAAAGGCAGCCTGGGCATGCACCTCCAGGGTGCCGCGCACCAGGTCCATTTTTTCAGTCAGACCAAAGGCCCTGCCCCTGGCCAGGCGAACCAGTTTGCCTTTGCTCTCCAAGTCCTTTAATATATCCTGCAGTACCTTTTTTTGGGCATTGTCCGGCTGGAAATGCTTGTATATTTCCTTCAGGTCCAAGGGCTTGTCCTTTTTCCTGAACAGGCCCAGCACTTCCTTGCTGCCAATGCCTGGGGCGCTCCCCTTTTTCTTCCTTCGGCTCATTTTGTTTTTGCTCCTGTGGTTTTTTGCCTCTCCTGGCAGCCCGTTTGGCTGCTAGGGCAGGATAGCTATGGAGAAATACATGTTAGTCACTAAATTCGCAATCCCGGAGATTGTCTTTGGCAAGAACAGCCTGCAGTATCTGGGGGCCTGCGCCAAGAAAAACGGTGCCACACGAGTGCTTTTGGTCAGCGACCCTGGCCTGCAGTCAGTGGGCTGGGTGGACAGGGTGTTGGAGCACTTGGATGCAGCAGGCCTGAGCTGGGTCTATTTCGATCATGTCAGCTCCAATCCCAGGGATTTTCAGATCCATGAAGGGGCTGAATTCTATCAGCAGCAGCGTGCTGACGTGATCATTGCCCTGGGCGGTGGCAGCCCCATGGATCTGGCCAAGGGCATAGCCCTGTTGGCCAGTAATGGAGGCAAGGTCAGCGATTATGAGGGAGCCAACAGGATCCAAAAGCCCCTGCCGCCCATGATCTTCATTCCCACTACAGCAGGCAGCGGGGCGGATATTTCCCAATTCGCCATTGTCACTGATGTAGAAAGGGGGGTCAAGATGTCCATCATCAGCAGGACTTTGACCCCGAATATCTCCATTGTAGACCCCAACTTTCTGTTGACCAAGCCGGATTGGCTGATCATAGCCTCAGCAGTGGATGCCCTGTGTCACGCGGTGGAGGGCTATCTCTCCAGGATCTCTTCTCCTTTTACAGAGATGCATTCCTTGAGGGCCATCGAGCTGATCATACACAACCTGAAGCCTGCCCTAAAAACAAGGTCCCTGCAGCACTTGAGCAATCTCTGCACAGCAAGCACAGTAGCTGGCATGTCCTTCAGCAATGCCGGCCTGGGCATGGTGCACTCCATTGCCCACGCCCTGGGAGGGATGTTCGATGTTATGCACGGCAGTGTGCATTCCATCTTGCTGCCTGCAGTGATGAGCTTCAATCTACAGGAGTGCGAGGCCAAGATGGCTGCAGTGGGCAGGATCATCAGCTGCAAAAAATACAGTTCAGACCAGGAGTATGCCCAGGCAGGAGTGGAGCACCTGCAAGAGTTCTTCCAGGATTTGGGAGTGCCTTCGCAGTTGCGCCAGATCATCCAGGACAGGTCCAGATTGGATCAAGTCAGCAGGCTGGCTGTCCAGGACGCCTGCGGCTTGACTAATCCCAGGCACGTCACAGAGGAGGACTGCCTGGCAGTCTGTGAGCAGGTTTGGTGAATGCTGCTCTAGTGGGTAGATTCAGTTGCAGGTAAGAAAGCTCTGACTACAGGATCAAGCAATGCATAAGCAGACCACAATCAAGGATCTAATCGGTATTGAGGATATCAAGCTGGGCTTCTACCAGGAGGCCAGGGCCAAGATGGAGGAGCTGCGCTGCAAGAACCGGGAGCTGGAGCAGAAACAGCAGGAGATCCAGGCCATACTGGACGGTATAGTGGACGTGATGATCGTGCTCTCCGAGGATATGGAGGTCATCTCTGTGAACCGGGTCTACCACGATTACTTTTCTGATTCCATGCCAGAGGGCAAATACTGCTTCCAGGCACTTAAAGGGGCCCAGAGGCCCTGCAGTTCCTGTCCAGCCAGGCTGGC
>JBNJDO010000148.1:0-3790 GCA_051744965.1 Thermodesulfobacteriota bacterium | reverse complement strand
CCCCGGGCCTCCCAGAGCATCTTCTCCTTTTCCGTGCCGAACATTTGCATGTCCCGGTACAGGACATGGATTTCAGCTTCTGGGTTGCGCCGCTTGAGCTCCAAGGCGTTCTTGACCCCGATCAGGCAGCAGATCCTGGAGCAATAAGGCCTTTCCTCGTTCCTGGCCCCGGCGCATTGGATCATGACTACCCGCTGGGGGGCAAAATCCTGGTCCTGAAGTCTTTTCTCCAGCTCCATCTGGGTGATGACTTGCTCTCCGTCATAGCCCAATAGCCCATCCTGGGGAGTCAGAGGGACCGCTCCTGTGGCCACGGCTATGCAGCCCACTGTTTCTTGCTTGGAGCCGGCTTGGCTGGATTCCAGCTGGAGCTGGTAGTTGCCTATGTAGCCGTCCACCCTTTGTACCTGGGTATTGGTATACACAGTAATCCTAGGGTGGTTTTGTACCCTGTCTGCCAGCTCCTGCACCCGGCCCTGGGCTGGGTCTCCGTCCGGGGCCAGGCGGTATAACTGGTTCAGCAGGCCTCCAAGCTGGGGGGCCTTTTCCACCAGGATCACTTCCAGGCCCATGTCAGCCAGGGACTCTGCAGCAGTCAGTCCGGCTATACCGCCGCCGATAACCAGGGTGCGGTAGACCAAAGAGGATTCGATATCCTCCTGGGGTTCCAAGTATTTGCTCTTGTAAACCCCCATCCTGACCAGCTCCATGGCCTTGCGAGTGGCATCTTCCTTTTCCTGCATGTGCACCCAGGAGCATTGGTCCCGGATATTGACCATCTCGAAAAGGTATGGGTTCAGACCTGCCTCTGCACAAGAGGAAGAGAAAAGGGGCTGGTGGGTCCGGGGTGAACAGGAGGCCACCACCACCCGGTCCAGGTTGTGCTCCTGAATGGCCCGTTTGATCTCTAGGATCCCGGATTCAGAGCAGGTATAGAGGTTTTCCTTGGCTAAGGCCACACCTGGCAGGGTGGCAGCGTATTCAGTCACTGCCTTGCAGTCCAGGTGTCCGGCGATATTGGAGCCGCAATCGCAGATAAAGACCCCGACTCTCTTGCCTGGGAGTGTATTCTGGTCCTGGTTGCTCATAAACTCTTGATTCCTTGTCTTAGGAGGCCTTGCTCTGTTTCAGGTCAGACTCCTGCTTGAACGTGGTCAGGAACTGGACCGCCCTGGAGGCGGCACTGCTGGCCTGGGCCACAGATTCGGGGATGTCCATGGGGCTGTTGGAGCAGCCGCAGACGAAAATCCCCTCCCGGCTGGTGTCAAGCGGCCTGCTTGGTGAAGTGCGGATAAATCCGAACTCGTTCAGCTCCAAGCCCAGCTTGTCAGCCAAATCCGCGGTTCCTTTGCCTGGCTCACAGGCAGTGGCCAAAACCACCAGATCAAATTCCTCGCTTACCACTTTTTGACTCAAGGTGTCCTCATAGATAAGCAAGGGGTTGTCGTTGGGTCCTTGGCCTATCTCGGCCACCTTGGCCCTGCGGTAAGTGATGTTGGAGTTGTTCCCGCCTCGAATCTTGTACTCCTCGAATCCCTTGCCCACGGCCCGAATGTCCATGCCAAAGATGGTGGATTCTGTGCGTGGGTCGTGCTCGTGGGCAATGATGGCCTCCTTTATGGAGTGCATGCAGCAGTATCCGGAGCAAAACGGATAGAACCTGAGATCCCTGGAGCCCACGCACTGAATAAAGGCAATCCTGGTGGCGGTCTTAAAGTCTTTGGCCTTTTCCTGCAGCCTTTGCAGCTCCTGTTGCAGCTCCAAGAGCTCCTGGTACTTTTGGGCCCATTTCTGGTGCTCATCTTCCTGGAACTCGCCCTGTCGGAAGCGGGCATAGAAATCTGCCGAGCTTAGCTCATAGTTCTTTTCGTATTTCTGCAAAGCATTTTTGCTGCGCTTTTGTTTTTTTTCCAGCTCTTGGATCCTGGCTTGCACAGCCAGATCAGAGGGCCGGTCCAGATGGCCTGCGGTGGGACCGCTGGCGCTGAGCAGACGTTCGAACTCCATGCTGGTCAGGACGTTGGGCAGGTCCTTATACCTGTACTCCGGTACCCTGGAAGGATCAAAGACCTGGTAGCCATTGGCCACTATAACTGTACCCACCTCATAGTCCAAAACCCGGTCTGTCTGCTCAAAGTCTATGGCCTCTGCCTGACAGGCCTTCTGGCAGACCCCGCATTTCTTGCCCTGCAGCTGGCGGCATTGCTCAGGGTCGATGGTGTGCGTGGAAGGTATGCCCTGGGCGAACCAGGTATAGATGGCCTTCCTGGTACCCAGGCCTTCGTTGAAGGCATCAGGGACCACTGTGGGGCATTTCTCAGTGCAGGCCCCACAGCCTGTACACTTGGACTCGTTCACATAGCGGGCCTTTTTGCGGATGCTGACCTGGTAACTGCCTGGCGCACCTCGCAGTTCCTCCACCTCGCTGTAGGCCAAAAGCTCTATGTTGGGATGTCGACCGACATCCAGCATCTTGGGCGAGAGGATTCAGATAGCGCAGTCATTGGTGGGAAAGGTCTTGTCCAGCTGGGCCATCTTGCCTCCAATGCTGGGCAGCTTTTCCACCAGACATACCTTAAAGCCCATCTCTGCCAGATCCAGGGAGGACTGGATCCCGGCAATCCCGCCACCAATAACCAAAACATCCTTGTTCATAGCTTGCAACCTTGATTTTATGCGGACTTTTCATATGCCGGCAGCCCCAGTCCCGCAGGCCCCAGCTCTTTCAAGTCTGCTACGAATTCTGTGGCCACCTCTGCGAACCTGTTGCCTTCTGCAGAGGAGATCCATTCCAGGCGTACCCTCTTAGGATCTATGCCCAGAATGTTCGTGATCTCCCGGGTGGTGTTGAACATCCTCTCCGCTTTCACATTACCGTCCAGGTAATGGCAGTCCCCTATGTGTCAGCCTGCAACCAGGACGCCGTCCGCGCCTCTGGCAAAGGACTGCAGGATGAAGTTGGGATTGACCCGGCCTGAGCAGGGGACCCGGATCACCCTGAGATTTGGGGGGTACTGTAGCCTGCTGACTCCGGCCAGGTCTGCAGCGGCATAGGCGCACCAGTTGCAGGCGAAGACTATGGCTTTAGGCTCAAACTCGCTCATGGCAATTCCTTGCGGTTCAAGGGTTCAAAAATCTGGATCCAGAATCCAGCAGCCTGACTAGTCCTGGGGCTCAGCCAGGGGCTGGTCCTCCTGCTCTAAGGCGGCTTGGACCATGCCCAGCAGGTTCTGGTCCTCATAGTTCTTCAAAGCAGCTGCCCCTGTGGGACAGGCTACTGCACAGGCCCCACAGCCCTTGCACAGGGCGGTCTGCACCCGGGCATGGCTCCCGGAGTGCTCAGTAACCAGCTCTATGGCGTTGTAAGGGCAGGCCTCTACGCATTCTCCACAGGCCCGGCAGAGGAATTCATTGACCTCTGAAACTATACCCTCCACTGTGAGGGAATCCTTGCAGAGCACCACTGCTGCCCTGGAGGCAGCAGCCTTGGCCTGGGAGATGCTCTCCTCCAAGGGCTTGGGATAATGGGCCAGTCCTGCCAGGAAGATTCCGTCAGTGGCGAATTCCACAGGCCGCAGCTTGGCATGGGCTTCCATGAAGAAGTTCTCTGCATTCAAGGGCAGCTTGAACATGCCAGCCAAATCCTCTTCCTGGGGCCTTACAATCGCACTGGCCAAAACCAGGAGATCTGCTTCTATTTGCAGATCCTGCTGCAGGATATGATCCCTGGTCTTGATCTGCAGGCTGTTTGGGCCTTTTTCCACCTGGGGCTTTGCATCCAGGTCATAGC
>JBNJDO010000147.1:0-3834 GCA_051744965.1 Thermodesulfobacteriota bacterium | reverse complement strand
CCTGTGGCTCCAGGTACAAACCTGGCTGCCATAGAGGCGGGCGCAGACATCCTGGCCCATCCAGGGCTGATAACAGAAGAGGAGGCCAGGCTGGCTGCTGCCAAGGGGCTGGCCCTGGAGATCAGCACCCGCAAGGGGCACTGCCTCAGCAACGGGCATGTGGTTGCCTTGGCTTGTAGGCTGGGCTGCGCATTAGTTGTCAATAATGATGCTCATGCACCAGGGGATCTGGCATCTGAGGATCTTAGGGCCAGGATTGCCTTGGGCAGCGGGCTGAACCAGGAGCAGTACCAAGAGGCTGAGGCTAACTCCAGGCGCATCCTTTCTGCCTGCGCCTAAACCAAACTGAATCTGCAACAAAGGTCTAGAGTATGGAAGCGGCAGCGAATATGGAGTTTTTGTCCCTGCTAGCCGGAGCCACCCTTGTGGTCAAGGCGGTCTTTTTTATACTACTTAGCATGTCCATTCTAAGCTGGACCTTGATCTTTTATAAGCTGTTTGTTTTAAGCAAGGCCAAGAAAGAGATCAAAAGCGAATTCCAGGCCTTTGGTGCAGCCAAGGATCTGGCTACAGCCCTGCGCACCCTGAAGAGGAGATCAGGCTCCAGGCTTTACCTGATCGGTGCCAAGGCGGTTTCCGAGATTCGGGCCCTGGAGAGATCCAGCCTGACCTCAGGGGGCAGGGTGAAGATCTCCGCGGACAATATCCGCAGGGTGCTGCGCCAGGCGGTGAGCCAGGAGATAAACAGCCTGGCCTATGCTTTGTCCTTTTTGGCCACTTGTGCCAATTCTGCGCCTTTTATAGGCCTGTTTGGCACTGTCTGGGGCATAATGCACTCCTTTCAGGGAATAGCAGCACAGCAAAGCGCTGCCTTGACTGCAGTGGCCCCGGGCATAGCCGAGGCCCTGATTGCCACAGCTTTTGGCCTGGCAGTGGCTATTCCGGCCTCCATAGCCTATAATACCTTTTTGGGCATGCTAAACAGTATAGAGTCCGAGCTGATAGATTATGCCGGGGCTTTTTTGAACCGGGCCCAGAGGGAGCTGCCCTGGCTCAGCGCCAGCAGCCATAGTCCGCAGGAAGACAGCCTGTGATCTTAGACCAGGGAGTGCGCTATGGACTTTAATCCCCGCAGGGGCGGTTTCCTGGCCCAGATCAATGTGGTGCCTTTTGTTGATGTGATGCTGGTTTTGCTGATCATCTTCATGGTCACTGCCCCGTTCATGACCCAGGGTGTGGAGGTTAACCTGCCCCAGACCCAAACCGTGCAGACCCTGCCAGAGGATAGCCAGGAGATGGTGTTGAACATTGACCAGGAAGGCAAGATCCTGCTGGATGAATACGAGGTCAAGCTGGAAAACCTGCAGGAGCAGCTAAAAAAGCTGGATATCAGCCAGGACCAGATGCTTTATCTGCGCGCTGACCAGGAGGTGGCTTACGGCTTTGTGGTCCAGGTTATGAGTGAGATCAGGGCCTCAGGCATCCATCGCATCGGTGTAGTGGCAGAGCCTGAGCAGGAAGAGGATTGATGTTTTGAGGCTGGGATGCGCATAAGCAGCTGTCTTTTGTCCCTGCTTTTGCATGTGGGCATATTGTTTTTAGGACTCTATTTCCCCTGGCAGGGAGCGAGCAAGCCGGTGGACCTGGGCAGCCCGGTCTATGAGGTGAATCTGGTTCGTGCTCCTGAGCCTGAGCCTGAAGAGCCGGTGGAGGTTTCCGCACAGGAAGAAGCAAAACAGCCAGCTGAAAAGGAGCCCTCCGGACAAGAGCCTGATCGGCCCCAGGCTGCCAAAAGGAAATCCCAGGCCAGTAAGAGCAGCTCCCAGCCCAAGGCTGTACAACTGCAAAAGGACTCCCAGTCAGAAAGCAAGCCTGCACCTGAACCCAAGCAAAAGAAACAGCAGCCTGCCAAAAAGAAGAAGCAGGCAGAGCAGAAAAAAAAGGCCCAGTCCCAGCCCACCCAGGAGGAACTCCTGGATCAGGCCCTGGGCGAAATCAGGCAGAATGCAAAAAGCCAGGAGGAGCGAAATCAGGAATATCTGGCCCAGGAGCTGGCAGGGCTGCGCACCCAGGCCCAGGAGGGATCCTCCAGGAGAGGAGGAGATAGTGGATCCTCCAGATTGGAGGAGATCTACGGCCTGCAGGTGCAAACCAGGATACAGGAGAACTGGCGCTATCCCAGTCTGGGGGCTGAGGCTGACCTGGCTGCGGAAGTGGAGATACAGATCAATGAACAGGGAGAGATCACCGGGGTCAACCTGCGCAATAGCTCCGGCCGCAGGGATTTTGACAGCTCTGTCCTGCGCGCTGTGGAAGATACAGAAATGTTGCCCAGTCCGCCCAGGGAGGATCTGCGCAAGATACGGATCACCTTCCATGCCCAGGACCTAGAGGGATGAAACTAAAACTATCCAAAGGTCTTTTCTGTTTTGAGCTAAGATCATGGATCTGAAAATACAAAGGCAGAGTACAGTGAACAGGAAACTCAAAGTTCTAATTTTACTGGCTGGGTTTTGGTGTGGGCTTCTTGGTTGCCTTGTCCAGCCCTTATTGGCCCAAGAGGCCTTGCATGTTGATATCTATGGCCCGGGCCAGCCCAGGCTGAATATGCTTATGGCCGCTCCCAGGCCCCTGGAAGACAAAAACAGCCAAAAAGCGCCGGAGGTGGTACGCAAATTGCGATCCAAGCTGGGCAGCAACCTGGAGTACTTGCCCTTTTTACGCCAGATGGATCAAGAGGAGATCCTTTTGGAAGGACCCTTTATGCAAGGGGTCAAATCCGAGGATATAGAGTTTGATCCCTTGCGTTTGAGCCAGGTGGATCTCTTGCTCAGCCTGGGCTGGAGGCAGGAAGGGGATGGGGCTGTCCGTGTGGAGCTAAGACTATTTGATGCCTTTGCCAGGGAGCTTTTGGTAGGCAGGGGCTACGTGTTGAGCGAAGAGGACCAGGTCCCAGAGGCTGGGAACCGCTTCAGCGCGGAAGTCATGCAGGAGTTGACTGGCAACTCCGCCTTTTTTCGCTCCAGACTGGCTTTTGTGCGTAAGTCTGAAGGGGAAAAAGAGGTCTATACCAGTACGCCCCAAGGGGACAATCCGCGTCAGATATCGGATTTTGGCTTGATTTCCCTGAGTCCGGCCTGGTCCTGGGATGGTTCCAAGCTGGCCTTTACCCTGCTGGGCGAGGCAAGGCACGAGTTGCTCATTTGGCACGCAGAATCCGGTGAGACAGAGAGCATCCCTCTTCCGGCAAACACCATTATCAGCCCTGTATACAACCCTGAGGGTGAGCTGGTGATCAGCGCAGATCCCCAGGGCAATCCGGATATTTTCTATTTGGACCAGGATGGCAGACTGGGCGAGAAACTGGTGGATAGCTGGGCAATAGATATCTCTCCTGATTTTGACGCTTCAGGGGAAAACATGGTCTTTGTCTCCAGCAGGTTGGGCAATCCACATATCTTTTTGCTGGACCTGGAAGAGGAAAAGGTCAGAAGGATCAGTTTTGAGGGCTCCTACAACACCAACCCCAGCATCAGTCCGGATGGCAGGTTTGTGGCCTATTCCAGACAGACAGAGCAGGGGCACAAGCTCATCCTGCACGATTTGGAAAATGGCCAGGAAAAGCAGCTGACTCAAGGGTCAGGAGATGACGAAGATCCAGCCTGGGGGCCGGACAGCTTCTTTCTGGCCTTTGCATCCAACCGTTCTGGAGAGTATAGATTGTATGTGACTACCAGGCATGGGGATAAGCCCAAGGAGATTCCCACCGGGCCTGGAGAAGCTACTTTTCCGGCCTGGAATCCCAGTCCACAGTAATGCACCCCTGAGGTAGAG
>JBNJDO010000146.1:0-3881 GCA_051744965.1 Thermodesulfobacteriota bacterium | reverse complement strand
TCAAACAGGGTGACCTTGAAATCCACCAGGGGATAGCCAGCCAGCACGCCTTTCTGGGCTGCCTCCTGGATGCCATGGTCCACTGCAGGGATGTAGGTCTTGGGGATCACCCCGCCCACGATCTGGTTCACGAACTCGTAACCCTGCCCCCTGGGCTGGGGCTCCAGCTTGATCCAGCAGTCCCCGAACTGGCCCCTGCCTCCGGTTTGCTTCTTGTATCTGCCCTGGACCTCTGCTGTACCCTTGATGGTTTCCCGATAAGGGATCTTGGGCTCCTTGAGCTGGATCTGGACCTTGCTGCGCCTGTGTATCTTTTCCACAGCGGTTTCTATGTGCAGCTGGCCCATGCCGGAGAGGATCATGTCCTTGGTTTCCTCGTTGTGCTCCAGCTTGAGGCTGGTGTCCTCTTCCAGGAGCCTTTGGATCGCAGCCACCAGCTTGTCCTCGTCATCCTTGCTGGCCGGGCTCACGGCATAGGAGAGCAGCCTGGGCGGCAGCTCAGGCTTGGCCAGGATAAAGGGCTCCTTCTCTGAGCAGATGATATCCCCGGTAACAGTATATTTCAGCTTGGCCACAGCCACTATCGCTCCCGGGCCCACCTCCTCCTTGCAGGGCTCCTGCTTCTTGCCCATCACCCACTGCAGCTGGCCCAGCTTCTCCCTGGCCTGCTTGCGCGGATTGTAGACCTGCATGTCGGATGAAAAGACCCCGGAGAGCACGCGCAGCATGCTGACCTGGCCGCCAAAGGGAGTGGTCACGCTCTTGAAGACAAAGGCTGCAGGAGGAGCATCAGGGGAGGATTCCCTTTCGCTGCCGTCCTCTCCCTTCCAGGCAGGCCGCTCCAAGGGGCTGGGGAAAAGCTCCTGGATTATGCTCAAGATCTTCTCTCCGCCCTTGTTGGCCAGGGCTGCTGATGCAGCCACAGGATTCAGCTCTCCGCTTTGCACTCCCTGGCGCAGGCCCTTCTGGATCTCCTCCGGGCTTAGATCCCCTTCCTCCAGGTATTTCTCCATTAGCTCCTCGTCACACTCCGCAATATTCTCCAGGGCTGCCTCGTAGTACTCCTCCAGCTGGTCCTGCAGCTCCCCAGGCACCTCTTGTTCCTGCAGGCCGCCCTCGGGCTGAAAGTAAAAGGCCTTGCGCTGCAGCACATCGATTACTCCCTGGAAATCAGCCTCCGCACCAATGGGCATAAACAAAAGCACCGGCTTGGCCTGCAGGACATCCTTCAATCCGGCGTAAGCCTGCTCAAAATTGGCCCGCTCCCGATCCATCTTGTTCACCACCACTGCGGTGGGCAGACCGCAAGAGCGCACGTCAGACCACATCTTGCGGTCCAGAGGCTTTACACCGTCCACTGCATCTATTACATATAGCACTGCGTCAGCGGCAGCCAGTTGATAGGGGAATTCACCCAGAAAGTTGGTATCGCCAGGATTGTCTATCAGGAAATGCCTGTTCTTGTTCCAGGTGTAGACTGCGTAGGCTGTTTGAACACTGCCCCCTTTCTTGATCTCCTCAGGCTCGTAATCCAGCACAGTATTCCCGCTGGAGATGTCCCCCAGACGATTCACTGCCCGGGCCTGGTACAAGAGCATTTCCGCCAGGGATGTTTTACCGCTGCCACTGCTGCCGGCCAGGCTGAAGGTGCGTTGCTTGCTAAGCGTATCCTGCTGCATTGAAGACTCCCTTGGGATGGATTGGGGTTTCACGGATCTTCCCGAACGGTCGGGGTCCGCAACAGACAGCCGCGATACCGATGGGAACAGGGCTTTGCAAGACTGCAGAGCCCAGATTACAGGTCCCATTTTTATAGGGAGCCCTTTGCTAAATTGTCAAGACATAGCAGAAATAAATGTGCGTCCCTTTCCTTGTTATTCGTAATCGTAGTCGAGATAAAAGGCCCTGCCTTACCAAGGAGAAAATATGCCTGTAATAATGGGCACAGCCGGGCACATAGACCACGGCAAGACCACCCTGATCAAAGCCTTAAGCGGCATAGACTGCGACCGGCTGAAGGACGAAAAAAAACGAGGCATCACCATTGAGCTGGGCTTTGCCTACCTGGACCTGCCTGACGGCCAGCGCCTGGGCATTGTGGACGTGCCAGGCCATGAAAAGTTTGTAAAGAATATGGTCGCAGGCGCGGCAGGCATAGATTTTGTCCTGCTCACCGTGGCTGCTGACGAGGGCATCATGCCCCAGACCAGGGAACACCTGGAGATCTGCTCCCTTCTGGGCATCAACCAGGGCCTGGTGGCCCTGACCAAGACTGACATGGTGGATGAGGAACTTTTGGAGCTGGCCCAGGAGGATGTCCAGGACTATCTCTCAGGCACCTTCCTGGCAGGGTCCCAGGTGATACCGGTCTCTGCCCACACCGGCCAGGGCCTGAGCGAGCTGACCCGGGCCCTGGAAGAGTATGCTGCCCAGAGCCGCAGCACCCAGGACAGCGACCTGTTCAGGCTGCCTGTGGACCGGGTGTTTACCATGCGCGGCTACGGCACTGTGATCACCGGGACCTTGATTTCCGGCAATATACAAGTGGGAGAGCAGATAACGGTTTATCCCCATGAGCTAAAGAGCAAGGTCAGGAACCTGCAGGTGCATACCCAGAGCGTGCAGAGCGCCCATGCCGGACAAAGGACAGCCATGAACCTCTCCGGCCTGGAAGTGGAGGAACTGGAGCGCGGGGACTGCCTGGCCAGGTCAGGGACCTTGTTCCCCCGTCAGCTCTGGGATGTGGAGATCTCTTGCCTTCCTTCGGCGCACAAGGCCCTGCGGCACAGAAAAGAGATCCATTTCCACCACGGCTCCAGGGAAACCCTGGCCCGGGTGCACCTTCTGGACCGGGAGGAGCTGAGGCCAGGAGAGACAGCCCTGGCCCAGATCCGCTTCCCTGAGCCCATGGTAGGGGTCTATCTGGACAGGTTCGTGATCCGCTCTTTCTCCCCTTTGCGGACCATTGCCGGAGGCAAGATCTTGAACCCCCTGGCAGAGAGGATCAAGCGCCACTCCCCCAAGCTGGAGCTTTTGCAGGACCTGGCCCAGGAGGATCCGCAGCAGACCCTGCTTACCCAGCTCAGGCTGGCAGGAAGCAAAGGCCTGAATCTGAGCCAGCTGCAGGTCACTTGCGCCCAGCCCGCAAAGGCCCTGCACAGGCTGCTCCAGGATCTGGCCTCCAAGCAGCAGGTGTTTTTGTTCGACCGTGAGGAGCAGCGCTACATCCACCAGGATGTGCTGCAGGAGTTAAGGGATTCCCTTTTGGAATACGTGCGCAGGTTCCATGAGCAAAATCCCTTGCAGGCCGGACTTTCCCGGGGCATGCTCATCTCTGACTGGGGCCGCAAGCTCTGGCCCAAGCTGGTGCATTTCTTACTGGAGCGCTGTCTGAAAAAGGGAGAATTGGAGAGCGAGCAGGAGCTGATCCGTTTGCCAGGGCACCAGGTCTCCCTGCAAGGCGAGCAGTCCGAGTTAAGGGACAGGCTGTTGCATGCCTATGAGGGTGCCGGGCTGGAGCCGCCCAATCTGAATGCCCTTCTGCAGGAGCTGGGTTCGGACAAGAAATCCGCCCTGCCTGTATTAAGGCTGCTCACTGAAGAGGGCAGGCTGATCAAGGTCAAGGAAGAGCTGTATTTCAGCCCAGCAGCCCTGGAGCGGGTCAAATCCCTGGTCCAGGACTATTTCCGGAAAAACAGCGAGCTTACCCCTCCTGACTTCAAGGGGCTTACAGGGCTCTCCCGCAAGTACAGCATCCCCCTTCTGGAATACCTGGACCGGCAGAAGGTTACCATCCGGGTCGGGGATGTGCGCAAGGCCAGGAAGGGATAGAGGTGCGGCAGGAGCCGCTGAGAACGGACGTTCCCAGGCAGGAGCCTGGG
>JBNJDO010000145.1:0-3882 GCA_051744965.1 Thermodesulfobacteriota bacterium | reverse complement strand
ACACTCCGGTGGGAGCAGTCCTGGTGGCAGGAGGCGGGGTGGCCGGAATACAGGCCGCCCTGGATCTGGCCGAGTCCGGATACTATGTCTACATGCTGGAAAGACGCCCTGGTATCGGCGGGGCCATGGCCCAGTTAGATAAGACCTTCCCTACCAACGACTGCGCTATGTGAATTATCTCCCCCAAGTTGGTGGAGTGCGGTCGGCACTTGAACATTGAGCTCTTGACCCTGGCGGAAATCGCGGATGTCCAGGGCCAGAAAGGAAATTTCACGGTCCGGATCAAAAAGCATCCCAGATACGTGGACACTGAAAAATGCATTGCCTGTGGCATATGCGCGGAGAAATGCCCCAAGAAGGTGGACGACGAGTTCAACATGGGGCTTAGCAAACGCAAGGCTGCCTATATCCAGTACGGCCAGACAGTGCCTTTGAAATACGCCATAGATGATAAGCACTGCATCTATTTCACCAAGGGCAAATGCCGGGCCTGTGAGAAGTTCTGCCCCACCGGGGCCATAAACTTCGAAGACCAGGAGCAGGAGCTGAGCTTAAATGTGGGCTCCCTGATCCTGGCTCCGGGTTTTAAAGCCTTTGACCCTACAGGCCTGGATATTTACGGCTATGACCATATCCCGGATGTGGTCACCAGCCTGGAATATGAGCGCCTGCTCTCCAGCTCAGGACCTTGCATGGGCCACCTGGAGCGGCCTTCAGACCACAAGGAGCCAGGCAAGATAGCCTGGATCCAGTGCGTGGGCTCCAGGAACACCAATCGCTGCAGCAATGGCTATTGCTCCAGCGTGTGCTGCATGTACGCCATCAAGCAGGCCCAGGTCACTGCGGAGCACCTGCAGCAGGAGTCCCCGAAGCAAAGCATATTTTTCATGGATCTGCGCACCCATGGCAAGGAGTTTGAGCGCTACTTGCAGCAGGCCTGCAGCCAGGGCATCGAGTTCATCCGTTCCAGGCCGCACACCATAATGCCCGGGCCCAGGAACCAGGGCGCGGTTCTGCAGTACGTCCTGGAGGACGGGAGCCTGCAGGAGGAATACTTCGACATGGTGGTCCTGTCCGTGGGCCTGGAGCCTTCCCCAGAGGCCCAGAACCTGGCTGATCTCCTGGGCTTTGACCTGGACCACTACGGATTTGCAGCCACTGCCCAGTCCAGCCCTGTAAGCAGCAGCAGGGAGGGGGTGTTTGTCACTGGTGCCTTCGAGTCCCCCATGTCCATTCCCAGGGCTGTGACCCAGGCCTCCACTGCTGCCACAGAGTCAGCCAAGGCCCTGCTGCCTGCCAAGAACACCCTGACCAAAGACAAGACCTATCCCCAGGAGATGGATATCAGCCAGGAGGAGCCCAGGATCGGGGTCTTTGTCTGCTCCTGCGGCATCAACATAGCTGGGGTAGTGGATGTAGAGGATGTTGCTGACTATGCCCGCAGCCTGCCCCATGTAGAGCTGGTGGAGAACAACATGTTCACCTGCTCCACCGACACCCAGGATCTCATAGCCCAAAGGATCAAGGAAAACCGCCTGAACCGCATAGTCATAGCAGCCTGCACCCCCAGGACCCATGAGCCCCTGTTCCAGGACACCCTGAAGGAGGCGGGCCTGAACGGCTACCTGGTGGAGATGGCCAACATCCGCAACCAGAACGCCTGGGTGCATCAAAAGCAAAAGGAGCAGGCCACTGCCAAGGCCAAGGACCAGGTGCGCATGGCAGTGGCCAAGATCAGCAGGAGTCAGCCCTTAAGCGAGCTTGAGGTCAATGTGGTCCAGAAGGCCTTGGTTATTGGCGGCGGGGTGGCAGGCATGACCGCAGCCCTGGAGCTGGCTGAGCTGGGATACCCAGTGCTTTTGCTGGAAAAATCCGGACAGCTGGGCGGAAATGCCCTGCACCTTTACCACTCGGGCTGGGAGCAGGATATGCAGGACTGGGTCAAAGGCCTGATCCAGGATGTCCTGGAGCATTCCAATATTGAGGTTTTGACCAATGCCGCCCTGGTCTCCAGCCAGGGCTCAGTGGGCAGCTTCCAAAGCCAGGTGCAGATCGGGAATGAGACCAGGACAGTGGACTATGGCGTGGCAGTCCTGGCCACTGGAGCCAAGGAGTACAAGCCAAAAGATCTGTTCCTCTACGGACAGGACAAAAGAGTCCTGACCCATCTGGAGTTTGACCAGCTGCGCAGGCAAGATCCCGAGCAAAGCAAGCAGGCCCAGAGCGTGGCCTTTATCCAGTGCGTGGGCTCCCGCAACCAGGAACGTATGTACTGCAGCCGGATCTGCTGCACACACACCATGCATTCAGCCATCTCCTTAAAAGAGGAAGATCCCCAGAAACAGGTCTACGTCCTGTACCGGGACATTCGCACCTACGCCCTGCACGAGGATCTGTACACCAAGGCCCGCAGCCTGGGAGTCATCTTCATCCGCTATGACCTGGAAAATCAGCCCCAAGTGCAGACTGCTGAGGAAGGGCTGCGGATAGTTGTCCAGGATCCCATCCTGCAGCAGGATATCCAGCTCCATGTATCCTGCCTGGTCCTGGCCTCTGCGATTATACCCCAGGAGAACACTGACCTGGTAGAGCTCTACAAATGCGGCCTGAACCAGGACGGTTTCCTGAACGAGGCCCATCCCAAACTGCGTCCAGTAGATATGGGAGTGGACGGACTTTTTGTGGCCGGCCTCTGCAATTATCCCAAGAACATGAACGAATCCATCTCCCAGGCCAAGGCTGCAGCCTCCAGGGCAGGAGTGCTCCTCTCCAAATCCGTGATGAAGCTGGACGCGATCAAGTCCTATGTTACGGACAACTGCGACGGCTGCGCCCTTTGCCTGGATGTCTGCCCTTACCAGGCCATAAGCCTACAGTCTGCAACCAACCAGGACGGTTCAGAGCACAGGAAGATCGAGATAAACAAGGCCTTATGCAAAGGCTGCGGCCTCTGCGAGGCCACCTGCCCCAAGGACGGAGTCTATGTGCACGGCTTCACCCTGGATCAATTGCGCAGCCAGGTGGACGCGCTCCTGGCTGAGTAGCCTTTCATCGTTTCCAGGGAGGACCCTGGGAACGATGAAAGGTTGATAGGCAAACAAGATGGTTCAGCTGTATCCAAAAGGAGCATAATTATGTCTGACAATTTCCAGCCCCTGATCGTGGGCTTTCTCTGCAATTGGTGCGCATATGCCGGAGGGGATCTGGCCGGGGTCTCCCGCCTGCAGTATCCCCCGAACCTGCGGCCGGTACGGGTCATGTGCTCAGGCATGGTTCCTCCAGCCCTGGTGGCGGAAACCCTGCAAAAAGGCGCTGACGGGGTCCTGGTCATGGGCTGACACCTGGGTGAGTGCCATTACCTGGACGGTAATTACAAAGCATTGGCCAGGGCGGAAATTCTGCCTTTTGTTCTGCAGCAGCAAGGCATAGACCCCAGGCGTTTCGCCCTGGAATGGGTATCTTCAGCAGAAGCCTCCAGATTTGCGGAGCTGGTCTCCAACTTCACCGAGACCATCCGCGCCTTGGGCCCCAACCCCTTGCGCCGGCAAAAGGCCCAGGCTGTCTAATTTGTGGTCATATACAGCGACCTAAAAGCATTTGCATTTATGAACCAATAATGCTGGCCAGGCACTTGCAAAGCAGTAAATAATACTGGGAGCACTGATTATGAAGACCTTTTTCCATCTGGTGCAGGAAGTGCAGAAGAAAGGCCTCTGCCATCGCTGCGGCGGTTGCGTCACATTCTGTACAGCAATAAATTATGGCGCCTTGCAGCTGGACAACGAAGGCAAGCCTGAATACGCGGACATGGAAAAGTGCATAGAGTGCGGGCTTTGCTATGCCATCTGTCCGGAGATCGAGGAGCTCGAGGAGGAGACCAAG
>JBNJDO010000144.1:0-3890 GCA_051744965.1 Thermodesulfobacteriota bacterium | reverse complement strand
ATGTGGTCAGGGAGGCAGGACCCAAGGTGATCTAGTTAACTGCAGGAAGAGAGGTATGCGACTTTATCTGCAGTGCCCCACAGGCCTGAGCGGGGACATGTTCTTGGCCGGACTAGCGGATCTGGGCCTGGATCTGGCTGCCCTGCAAAGCATTTTGCAGCAGGCCGGACTGGAGGTAAGAATTCAGGCCCAACAGGAATCCAGTCAGGGTCTGGCTGGGAGCAGTCTGCATTTGGATTTTGCCCCTGGGCAGCCTTTGCGCAGACTGGGAGACATTGAAGAGATCCTGGACAAGCTCCAGGTCCAGCCTTGGACCCGGGACAAGAGCAAGGCCGCCTTTCAGCGCCTGGCCCAGGTGGAGGCAGAGGTGCACGGGGTGTCCATGCAAGATGTGCATTTCCATGAGCTTGGGGCCCTGGATACCTTGGTGGATATCCTGGGCGCTTTCTGGGGCCTGGAGGAGTTGGGGGTGCAGGAGGTGTACTGTTCAGCCCTGCCCTGGTTCAGTGGAGAGGTAGAGTGTGAGCACGGCAGGCTGCCTTTGCCAGCACCTGCTGTGCTCAGGCTGCTGCAGGACAAGCCGGTGTATCCCACTTCCTGGCAAAAGGAGCTGATCACTCCCACCGGGGCCCTGCTTGTGGATCAGTTGGTGCAGGAGTTTAGCCCAGGACCCAATGGAGTGCTCAAGAAGACCGGCATGGGCCTGGGCAGCATGGAACTGCAGGGACAGGCCAACTGCTTGCGCTTATTCCTGTATGAGACTCAGGACACGGAAAGCCAGGACAGGGTCTGGGTCTTGGAGAGCAATCTGGACCACCTCACAGGAGAGGAGTTGGGCGCAGTATTCGAGCCCTTGTTCCAGGCCGGAGCTTTGGATGTTCTTTATCTGCCGGGGATCATGAAGAAGAATCGCTGCGGCGGCCTGCTGCAGGTTATCTGCAGGCCTGGGGAGCTGCACTCTGTGAGGCAGGAGTTCTTCAGGCAGACCCTGACCCTGGGCATCAGGCAGTACCAGGTGCAGCGCTCAGTTCTGGAGCGCTGCCAGGGCAGCATCAATACCCCCTGGGGCAGGGTGCAGAGCAAAAGGCTAAATCTGGAAGGTGAAAAATTGGAGCGGGCAGAGCACGAAGCCCTGCAGGAGCTGGCCAGCAAGACCGGCCGCTCCCTGGTGCAGCTGCGGCAGATGCTTTGGGGCCAGGGCCAAGAAGAGTAGGCGTAAGTATTAATCTTTTGCAACGCCCTGCTTGGAGCAGATGTGGTCTAGCTCACACTCCTGGCAAATGGGGCCGCGAGCCAGACAGACATCCCTGCCGAACCAGACCAGGAGATGGTTAATCCTGCCCCAATCTTCTTTAGGGAAAAGGGGCATAAGATCCTGCTCGATACGCCTGGGATCCCGGGATTGAGTTAGTCCTAACCTGTATGCTATTCTGCCCACGTGGGTATCCACTGCAATGCCCTCCTGCAGGCCAAAGGCATTGGCAAGCACAATATTCGCGGTTTTTCTGGCTACGCCAGGCAAGGTAAGCAGCTCGGACATGCTCCTGGGCACCTGGCCCTGATAGACTGTCTGGATTCTGGCTGCGCTCTGGATCAGGCTTTTGGTCTTATTCCGGTAAAAACCAGTAGGTCTGATGACCTGTTCTACCTCAGCAGGATTGGCCTGGGCCATTTGCCTGGGTTCCGGCCAGCGGGAGAACAGCTCAGGGGTTATCTTATTCACCTGGCGGTCAGTGCACTGGGCTGCCAGGATGGTTGCTGCCAGCAGCTGCCAGGGGGAGTTCCAGTGGAGCATGCCCTGGACATCCGGATATCTTTTTAGCAGGGTAGTAAGTACTATTTGGGCCTTTTGCACAGGGGACATGGGCTCAGGGTTTGGAGTACTAGCTCACTGTTTTATGCAGGGCAATTGAATTGTGGCTTACTTGCCTGGGGGACTTTGCCCAAGGCCTTGCCTGGTGCTTACTGTATTATAAACCTGGATTAAGGGATTGCAAAATTTATGTGAAAAACGGAGTGTATGTTATGAGCGCAGTGCTTGTCTACATGACCGCCAAGGACAAGGAAGAGGCCCAGCAGGTGGGAAAGGCCCTGGTTGAGGCCAGGCTGGCTGCCTGCGTGAATATCCTGGATAATATGCAGTCCATGTTCTGGTGGCAGGGCGGGGCCCAGTCAGAGAGCGAAGCAGTGCTCCTGGCCAAGACCAGGGTGGGTCTGGTTTCCAAGCTCAATGCCAAAGTTAAGGAAGTGCACTCCTACGAGTGCCCCTGTGTGGTGGCCATACCCATTATAGACGGTAATCCGGATTTCCTGGATTGGATCCAGGAAGAGACTGAACAGGCAGAGTAAGTGCTTTCGAATTATGCATTATCATTTGTTGACCCAGGGCTGCCAGATGAATGTCAGCGAGTCCCTCTGGTTGGCGCGGGCCTTAGAGAACCGGGGCTGGCAGCAGGCCCCTGAGGACAAGGCCCAGGTCTTTGTGCTCAATACCTGCAGCGTACGCGAAAAGCCTGAACAAAAGGTCTATAGCATCCTGGGCAGGCTGCAGAAGTACTGCCAGCAAGACCCCCAGGCCTTTGTTGCTGTGGGGGGGTGTGTAGCCCAGCAGATAGGACAGGAATTCTGGCGCAGATTTCCACATGTGCGCCTGGTGTTCGGCCCGGACAGCGTTGGCTCTGTCCCGGACAGCCTGCAGCGCCTGCTGCAGGAGCCTGGGCTGCGGCTGAGCCTGCTCGATTTTTCAGAGCACTACCCAGAAAGGGCTCAGGAGTTTGATTCCAGGTTTACTCCGGCCCAGGCCTATGTGAATATCATGCAGGGCTGCGACAATTTCTGCGCCTATTGCATAGTGCCTTACACCCGGGGCAGGCAAAGATCCAGGCAGAGCAAAGAGGTGATCAAGGAGTGCGAAGCCCTGGTTTCCCAGGGGGTCCAGGAGATTACTCTGCTGGGCCAGAACGTGAACAGCTATGGCCAGGACAGGTCTGCTGACGGGGTCACCTTTGTGCAGCTTTTGCACAGAATATGCTCTATACCAGGGCTGCAGCGGGTACGTTTCACTACTTCCCATCCCAAGGACATCCCCTTGCAGTTGATTCAGTCCTTTGGCCAGCTGCCCAATCTTTGTCCGGCATTGCATTTGCCTTTGCAGTCTGGTTCCAATAAAGTGCTGCAGAGTATGGGCCGCAAGTATACCAGGGAAGGCTATCTCAGGATTGTGCAACAGTTGCGCAGCAGCTGTCCCGCATTGGCCCTGAGCACGGATCTGATAGTGGGCTTCCCAGGGGAAAGAGAGCAGGATTTCCAGCAAACCCTGGAGTTGGTGAGTGAGGTGGGCTTCAGCAGCAGCTTTTCCTTTAAGTACTGTGACCGGCCTGGAGTCAGGGCTGCGGCTTTTTCGGACAAGGTCCCGGAAGAGATCAAATCTAAACGGCTGCAGGAGCTGCAGGCCCTGCAGCAGCAGCTGACGGCCCGGGATTTGCAAAGACACGAGGGAAGCATGTTGCGGGTGCTGGTGGAGGGGCCCAGCAGCAAGCAGCTCGAGGGAGCAGGCAGGCAGTGGAAAGGCCGGGAGCCCGGGGGCAGGGTGGTCAATTTCAGCTACAGCCCAGGACAGGATCTCACAGGCCAGCTGCTTTTGGTGCATATCAGGCAGGCCAAAAAACATTCACTATGGGGGGAGGTGACAGAACAGTCATGATTGAAATGAAAATATACGGCTTGGCCCTGGATGAGCAGACCCAGGTTCCTTTGCTGATCCTAAAGGACAAAGAGGCTGAGCAGCAGGTGCTGCCTATTTGGATAGGGGCCATGGAGGCCATGTCCATATCCATTAGCCTGAACCAGGTGGAGGTTTCCAGACCTTTGACCCACGACCTTTTGCTGAA
>JBNJDO010000143.1:0-3905 GCA_051744965.1 Thermodesulfobacteriota bacterium | reverse complement strand
GGCATCTGCACATCCATGAGCACGCAATCGAAGGCTTCCTGGTTCAAAAGCTCCAGGGCCTGCTCCCCGTGCTCAGCCAAGCTGACCTGGACTCCATGTTTCTGCAGGAGCCTTTGGATATAGAGCTGGGTGGTCTGCTCGTCATCCACCAACAGCACACGCAAGCCGCTCAAATCTCGGGTTTTCCCCTGTTTTGGCTCTGCAGATCCTTGCTGAAAGGCTGCTGGGATCTTAAAAGGTAAGCTGGCATAGACTGTGGTGCCTTCGTTCTTCTGGCTGAGTATACAGGCATTGCCGCCCATCAAGCGCAATAGCCGCTTGACCAGGGGCAGGCCCAGCCCAGCACCCTCGAACTGTCTGGTATATGGGGAATCCGGGTCCTCTGCCTGACGGAATGTCTCAAAAACCTGATCCAGCTTATCCTCTGCAATACCCTGTCCGGTATCCTCCACTAAAAACAATAGCCTGCAAGAATCAGGTGCGGTACCCGTTATCATATGGACCTGCAACTGAATTTGGCCCTGCTTGGTGTATTTGACAGCGTTACCCACCAAATTGAATAGGATCTGGGTTAGACGGGTGTGATCCCCAATCAAGAGAGCTGGCAAGTCCTGGTCCAGATAGGTCTGCAGATAATTTTGCTTTTTATGGCAGGCTTGCTTGAAGATATCCTGCACCGACTGCAGGATGTCAGCAGGCTTGAACTCCTCCTCTCTAAGCTCCATCCTGCCTGCCTCGATCCTGGATAGATCCAGAATGTCGTTGAGCAGCCTATTCAGCCTCTCTGTAGAATTCTTGGCCACTTCTACGCACTCTGCCTGCTCCTGATCCAGGCCTGTGGTTTCCAGAAGCTGGTGCATTCCCAGAATGCCATTTAGAGGTGTCCTTATCTCGTGACTCATGTTGGCCAGGAACTCGGACTTGGCCTTGTTGGCTGCCTCTGCCTGCTCCTTGGCCTGCAGCAATTGCTGTTCATCCTTCTTGCTCTTGGTGATGTCCTGGCCGAACTCCACCAGGGCCACCACTTCTGCGCTGTCATCCAAGATGGGATAGCCGCGCAAGAACCATACCCTGCCGTCAGGGGTCTGTATTTCCTTTTGCTGGGGCAGCTTGGTCTCCTTAGCCGAGAGGACCGGACATCCTGGGCAGGGCTCATTGCGACCATGCCATATCTGGTAGCAGTGCCTGCCCTGCAGGGATTCTGGAGGCAACCCTACAGAGTCCCCAGCTGCCTGGTTGGCCCAGACCACACGCAGGTCAAGGTCATAGTAACAATACATCTCTAAGGTGGAGTTCAGCACCAGGGATTTTTCCCTTTCCGAACGTTTGACTGCCTCCTCGGAGCGCTTGCGCTGCACAATCTCATGGGTCACATCAGCCAAGTACTGCAGATTCCCGGCATCCTCCTCGGTATATGCCTCAGGCTTATTGCCCACTCCAAGGATGGCCACTATCTTGTCCTTGCGCAGCACAGGAACCACCATCTCCCGTTGGACCTCTGCATGACCCGCAGGCAAGCCTTTCCTGTACGGCAGGGAAGGATAGTCATTATGGATCACAGGCCTGCGTTCACGCACACAATCCACCCAGACCCCGGCCTGGTCAATATGATAGTGCTCTCCTTTGCCTTCTGCCCGGCAGAAATGCTCCAATGTATTTGTGGACCACTGCTGCAGGGTTAAAGTCTTTTGATCTTCATCTAAAAAGTGATAAAATCCAATGGGGCTCTGCATGAAATCCCCTATCTTATCCAGGGACCTGGTCAGCAGCTCCTCCAGACTGTGCTCTGCTGCATAGTCTATAAGGCTATAGCGCAGCTGTGCTAATTGTTCCCTCTGCTTGCGCCCCGTCACATCCTCCAACACCTCTAGAACAGACACACTGCCGTCCTGATTCAACAGCCTTGCAGCGTCCCCTTCCAGACTGCGTCCCAGGGCCTGCACGCAGAAGCTCACAGATTCATCCCTCTTATGCTTCAAGATGTTGGAAACAGGGCACTGGGAACATGGTTGGTCCTTGCCCAGATGTTCATAACAGACCTGACCCACCAAGTCCCCGAAAGCCTTTTGGGCTGCCTGATTCATGAACTCTATCCTGTACTCCGGGCTGTTCACGATAATGAATTGGCTCATGCTGTCGAAGAGCTGGAACATATAGTCCCGCTCCTGCTCTAGCCTGGTCTCGAATCTTTTGCGCTCGGTAATATCCCGCAGGTGCTTTACGATCCTGATCACATTGCCCTGCTCATCAAGAACAGGCGAACAGCGGCAGTCCAGATAGATATTCCGCTCTGGAACATAGCTTTCTATTATCGCCTGCTGCTTACCATCCATAGCCATCTGAGAAGCGCAAGGTGAGCACATTTCCCTGCGGCCAAAGAGCTCATAGCACTTCATGGTGCCTGCCTTTTCCTTGGATAGCCCGAACAGGCTCTCTGCCGGGGCATTGTAACGTTCCAAGGTAAAATCAGGATACTGCACAGCCAGGACATCCGAGGTACCATTGATGATTGTCTCCAGAAGCTGCTTCTGATGGCGCAGATCATCTTCAATCTGCTTGCGCTCAGTAATGTCCGTGCCTGCACAGACCACGTATTCCACGTCGCCATGCTTATTTAGCTTGGGCTGCTTGTTAATAGAGATCAGGCGTTTTTCGCCCCGGGAGCTGGTAATCCACTCTTCGCTGTAGATAGGAGATTTAGAGGCAAAGACCTGGATATTGCCCTGCTTGCAGACCTCAGCCTCTTCTGCAGGCAATACATCCTGCAGACGATTGTTTTCCAGATCTGCTTTATCCAGACCTAAAAAGCCAGCATGGGCCTGATTCACTGCCCCATAGGTCTCTGGATCCCTCAAAAACCAAAGCTGAGTGGGTACAGTCTCCAGGAGGAGATCCTGCTCCTCAATCTTCTTCTGCAGTTCTTGCTCTGCCTGCTTACGTTCTGTGATATCAGCATTAAAGCCATAGAAATACAAGATATTGCCTGCCTGATCCCGCACAGCCTGCACGTTTTTGCAGACCCAAAACCAGGACCCATCCTTGCGCAACATGCGGCATTCATAACTGACTGCCTCCCCTTGCTCCTCCAGAAGGCGCTTGAATTCCTCCCTGTCCCTGGGATCAATATATACCTGGCTGGCAATGTCAGTCACTGAATCCATCAACTCCTGGGGAGATCCATAGCCATACATCCGGGCCAAGGTCTGATTGGCATACAGGTACCTGCCCTCTAGAGTAGTCTTAAAAATACCTATCGGGGCATGCTGCATAATGTCCTGAGCCTCTTGGGGATCGATTGGCTCAAACTCGTTGCCAGAATCCGAAGGGGATTGGTTAGGAGACATACACAAACTCTCTGCTTTTAAAGGACAGGAAATAGCAATGTGCTTTGCTGCTGGGAGGAAAGGACAATGCGCTGCCTGCAGGCACACTATACCTTTTTTCGGCCATTTCCTGGGCTTATTAAATGAATTGCAAATAAAAAAATTTGCTTCTTTATCCCTTATAGTTCAAATGGAGTCAACAAACTACACAAAAACGAACTCTACCAACAAGCTAGACAAAATACACAAAACAAAACCCCGGGGCCAACCCCAGGGCTAGTTTCTGTCCGGAAACCCGGGTTGATCTGGCAATAGAATGTGATACAAATGACAGATTAGGAGACTCTATCCCTTGAAAAAGGCCTTAACCTTAGCCAATATTATTCGAAAGCTAAAAATTGGACAGGTATGGACACACTACTCTTGGGAAACTTTGATTCAATCCACGCCCCCGTGCAGGGGGCGACGCAGGGGCGGGGAGCCCCAGGTATTTATTTCCTGACATTAAATACACCCTGAAACAACCTCCCTGCAGCCTTGGCTGCCACCCTGGGCAGCCGCATCTGCCGCAGGGTGGCAGCC
>JBNJDO010000142.1:0-3938 GCA_051744965.1 Thermodesulfobacteriota bacterium | reverse complement strand
GATCTGCATGCCCTTGCGCAGCTTTTCCCTGGCCTCCTGCAGCGTGGTGCATTCATGATCGCTGTCTGGCCCAGCCAGTATGTAAGAGTTCAGCTCCTTGCCGCTGAGCCCCGGGGCGTGTCCGTCCTGGATCAGATCCCGGGTCAGCTCCAGCTTGGCCAGGAGCTCAGGATCCTTGGCCAGCAGGCCGGGAAAGTTCATGACCTCAGCCAGGCCCAGGAATCTGGAAGCATATCTCTCTAGCAGGGTCTGCATGTGCGAGGCAGAAATTTCTGCCCCCGCAGTCTCCAGGTGGGTGGCAGGCACGCAGGAGGGCAGCGTAAAAAATATCTGCAGCGGCAGATCCCTGCAGGCCTGCAGCATGTACTCCAGGCCTTTAAGGCCGGAGACGTTGGCTATCTCATGGGGGTCGCAGACCACTGCCGCAGTACCGCGTGCAGCAAGTGCCCTGGCAAACTCTGCAGGAGCAAGCAGAGTGGATTCCAGGTGCATGTGGGATTCTATAAAACCAGGGGCCAGATACCGGCCCTGGCAATCAAGCACTTCCCTGGCTGGATACTCCTCAAAGCCCAGGATAAGGCCCTTGCCCACAGCCAGGTGACAGGTCTGGATCTCGCCTGACAGGGTGTTTACCAGGCGCACATTGCGCAGCAGCAAGTCTGCAGGGATATTCCCCAGGCCCAGCTCAATCCTGTTTTGTAGGTCCTGCATTTGTCTCTTCCTTGGCTAGCGCCTTAAGAGGGGGAGCAGCTCCTGCAGGCTCCTGGTGTTCAGCACATCCCCAGGCTTCAGCCAGCCGCGTCTGGCCTGATTCAGCCCGAAGTAAACCAGGTTCAGATTGGCTGCATAATGGGCGTCAGAGCCCAGGGCCACCTTGACTCCAGCCTCCTGGGCTGCCCTGAGGTTTACGTCATCCAGATCCAGCCGGTCAGGCTGGCAGTTGAGCTCCATGACTACGCCCCGCTCCTTCGCGCCGTCCAGCACGGCCTCCATATCCAGGTCATGGGCTTCCCTGCCGCCGATGATCCTGCCTGTGGGATGGCCCAGGATGGTGCAGTTCGGGTTGTCCATGGCCCGCAGGATTCTCTCGGTCTGGGCCTGCCTGGAGAGGTTGAAGTGGGTATGCACAGAGCAGATGCAAAAATCCAGCCTGGACAGGATCCAGTCCGGCAGATCCAGGCTGCCGCCCTTGAGGATGTCCACCTCAGAGCCCTTGAGCAGCCTGATTCCTGAGAATTCTGCGTTGCAGCGATCAATCTCCTCGATCTGCCTGGCCAGCCTGTCCTGGTCCAGCCCCCTGGCCATGCCCAGGTTGCGGGTATGATCGGTGATGCCCAGATACTCGAAGCCCAGCTGCTGAGCAGCCCTGGCCAGCTCCTGCAAAGTGCTCCTGCCGTCAGAAGCTTTGGTGTGCACGTGCAGATCCCCGCGCAGGTCACTGGCCTGGATTAGGCTGGGCAGCGTTCCCTGGGCTGCAGCCTGCAGCTCGCCTCTGTCCTCGCGCAGTTCAGGCTCTATATAGGGCAGATCCACACTGGCGTAGACCCCTTCCTCTGTGCTGCCTGCCAGCTGCTCCTGGCCCTGGAAGACCCCGTATTCGTTGACCTTGAGCCCGCGTTCCTGGGCCAGCCTGCGCACGGCAATATTGTGCGCCTTGGAGCCGGTGAAGTAGTGCAGGGCAGCACCAAAAGACTGCTTGGCCACAAAGCGCAGATCCACCTGCAGGCCGTTTTTGAGAAGCACAGAGGACTTGGTGCTGCCGTGGGAGAGGATCTCGCTTACGTCCTCGTAGCAGATCAAACCCTGCATGACCCCTTCTGAGCTGCTGCCGGTAACCAGGATGTCCAGATCGCCCACAGTCTCCTTGCCCCTTCTGAAGCTGCCTGCAATCTGGATCTGCTCTGTCCCTGGCATGCCTCTTAGGTAGCCGGCCAGGGCCCGGGCCACATCCTGGATGGCAAAGAGCTGGAAACGCTTCTCCCTGGCCTGGAACCTGGAGATCTCCTTGAGGATGGCCTGCTGGGTCTTGGGGCCGAAGCCGGACAGCTGTGCGATTTTGCCGGATTCTGCAGCCTGCTGCAGATCCTGCAGGGAACCCACGCCCAACTCCTGTTGCAGGGTCCTGACCCGCCTGGGCCCCAAACCCTGGATATGCAGAAGCTTCAGCAGCTCTGGAGAGACCCTTTGTCTGGCCTTTTCCAGGGTGGAGAGGGAGCCGGTCTCTACTATCTCCTGGATCTTGGCTGCCAGCTCCTTGCCGATGCCAGTATATCGAGTCAGGTCCTCGCCCTGCCCAACCAGCTCCTGCAGGTTGTAGGCCAGGCTGGATACCGCCCTGGCTCCGTTGCGGTAGGCCCGGATCCGGTAAGGGTTGGCGCCCTCGATCTCCAGGATGTCTGCCAGTTCCTGGAACATGGAGGCGATTTCACTGTTGTGCGCAGGCATGGCTGCTATTCCTGATGATATTTCTCCAAGGCCAGGTCAGGATCTATCCTTTTATAGCTCCAGGACCCGGGCTTTAGCTTATAGCGAATAAGTTCCCAATCCGCATAGTCCAGGTAGTCCACCTCCCCGCGGCCATCAGGCCCCAATGCGTCAGCGATCTCCTGCAGCAGAGGCTCTAAATCCAGATAGGGGCCCAGATAGTCAATCTCCAGCTGGTTCTCGAAAAGCTGAAAAGGGCTAAGAGCCCTGGAATGCAGCTTTTCTAGCTTTGCAGGATCCAGATCCTGCACCTGGCCGTATATGCGTAAAGGGTGTCTCACGTTTTTAAATTTGCCACAGCTGGCTTTTGTGGTGCTTGATAAGTTTGTTGTCTTGCATTTAAGATAAGACAAGTAATGCCAGAGCCAAGCATTTATTGTCCAGAACTATTCACAGGCTTGGTAGTTTGCCCTACTGCCAGGATTGACTTTGTCTGTGCTGCAGAATAGGATTTATTTATCGTGATTATGGGCTAATAAAAGCTAGAAAGTTTTGAATTTTGCAACACTTGTCATCCAGGGAGAGTCAACATGGCCTCACGCGAAGACCTGATCAAGATTTATGAGTTTGCCTTGAACCAGGAGTACACAGGCAAGGATTTCTTCCAGTCCTCTGTGGACAGAATGGGTATCGGGGCTGCGGTGAGCGCTTTTCAGCAGCTCATCAAGGAGGAGGACAAGCACATCGAGTTCATCAACATGATTCTGGAAAACCTGAGGAACGATGTGGAGGTGGACATACCAGCCAGCGTGGACATAGAGCCCCAGGTCCAGAACTTCTTCGATCAACGGGCCAAGTCAGAATTCCTGCAAAATACCCTGCAGGAATCCATGGTCCCGGATGTGACTGTATTCAATACTGCCTGGCTCATTGAGAAGGACTTAAGCGACTACTACTCCAAAATGGCCGGGCTGACTGAGGGCAAGGCCAGCAAAGCCTTGGCCATGCTGGCTGGCTGGGAGAAGAAGCACGAGGAGTTCTTTCGGGAGTTCCGGGATGAGCTCTCCAAGACCTATGCCAATATGCCCTGGGGGGGCTAGGTCTGAGGACCAGGTGCTCAGGAACTTTTCCTGAGGTGACAAAACTTATGCAGTGCTCAAGGTGCGGAGCAAAGATCGACACCCAGGAAGCAATGAGCTCCCAGGGGGAGACCCTTTGCGAGGACTGCTATATTGACTTGGCGGCAAAGCCAAAGACCTGTGATCCCTGGGCTGTCTACAGCGCCAAGAACCTACCTGGTGCCAGCTTGGACCTCAGCCAGGAGCAGCAAAACATCCTGGACTATCTGGCCCAGAACGGGCCTACCCCGCCGGAGAAGGTGGCCCAGGATCTAGGGCTCAGCCAGGAGGATTTGGAGAGGGAGATGGCCCCGCTTCGGCATATGGAAAAGGCCAGGGCCAAGCTCCAGGAGGGCCGGAAGATGCTCTGCCTCTGGCAAGGCTAGTGCCTTGACA
>JBNJDO010000141.1:0-3962 GCA_051744965.1 Thermodesulfobacteriota bacterium | reverse complement strand
CAAATGTAGTTCAAGATCACCCTTTCCGCCTTTAATATCCCTTGAGCTGATCCCTGCAACAGGCAGACCCTGTCCCCGGACTCAGCCAGGGATCCCTCCTGCATGAGGTACTGCACAGAGAAATCCTGGGGATCTGCATGCAGACGGGAGAGCACAAGCTCTATCAAAGGCAGGCCAGCCAGCAAGGTATTCTCTTTGGCCACCAGCTGGGCCTGCATCCTGTCCCCTGCAGAGAAAAGGGCCTTGGAAGTCAGGTCATCTCCATCCTCTGCCAGGGCCAGATCCAGACCCTGCAGCAGGAAACGCCTGGCCTGGCCCTGGAAAAAGGATTCGAACAGGCTCTTCTTGGACATTATTTGCTCAGCTCAATGCTCTGGCCTGGTTCCATGCTCCAGAGCTTGGTCTTGGCCCCGGCCTTTTGCAGCTCCTTCTTGAAGCCTGCTGTATCCTGCTCCAGCACCGGGAAGGAACCCCAGTGCATGGGCACCACTGCCTTGCAGCCCAGCATCCTGCAGGCCAGGGCCGCCTGTCTGGGATCCATAGTAAACACTCCGCCTATGGGCAGCAGGGCCAAGTCCAGATCAAAAAGCTTGCCGAACAGCTCCAGGCTGGAAAAGATGCCTGTATCTCCGGCATGGTACAGGCAGTAGCCATTTTCCAGCTCCAGGATATAGCCCACAGGCGCGCCAGTCAGGGAGGAGTGGAAGGCCTGGACCATGGTCACCCGCACGTCTTGATGCTCCACTGTGCCCCCGATATTGAAGCCGATGCCGTTGACGATCTGCTCTGCAGGCACGCCCTGCTGCAATAGCTTCTGCGCGGTCTCCACTATGGCCATGACCTTGGCCCCGGTCTGCTTGCAGATCTGAACCGCCTGCCCAGTGTGATCGTCGTGGTCGTGGGTGACCAGGACCAGATCAATCTGCCCGCACTGCCCGGAGCTGATGCAGGCGGAAGGATTACCTTCGAACCAAGGATCAATCAGGATATTTTGATTGGGAGTGCTGATCTGGAAATTGGCATGTCCGTGCCAGGTCAAAACAGTAGCGGACATATTCACCTCCTTTTATTGCTTTTGTGGGCCACCCCATCCCGGCGATAATCGTTCAGAGGGTACTCTACTATTGCAGAAAAAATCAAATTGAGCCTAAAAAGGTTACTCCCAGCGGTGGAAGAGCTGGTTCTCCACTCCCAGTTGATCCAGAATACGGCCGGCCATGTGCAGCAAAAGATCATCAATATGTTCAGGTTGATGATAGAAGCCGGGACAGGCAGGCATGATCACCGCCCCTGCCTGTGAGGCTAGGAGCATATTTTGCAGATGGATACGGTTCAATGGAGTCTCCCTGGGCACCAGGATCAAGGGCCGGCCTTCCTTGAGTGTAACATCTGCCGCACGGTGGATCAGGTTGCTGCCCAGCCCCTGGCTTATGGCCGCCAGAGAGGCCATGGAGCAAGGGCAGACCACCATGCCCTGATGCTGCCAGGAGCCGCTGGCCATAGGGGCCTCTATCTGCTCCTGGCTGTAGGCTGCGCTGGCCTGGCCTTGGAAATAGTCCACATCCAGCTCAGACTCCAGCTCCAGAATGCGGCTGGCAGCATTGGAAATTATCAAATGCAGCTCCAGATCTTTTTGCTGGATTAAGCTCTGCAGCAGCACTTTTGCATAGGGGATTCCACTGGCCCCGGTCAGGGCCAGGATATATCTGCGCATGAATAACACCCCAAGTCAGATTGAAGCCAATGCTTGCCAAGCCTCTCTGCATTTCACAGGCAGCAATCCTAACCCAGGCCAGCATGCCTTGACAAGTACAGCTTCCAGGGGCTAAAAAATTAAGTTCTAGCAGCGGGCAATTAGCTCAGACGGATAGAGCGCCAGCCTCCGGAGCTGGAGGTCGCAGGTTCGAATCCTGCATTGCCCGCCAGCTATAAGTCCAGCCAGATCCAGCCTAGTCCATTAAATACCCGCAAACCCTTGCTTCAAGCCACTTTCCAGACTCTTATTTGTCCAACAGAGTCCAGGATATTCATTGACGTACAAAACTTTTTAGGTGTTAGGGTATAAAAGCGGGGTATCATTAAGACAGGCAAAAAAATGCCTTGTATGATACCCCACTTTTAGCCATATTGTCCTGCCACACAAGGGCTAAGGAGGTTTAGAAGATGCCCCTGACAGACGCAAAAATCAAAAATCTGTACCCCACAGAAAAGGCCTACAAAAAGTTTGATGAGCATGGGCTCTATATCGAGGTTAAGCCACCGGATCAAAGCTCTGGCGCATGAGATTCACCTTCAACGGGAAAGCTAAACTGCTAAGCCTGGGGAATTACCCCAGCATAGGACTAAAGCGGGCCAGGGAAATGCGAGACGAAGCGCGGGTAAAGATTGCTCAAGGGATAGATCCTGCCTTGGAAAAGCAGGAAAGGAAAAAAAGAGCAACAGCAAAAAAGCGCCCAAGCTGCAAACACATTCAAAAGCGTGGCCCAGGAGTGGTATAAAGCAAACAAGAATTATTGGTCTGCCGAATATGCAAAGATGACCTGGAGCAGGCTAGAGAACAATCTCCTGCCCTGGATCGGCAACACCCCAATAGATGAGATTGAGCCCCCTTTGCTGCTGAAGCAGATAAGAAGAATTGAAAATCGCGGGGCCACAGATACAGCTCACAGGATAGCCCAGCTAGCCGGGGCAATTTTCCGGTTCGCCATTGCTGCGGGTTCTGCCAGCAGAAACCCTGCTGCTGACATCAAGGGAGCACTCAAGCGGGAGCCTGTCAGGCACTTCCCTGCCCTGACCGAGCCAGAAGATATTAAAAAGCTGCTCCAGGCAATTGATAGCTATGCATATTCACTTATCGTTGGTACTGCACTAAAAGTCAGCGCCTTAACTTTCCTTCGACCCGGAGCTCAGAAAAGGAACCTGGGATGAAATAGACCTTGATGAAGCCTTGTGGAAGATCCCAGCCCAAAGGATGAAAGGCAAAAGAGACCACCTTGTACCCCTGGCCAGGCAAACAGTGGAGCTCCTGCAAGACTTGAGGCCAGCAACAGAGAATACGAAAGGAAATTATATCTTCCCCGGCGAGAGAATGAATGGCCGTCCCATGTCAGAGAACACAGTCAATGTTGCCCTGCGCTCCATGGGATTCCAAAAAGACCAGATGTGCGCCCATGGGTTCAGGACTATGGCTAGCACCAGGTTACACGAGTCAGGGATTTGGGATTCACGAGTCATAGAGCTTCAGCTGGCCCATACTGACAAGAATGTAATCCGAGGGATATATAACCGTGCCCTGTACCTGGAGGAAAGGCGCAAGATGATGCAGTGGTGGGCTGACTATTTGGACAGTTTGAAGGCCGGAGCAAATATTCTTCCCTTTAAAAAAGAGCTCAGTGCCCATGGATAAAGATCAAGGCTTAAGCAAAAACCTCCAAGAAGCACTTGAAAAGTATAAGCTTACTCCCCTGACAAATGGTGGGATCAGTATTTCTCTTTGATTTCGGACATATCAGGTCTGGCCGGATAAGCAAGAAGATAAACCAGCTGCACATGATCCGAAAGAACGATTAGCTGCACCGGATTCGGATCATCCCCGCGCCTGCGGGGAACACCAAAGTACGGATAAGCTGATCGGGTATGTGGACGGATCATCCCCGCGCCTGCGGGGAACACGGTGGCCTGAGTCAGTAGTCTCCAAGCGAGGTCGGATCATCCCCGCGCCTGCGGGGAACACTCTACAATATCCTTGTTCAAAGTGTTGATATTCGGATCATCCCCGCGCCTGCGGGGAACACAGCTCCGTAAATAGATGCGGTTTGGCCAGTAACGGATCATCCCCGCGCCTGCGGGGAACACGATCCAGTTGCAGCATATAGTCCAGCCTTGATCGGATCATCCCCGCGCCTGCGGGGAACACCTCGAAAGCCTCTTGTATGCCTTCGTCAAACTCGGATCATCCCCGC
>JBNJDO010000140.1:0-3995 GCA_051744965.1 Thermodesulfobacteriota bacterium | reverse complement strand
CAGCTCACCTTCCAGGTTCAGGTAGTTGGTGTAGTGGTCGCTGCGCAGTTTACAGCTGCATTCCAGCTGGGAGATGAGCAGCCTGGTTTCCTGCAGTACTTCATGGGGGCTCAAAAGCTGGAACTCGCCCTTTTGGATCTGGCTTAGAAGCTCGGTATTCACCTTGGGCAGCAGGGTGCGTAGCCGTAGATACTCAGGCTGAATTTGATTCAGGGCTGTGGCAGTATCCAGTGCATGCTGTCTGGACCAGCCTTTGCCTCCCAGCCCCAGGACTACGTAGGAGCTGTTTTGGATCCCGGCCTGCTTCAGCATTTGCCCGGCCTGGATCTGGGTCTGCCTGTCGCTGCCCTTGTGGACCCAGTCCAATACTTGATCATTGCCGCTTTCCAGACCCACATGTATTCTGCTCAGGCCTGCCTGCCTCAGCCTGCGCAGGTTTTGCAGTCCTTTGTTGCGGATAAACTGGGCTGAGCCGTAGACAGTGATCCTTTCCACCTCAGGAAAGATCCGCCGGGCTTCCTCGCAGATCAGGGCCAGATTCCTGCTGGGCATGGCTATACTGTTGCCTGCAGGGAAGAATATGCTGCGCACGCTTGATCCATATACCTCTCTAGCCTGCTCCAGATCCTGGACTATATCCTGTGCCTTTCTGACCCGGTAGCTAGGGCCTTGCTTGTAGACCATGCAGAAGGTGCATTTATTATGCGGACAGCCTACTGTGGCCTGGATAAGCAGGCTGTCCGCCTCGCTGGGTGGCCTGTAGATGGGGCCTTGATAGCGCAAAGCAAATCTCCTTGGCTTATGGGGTAGAAGTTGAAAGCGATTTTCAATATAATCTCTCTAATACAGGCAGTAAAGCAGTCAGTGAAAAGGAGGATGGATTATGCTGATGCAGGTGGACAAATCCTGTCTAGTAGTGGTGGATGTCCAGGAGAAGATGGCCCCGGAGATAACCGGCAGGGAGGATATTGAAAAGAAGATATCCATCCTGCTCCAGGCAGCCCAGGAGCTGCAGGTGCCGATAATCTTTACTGAGCAGTACCCCAAGGGCCTGGGGAATACCTTGGAGTATGTGCGGGAGCACTCCCCAGACTCGCCCCTGGTGACTAAGGTGCATTTTGACTGCTGCCAGGAAGAGGAGTTCCTGCAGCAGGTGAGAAGCACTGGCCGTAGCCAGATCCTGCTCACCGGCATGGAGGCCCATATCTGTGTGCTGCAGACCGCTCTCAGCCTTTTGCAGCAGAATTATTCTGTATTCACAGTGGCTGACGGCACTGGCTCCAGGAATCCGGAGCATTGCACCCTTGCCCTGGACAGGCTGGCTGCAGCCGGGGGTAGCAATGTCTGTACTGAGATGGTCATGTTCGAGTGGCTGCAAAAGGCTGGCACTGCAGAGTTCAAAAAGCTGGCCAAGCTGATCAAGTAGGCAGGGAGTTATTACCTTTGCTGATTAAAGGCCTTGTGATTGATTAAGAAATGCTATTTGCAATTTAAGGATTGGGAATCCAACCTAGCCAATAGCTTTCATGCCTTTTCAGGCACAATGAAGAATGGCAAGCTGGACATTGTTTTCTCCGTCACCCCGGCCTACGCCGGGGTGACGGAGAGGATATCTGCCAGTTACATGTTTCCAGCAGTAAATTGCTAGATCTTTCCGGACACTCAGTTTTCCATACCAAACTGCAACTAAAACACTTTTGATTCAGGCCAAGGGATGCAAGACAAACAGAGCAAGAGACTGACTGAAAGCGTGAAGGGCGCGGGTTGAGCCTCCAAGCTGGCTCCAGGGGACCTGGACCAAGCCTTGTGCGGATTGGAGTTTCCCGCGGATGAGAATTTGATCGTAGGGCTGGACAGGGCTGACGATGCAGGGGTGTATCAGGTTTCCCCTGATCTGGCCCTGATCCAGAGCGTGGATTTCTTTACCCCTATAGTGGATGATCCTTACTGGTTCGGGCAGATTGCTGTGGCCAACGCCCTGAGCGATATCTACGCTATGGGCGGGGTGCCCAAGACAGCTATGAACCTGGTGGGCTTTCCCATCCAGGACATGGATATCTCTGTGCTGCGGCAGATGCTTCAGGGTGGGCTGCATAAGATGCAGGAAGCCCAGGTGGTACTAGTAGGCGGGCACAGTGTGGAGGACAGTGAGCTCAAATACGGCTTGTCTGTAACTGGATTTGTGCACCCGGCTGAGGTCTTGACCAAGAAGAATCTTAAGCCCGGGGATAAGTTGATCTTGACCAAGCCCTTGGGCACCGGGATCCTGAATACAGCCATCAAGGCCGGCCTGGCCCGGCAGCAGACCATAGAGGAGGCCAGCAGGCTCATGTCTGAACTGAACCAGGACGCTGCCCGGATTATGCGCGGCTACCAGGTCCAGGCTTGCACCGACATTACTGGATTCGGCTTCCTAGGGCATTTGGCGGAGATGGTCCTGGATTCCGGGATGGGGATCAGGATCTGGAGCTCTGAGATACCGGTCTTAGACAAGGCTCTGGAATTTGCAGGCATGGGAATGGTGCCTGCAGGGGCATATAAGAATTACGAGTTCAGAAAGGGCCTGTTGCAGATAGAAACAGAGGTATCCATGGTAATGCGTGATATCCTGTTTGACCCCCAGACATCAGGCGGTCTTTTGATCAGCGTACAGGCAGAGCAGGCCCAGGAACTCCTGCAGGATCTACAGGCCAATGTAAGTGCGGATTGTGCACTGGTGGGTGAGGTGGTCCAGGGTCAGGGGGAGAAAATATTGCTGGCTTAGGCGGCAATGAATAAAGGGAGAAAAGCATGGCTGCCAAAAAGGGCAAGGTCCTAAAAATGCCCCTCAAGACCCAAGAGGGTCCCTGCAAGCCAGTAGGGTCTAACGTGCTGGGCCTGGCCCGGCCCAGACTGCGCAGCAATGAATGGCTGCGCCTTTTGTCCATCCAGAACAAGCAAAGATGGCAACTTCCCTTGAATTCCCTGGACCAGCGGGACTATGAGGAGATAATGGCAATCCAGTCTGGACAGCTGCAGCCCTTCAGGCCGGAAAAAAACTTTCTGAACGCTGCCTGCACCCTGTTTCGTGGTGACAAGCTCTGTTGGATCGAGGATTCAGAGACTGAGCCCTACAGGGAGCTGACCTCTTGGGAGCGCAGGATTTGGGATATCGTGGGCATCAAGGACCTTTTGGGCTATCTTAGGCCTGACGGCAGCATCCAGGTCTTTGTGCTTTCTGGCTGGGAGCGTATTGAGCATATCCTGGCTGGAGAAGGGCCGGAGTCCTGATCCTAGTATTCATAAGCAGCAAGTGTATTGTAAGTACATTCTGAGCGAAGCGAGGAATCTCTAATATAAAGGAGATGCTTAATCCCGGACTTGGCGAATATTTCCACTTGCTGTATCAAAATCCCTGATTTTTCAGGTTCCAGGAGGAAAGATGAAGGGTCTTGTTGATAGGCTTGCAGTCTGGAAACAAAAGCTCTTTTCCAGCAGGGAAAAACAGTTAGAGGAAGAGTTGGTGCGTTTGAGCAGGAAGGATGTGGCCCAACGCCTGATCGAACTGGAGCAGGAAAAGCACCCTGAGGCTTCCAGGCGCAAACATATTGAAAGTGCAATTTGGCGTCTCAAAAAGGACCGCAGTTAAGTTTCCGTTCAGGCAGATCATCCTTACAGGGGCAGGTGCTGCAAGATAAATATGCTTCCGGCTGCAGCCAAGGGCACCTGCAGATTGTCGTTAAACGGTCCAGGTAGGATTTCCACCGCACAGGCGCAAACAGCTGCAATCGCAGCTATCCAGGTGGGGATACCTGCAGGCCAGAGCCAAACAGCCAGCAAGGACACAGCCAAAAAGGCAGCAGAACCTTCCACAGTGCGATTGCTGATGCGCCAGGAAATCCTGCCGTAGTTGCGGCCTATAAGGCCGGCAGCAGCGTCCCCGAGCAAAAATATGACCAGGGCCAGGGAAGCGATGTTGGCAGGGAACAGGAGCAAAAGCAGGAATGCAGTGATTA
>JBNJDO010000139.1:0-4039 GCA_051744965.1 Thermodesulfobacteriota bacterium | reverse complement strand
AATCCTTCCAAGTCCTGCAAATATACTTGATCCGGATCCTTGGGAGGCAAGTCCCTTTTGCGGGCATATATCCGCAAGCCCAGAAACAATTTGGCCTGCTCCCTGCTGGATATGGCATCCAATTTGAGGAGCAGGATCCCTCCCTTTGCCCTGCACTCTAGCAGGGTATACTGTTTGGGATGCTTGCTACCAGGAAGCTGTAGATAGACCCTTTTCAGACTGGAGAAAAGCAAAGGGGAGTCGGCAAAGCTACGAATGCCGAACTCCCCTTTCAGCCCATGGGCCTTGATCACCTGACCCAGGACCACAAATGAGGATTGGGACATACACTTGGTCTTGCTTCAGGCCTACTCCAGTATCTCCAGAACCACCCTTTTCTGGGCCTTAGTGGAAACAGCTCCCAGTATGGTGCGCATGGCCCTGGCGGTCCTGCCCTGTCTGCCAATCACCTTGCCCAGGTCCTCCTTGGCCACCCTGAGCTCAATCACAGAGGTCTGTTCGCCCTCTACTTCCACCACATCCACAGCATCCGGATTGTCCACTAATGCTTTGGCTATGTATTCAATTAGCTCCTTGAACATATTGAGCACCTCCACATGGACTTCAGATATTTGGCTTGCAACAGGAAGCTTGGTTATCCTTCAGCTGTATAGCCGCTTTTTTTCAAAAGGGACTGTACAGTCTCAGTAGGCTTTGCTCCGCGCTGCATCCAGAGCTTGACTTTTTCCTGATCTATCTTGACTTCATTGGGCTCCACCATGGGATTGTAATATCCCAAATAATCCAATGCCCTGCTGTCCCTCCTCTTTTGGCTGTCCACAGCCACTACCCGATAAAAAGGCCTTTTCTTAGCCCCCATGCGCGTCAACCTGAGTCTTAAGGACATAATTTCTCAAACCCCCATTTTAGAATTCTTGCAAGCTTTTTGCTTAGCGGATCACCACCAACTTTACACAGCCAGGAAGCAACAATACCGACCATGGGCCTAAACTCCAATCATGTGTAGTATATAAACATTCCTGGCCAGGGATCAACTACTTCTTTTTCTTTTTTTTCTGTTTATAATTTAGCTTTTTCTTCCTTTCCCTTTTTTTCCTGCCTAGGTTGGCCTGACCTGTTCCTGTAGGACTCTGCTCCAGCCCTTCCAGCCCTGCTGAGCCTGCCAGGCCTGGGGGCATGCCCCCCATATTCTGCAGCATTGCTGATTTGGACTTCTTGCCGCCCTTGCCGCCCATACCCTTGAACATCTTTTGCATGTGTACAAAGTTCTTCAGGAGCTTATTCACCTCCTGCACAGAATTTCCACTGCCCCTGGCTATGCGCTCCTTGCGGCTGGAGTTGATTATCTTTGGACTATGTCTCTCCGCAGGGGTCATGGAATTGATAATAGCCTCCACCCGGTTCAGCTCCTTTTCCGGCATCTGCAGGCCCTGCATCTGCTCCTTAACCTTGCCTAGCCCAGGGATCATCTTCAACATGGATTCGATGGAACCCAGCTTTCTGATCTTGCGCATCTGGCTGCGGAAGTCCTCCAGGTCAAACTCCGCCTTCTGCAGCTTCTTCTCCAGGGCCTGGGACTCTTGCTCATCAAACTCCTGCTGGGCCTTCTCAATCAAGGTCAGCATATCCCCCATGCCCAGGATACGTGAAGCTATACGGTCTGGATGAAAGACCTCCAGGTCCTTGACCTTCTCGCCCACACCTACCAGCTTGATCGGCTTTTGCAGGATGGAGCTGATGGAAAGCGCTGCTCCGCCCCTGGCATCGCCCTCCAGCTTGGTCAGGATCACTCCGCTCAGGTCCAGGGCCTCGTCAAACTTTTGGGCCACATTCACAGCATCCTGACCAGTCATGGCATCAGCCACGAACAGGATGTCTGAAGGGGAGCATTCAGACTTGATGTTCGCCAGCTCCTGCATCAGATGCTCATCAATGTGCAGCCTGCCCGCAGTATCCAAAAGGACCACGTCCGCAAGATGCTCCTTGGAGCTGTCCAGGGCCTGGGAGCAGATCTGCACTGGATCCTGGCTGGAATCTGAAGGATAGGCCGGAACATCCAACTGGGCTGCCAGCTTGTGCAGCTGGTCGATTGCCGCAGGTCGATACACGTCCGCAGGGACCAGATAGGGCTTTAGCCCCTGTTGGCGCAGAAAAAGGGCCAGCTTGGCTGCTGTAGTGGTTTTGCCAGAGCCCTGCAGGCCTGCTAGCATGATCACATTGCTGCGCCCCTTTTCTATGCGCAGGGGCTGGGCACTGCCGCCCAGGAGCTGCACCAGCTCCTCATGCACAATCTTTATCACCTGCTGTCCAGGGGTCAGGCTAGCCAGGACTTCCTGGCCCAGGGCCCTCTCCCGGATGCGCTGCACAAAATCCTTGACCACCCTATAGTTAACATCAGCCTCCAGCAGGGCAAGCCTGACCTCTCGCAAGGCATCCTCAACATTCTTCTCATCCAGGCGTCCCTGGCCCTTTATCTTCTTGAAGACCTGATCTAGGCGTTGGGAAAGGCTGTCGAACATATTTCTTTGCTGCTTTGTATTTAAGGAAAATTAATATTTTTACCCTGGAAAGGAACAAAAGTCAAAGCCCAGCAGAACAGGAAAGATTCCTAGAAATCCTGGGCTGCCCTTTGCAAGCCTTCTTTAGCGCCTTGGATGACCCCTTCAGGCACACAAAAGGCCGCTCGGAAATAGCCGGGACAGCCAAAACCTGAACCTGGGACCGCAAGGATTAGCTCCTGCTGCAGCCTGCGCACGAACTCCACGTCGTCTCCGCCTGGGGCCTTGGGGAAGAAATAAAACCCCCCTTTGGGCGGCACAAAATCGTACCCCGACTCTGCCAGCACCTGCTGCATCAGGTCCCTTCTGGCCTGATAAACACCCACATCCACTCCCTGGCCCAGAATGTGAGGCAATAGCTGCTGACCTATCGCCGGGGCATTGACAAAGCCCAGGACCCGGTTGGCAAAGATCACTCCCTTTAACAGCTCGGCCTGCTCAGGCATATTTGGATGGGGCAGAAGATACCCCACCCGCTCTCCTGCCAAGGAATGGCTCTTGGAAAAAGAGCTGACTATAATGCTGTGCTCATACATGGGCAGGATGGAGGGTACCTGGTGGCCATCATAGGTCAAAAACCTGTAGGGCTCGTCCGAGGCCAGAAAAATGGGCCTGGACATCTGGGCGCTTTTTTCTTTTAAAATTGCACAAAGGTCCTGCAGCTCCTGCCTGGTATAGACCTGGCCGGTGGGATTATTAGGAGAATTGATCAGCACTATCCTGGTACTCTCGTTGATATTCTCCTGCAAGGCCTCCAGATCCAAATGGAAATCATCTGGCCTGCAAAGTACCGGCCTTAGCTTGCCCCCATGATTTGCGGCATAAAAACCGTATTCCACAAAAAAGGGGGCGGGACAGAGCACTTCCTCTCCAGGCTCCAGCACTGCCCTGAACAGGCTGTTCAAAGCCCCGGCAGCACCGCAGGTCAAGACCAGGTCCTGGGCCTTAACCTGCACACCCTGTTCCTTTTGCAGCTCTGCAGCCAGGATCTCCCGGACCTGCTCGTACCCGGCATTGGGCATATAGCCAAAGGCGTAAGCCTCGTGGGCCTGCTTGGCTATACTGGCCAAACCCTGGCCCACAGAAGCAGGGGGCGGCACATCCGGGTTACCCAGACTTAAATCATGCACCAGATGCTCTCCATGCTCCTTTTTGAGCTTGGCCCCAGTCTCGAACATCCTCCTGATCCAAGAACTTTGCTGCAGGTAGTCCTGGATCTCCCTGTTTAACACGCTCATCTCAGGCCTCATCTCCTTGTTTTCGGTATTCGCTTAGCTTGTTGCGCAGGGTGCGCACCGAGACACCCAGGAGCTTGGCCGCCTGGGTCCTGTTACCTGAGGTCTTGTGCAGGCTCCTGAAAATCATGCGTTTTTCCATCTCCTGCAAAGGCATGATCTCCTGCTCCGCTCCAGGGCCGCTTTGCTGCTGCTCTTGTGCAGGCTCCTGTTTAGGTCCTGAGAGATCCTGGCCCTGCAGCAGGG
>JBNJDO010000138.1:0-4070 GCA_051744965.1 Thermodesulfobacteriota bacterium | reverse complement strand
GTGTAGCCCATTGCGCTGTACTCAAGAGCCATGTGGCCATGACCTTCCTGGTGGAGAGGATGAGGCCCTTGAACAGGGCTATAAGCGATTTTTTGACCACCCTGATTTCTTCCTTGTTCCTGGGCTATATTTCCTGGGGGGTATTTAAATATGCAGCCAAGGTCTACAGCCGGGGTCTGGATACTACTTCCCTGGACATTCCGCTTTACCCTGTCTATTTTCTGGTGGGCTTCGGGGTATGCGTTCTAGCCCTGGTCTCATTTCTGGAATGGATCCATTCGCTCCTGGCCCTACTAAAAGGAGGCAAAAAGAGTTGAGTGCAGTAGAAACAGGCCTGCTGGGCATCTTCCTGGTTTTTTTCCTGATCCTTCTGCGCATGCCAGTGGCCTATGTTATGCTGGTAGTGGGTTTTGCAGGCTACGCCTTTATGACCTCCAGCAACGCTGCCCTGTCAATTGCTTCCTCCACCTTGTACAACACCTTCTCTTCTTACTCCTTGATAGTGGTCCCCTTGTTTGTCTGGATGGGATTTATCGCCTTCCATGCCGGGATCAGCTCCAGGATATATGATGCTGTGTACAAGGTCATGGGCAGTTTGCCCGGGGGGCTGGCCCTGGCTACAATAGGGGCCAGCACCGCTTTCGGGGCTATCTGCGGCTCCACCACTGCCACTGCAGCCACCATGAGCGCCATAGCAGTACCAGAGATGAAGAGGTATAACTACAATCTCTCCCTGGCTACTGCTGTGGTGGCTTCCTCAGGTATCCTGGGCGTAATGATCCCGCCCAGCGTAATATTTATCCTCTACGGTATAGCCACAGGGGAATCCATAGCAGAGCTTTTCCTGGCTGGAATCGTGCCAGGGGGGCTTTTAAGCCTATTGTTCATGCTGGTCACGTACTTTTGGGCTCGTTGGAGTCCAGGCCTGGCCCCGGCAGGCCCTAAGGTGGACTTAAAGGAGAAATTGTGGGCTGTATTAAGTGGCGGGGTGGAAGTGATCCTAATCTTCGTGGCTGTCATCGGAGGGCTTTTCGCTGGTCTGTTCACCCCAACTGAGGCAGGAGCAGTTGGCGCTGTCGCTACCCTGCTTGTGGCCCTGCTCAGAAGACAGCTAAGCTGGCAGGGCTTTTTGCATTCCCTGCGTGATGCCATTCGGATCTCAGCCATGATCATGTTCCTGGTGGCAGGAGCCACGATTTTCGGCAGGTTTCTGGCTGTGACCAAGCTGCCCACCCTTATGGCTGCTTGGGCTGCAGGCCTGCCCCTGCCCCCAGTGGCAATACTGGTCATGATCCTTTTTATATACCTCTTGCTGGGGCTGTTCATAGATGCCTTGGCACTGATCCTGCTGACCATCCCCATTTTCTATCCTGTGGTGCAGCAATTGGGGTACGATCCTATCTGGTTCGGAGTGATCATTGTTCTGGTGGTGGGCATGGGTGTAATCACTCCTCCGGTAGGGGCCAACATTTATGTTGTAGCAGGCACGGTAAAGGATGTGCCTGTGACCACCATATTCCAGGGAGCCTGGCCCTATCTGGGGGCCATTATCCTCTGCATAGCTATCTTGATCGCCTTTCCTGGCCTGGCCTTGTTTCTGCCTGGACTGTTTTAGGCATCAGTAAGGACTATTTCATCTAACAACCCTGCCCTAACCCCTTCCTCCCTTTTAAGGGAGGGGTTAGGGCAGGGTTTAATAATTACAGTGGATTAACTTAAAAACCTAGCCCACGGTGTCAAGTGTGGGTCAAGGCCAACCAGCCCCAGATATTTGCCCCAAGGCCTCAGCCTCAGGCCCTGTTCTCTGCCAGAAGGCTTTGGATATTTTCCCTGCACACTGCCTGCAAAGTGCTCTGGTCTAGACCCAAACCCTGTATCTTTTGCAGCTCCCGGGCGGGATGCCCGAAGGGAAAATCAGAGCCAAACAAGATCCGCTTCGTACCGTAGCTCTGCATATAGCTGCGAATCTCCCCTGCCCCAGCCAGGCTGGTGTCTGTATATACCCGTTCCAGCTCCCAGATCCCTTCCCTGGCCAGGCTGGAAAAGCCTCCATTCAGAGCGCCCAGATGGGGAATTATGACCCTGACCTCAGGGGCCAGCTCCCGAATGAAAAATACAGTGTGTTGCAGCTCCTCTTCCAGGACTACAGGCAGGTTCCTTCTAGCCACCTCCTGCAGGAACTCCTTGCAGGCAGGATCCTGGTAGTTGTATATAGGCTCATCAGCGTGTCTGTGCCACTTGATGCCCTGGAAGGCAGGGTCCAGTGCGTGCAGATCAAAATCGTTCCAGACAAAGAAAAAGGGAATGACTTCCGGACGTTGCCCCTTTAGTCCCAGGATATATGCATTGGCTTGCCTGCGTCTGTTGCGCCAGTACTCATTGTCCTGGAAGTAAGGATCGAATCTGTCGTAGATCTCCTGCACCGGGGCGAACATAACCACCTGTTCAATGGAAGTGCCCTGGATCAGGGCCCGGTAGTCCATAAAATCCTGGGCTGCGCTCTTGTCCTGGTTCCCGCAGTGGGCATGGGAATCTATGACCTGGCTTTGCATGCTTTTCTCCTTTTGGGGCTTGAACTGCAGATTGCAAATCTATACAAATAGATAAAGAGGTTGCTTGTGCTCGTGGCAACACATAGAACAAGGGGGCTGCACCATGCTTGAGCAGAATACCCTGCTGGATTTCTTCCTGCAACCTGAGAGCTATCCACATAACCCCCAGCAGGTGGAGCTGATCCAGACCCATGCCTCCTGGGTCTTCCTTGCTGGAGAGTATGTCTTCAAGGTCAAGAAACCGGTAAACTTTGGTTTCCTGGATTTCTCCAGCCTAAAGAAAAGAAGGTTTTATTGCGCAGAAGAGATCAGGCTGAATAGGCGCCTGGCCCCAGATGTCTACCTGGGTCTTTGGGCTGTACTGCGGGACAGTCACGGCGGCCTGCGCCTGGGCGGACTGGAGCATGCTGAGGCAGTAGAGTACACAGTCCAGATGCGCAGGCTTGATCAGGAGCATATGCTGGATAATCTTTTGCAGCAAGGCCAGGTCAAGGCAGAGAAGTTACACCAAGTGGCTCAAAAATTAGTGGACTTCCACCAGGGGGCTGCTACAGGAGGAGAGATAGATCAGCTGGGCAGTCCTGGCGTAATCCGCAGCAATCATACAGAAAACTTTGAGCAAACCAAGCCCTTTTTGGACTGGAGCATTCCAGCCTCTAGATACAGGTTTATCAAGTGCTACAGCTATGGCTTCATCAAGGAAAACAGGGAGCTTTTGCTCAGAAGAAAGGCCCAAGGCAGGATCAGGGAAGGACACGGGGATCTTCGCTGCGAGCATGTTTGCCTCGAGTCCGGGGACAGAATCCAGATCTTTGACTGCATTGAGTTCAATGCTAGATTCAGATACATTGATGTTGCAGCTGAAGTGGCCTTCCTGGCTATGGATATGGAGCTGGATGGGCATTCACGCTTGTCCCGGAGCTTTGTTCTCTCTTATGCAGAGCAAAGCCTGGATCCGGAATTGCAGCAACTATGCAATTTCTATAAATGCTATTATGCCTTTACCCGGGGCAAGGTGCACAGCTTTCGCCTGCAGGAAACAAGCCCGAGTCAGAATGAACAGCAAAATCTCCTGCAACATGCCAGGCTTTGCTTTGAGCAGTCCTTCAGGTATGCCTGCAGACTGGAGTCCAAGGCCTTGCTCCTGCTTTGCGGCTTAAGCGGCAGCGGCAAGAGCTATCTTGCTGATCAAATTGCCCCTTTGCTGGGAGTGCAGGTCTTACGCAGCGATGTACTGCGCAAGCAGTTGCAGGGTCTGCCTGCCCAGGCACAAAAGTCTGAAAGCTATGCCCAGGGCTTGTACAGCTCCCAAGTCACAGAAGAAGTCTATTCCAGTATGCTGCAGCAGGCTGAAGGCTTGCTAAATCAGGATCAGGCCGTGCTTTTGGATGCCACCTTTTTGCAGAGAAAGCACAGGTTGCAGGCCCTGGAGCTGGCCAGAGAGCAAAATTGTAAGTTCTTTGTCCTGCACTGCAGCTGTCCAGAAGGGGAAGTGCAAAGAAGGATGCTGCTTCGGCA
>JBNJDO010000137.1:0-4081 GCA_051744965.1 Thermodesulfobacteriota bacterium | reverse complement strand
CATCTGCGGATTCGCAGGTAGGAGTTCTTGGTGTCTGTCCAGTAGGGCACCAAGAGGATGTCCATGCCCTCGTCCACCAGCAGTCTGGTTAGCTCAGGGAACTCCAGGTCGTAGCAGATCAGGATCCCGATCTTGCCCACGTCAGTCTCGAAGACATCCAGCTTGTGCCCTCCGCGCAGGCCCCAGCTCTGGGTCTCCTCCGGGGTGATGTGCAGCTTGTACTGCTTCTCCCAGGTGCCGTCCCGCCTGCAGAGAAAGGAGACGTTATAGAGCTTGTTCTTTTTGTATTCAGGAACGCTGCCGGAGACTATGTTGATATTATAGGTCAGGGCCATTTCCAGCAGGGCCTGGCGCAAGGGTTCGGTGTATTCCGACAGGGAGCGCATGGCCTCTGCAGGATATTCCTGGTCGAATTTGGAGATGAGCGGGGCATTGAAGAGCTCAGGGAAAAGCACAATGTCAGCAGTATACCCGGAAACAGCGTCTACAAAGAATTCAGCCTGCTGCAGAAAATCCTCAAAGGATTCAAAGAGCCGCATTTGCCACTGCACTACCCCCAGCCGGACATAGGTCTTTTTGCCCCCAATGACTGTCTTGCGCTCTTCGTAATAGATGTTGATCCATTCCAGAAGGACTGCGTAGCCCCTGGACTCCCGGTCCTCAGGGAGATAGCCCTTGATTAGCCTCTTGATGTGGAATTCGTTGGAGAGCTGAAAGGTGAGCACCGGGTCGAAGATTTCCTTGTTCTTGACCATTTGCACGTACTGGTGCGGGGTCAGCTCTTGGGCGTACTTGTGATAGCCGGGGATGCGGCCTCCAACCAGGATGCCCTTCAGGTTCAGGTTCTCGCAGAGCTCCTTGCGGGCATCGTAGAGCCTGCGGCCCAGGCGCATGCCCTGATAATCCGGGTGCACGAATATCTCTATGCCGTAGAGGTAGTCCCCGTCTGGGTCATGGTTCTTGAGGTGGCCTTCGCCCACCACCTGCTCATAGGTGTGGTTTTCCCCATACTTGGCATAGTCAATGATCAGGCTCAGGGCAGCTGCAACCACCTTGCCCTTGTCCTCAATGCAGATCTGGCCTTCAGGGAAGCGGGCCAGGTGGGAGACAAACTCCCCCCTGCTCCAGTATTCAGGCATGACCCGGTAGACCTGCTTCATAATGTCCAGGATGTCGTCGTAGTCCGAGCTTTGCAGGTTGCGCAGCTTGAGCTTATGGTCAGCGTGTTGCTGTAACATGGGAGTTCCTTTGTAATAGAAAACAGTTGTCAGTTATCAGTTAGCAATTAGCAGTTAGTGGTTAGCAGTTGTCAATTATTGGTTATCTGTTCAAGCTCAGGGTCCTGATAGCCATCAATCATTGATAACTAATAACCATTAACTACGCACGATTTTCAAAAATTCTTCAACCTTGCCCTTCAGGAACCCGTCCAAAAACGAGAGCCCCTGATCACGGATCTCTTGGGGTACCCCCTGGAAAAAAGCCTCTGCCACAGACCCGGCAATACAGGCCTGGGTGTCGCTGTCCCCACCCAGGGAGACAGCGTTGCGCAAGGCCTGCTCAAAATCTTGGGCTTCCAGGAAGCAGATCAAGGCCTCTGGCACAGAGCCAGGACAGGTTACGTCAAAGCTGTATCCAGGCCGGATCTCCTCTATGGTGCGATCCAGATTGTAGCCAAAGTTTTGGCTGATTTCCTGCTTGATGTTCTCTTTGTCCTTGCCTTGTCTGGCCAGATGGATGGCCAGGGCTACAGACTGGGCGCCCTTGATGCCCTCTGGATGGTTATGGGTTGCGGCAGCGCTTCTCTCAGCCTGTTGCAAAACCTGCTCGCGCTGATTATAGTACCAAGCTACAGGGCTGACCCGCATGGCAGAGCCGTTGCCCAAGCTGTTGTAGGGCTCTTCAGTATCAGATGCCGCCCAGATCTGGAAGCTCCCCCCGAATCCAGCCCAAGGGTATCTCTGGTAGTACTCCTTGAGCTTTTGGCTATAAGGTGCCCCTTGCATTAGGCTGTCAGACACAGCCACGCTGAGCACAGTGTCGTCGGTGAAGCTGCACTGGGGGGTGAAAAGCTCGAAATTCGTGCTCTTATAAGGCCTGGCCTCGAATCTGGAGCCTACAATGTCACCAATTATTGCTCCCAGCATAGGTCCTCCTGTCCATTTATGTTCCTGCTTTGCTGGTGTTGTTTTTGTCCAGGGGCTGCTTGAGCAGGGCGATTCCCTCCTGGCAGCCTTTGTTCTTGCTGGATCTAGGATTCTATAATCTTTGCATAGGATTTGGCAACCTGCTGCAGGGGTAGTGTTTGAGGGATAGGCTTAGCAAATAATTACGGTTAAGGGGGGATCCTGATGCAAGGCAAAAAGCAAAGGGGCAAGCAGGTCAAGGTACTCCAGGCTGTGCCAGAGTCCCAGGATGTTGTGTCCATTTATCTGGATCGGCCAGAGGAAGCCGCATTCCAGGACTGGAAGCCTGGGCAATACGCAGTGGTCCGCAAGAAAGAAGACCAGCAGTGGAGTAAGCCCAGGCCTTTCACCCTGTCCTGCGCCCCAGGGGAAGGTTACCTGCGCCTGACTGTGAAAAAGAAAGGGGATTTCACCCAGGCCCTGCATAATATAAAGCCCGGGGACGAGCTTTTGATAGACGGGCCATTCGGTTCCTTCTGCGCAGATATCCATTCCAGGCAAAGCGTGGTCTTGATTTCCGGCGGGGTGGGCATCACCCCGTTCTTAAGCGTGCTCAGGCACTTCAGGGAATTGGGGGCTGAAAATCATGTGGTTTTGTTCAGCGCCTTCAAGACCAGGAAGGATATCATTGCCTGGCAGGAACTGCAGGAGCTGGTCCAAGGCCTGGACCTGAAGCTGGTTCTTGTCTTGAGCAGGGAAAAGGAGCTGCCCAAGCAGCAGGAGAACATCTTCTGGGAGCAGGGGCACATCACCAGGCAGATTCTCGAGAAATACTCAGACCTGGAGCAATCCTCCATCTATGTCTGCGGCCCCCCTGCAATGCAGGAGAAGGTCCTGCAGGAGCTGGAGCAGGCAGGAGTGGACAGAAGCAGGGTGCAGATCGAAAAGTTCGGAGGCTGAAGCCTTGGCTATAGAGCAATGGACCAGCAAGGCCGCGCTGCGCAGTCGCAAGCTGAAGAATATCCTGCATTCCGTGTGCATAGTCCTGGCCCTTTTGCTGCTCATGGCTGCTTTGGGCTGGATGGTGGCAGGCAGTCTGGGAGTGAAGTGGACCCTGTTTCTGAGCGCGCTGTTGCTCTTTATGTCCCAGAGGGTGTCTCCACAGATTATCCTGCGCATGTACCGGGCCAGGCCTTTGCAATCCCCTTATCTGAACCAGGCCATGCAGGAGCTGGCCAGGAGGGCGGAGTTGGGTTATGTGCCCGGGCTTTTTTATGTGCCATCCCAGGTGCTGAATGCCTTTTCCTTAGGCTGGGGGCAGAACTCAGCTATAGCGATTACAGACGGCATGCTGCGAGGTCTCAGCCACAGAGAGCTGATGGCTGTCTTAGCCCATGAGCTGAGCCATATCAGGAACAAAGACCTCTGGGTTCTGAACCTGGCGGATGTCTTCAGCAGGGTGACATCCTCCTTTTCCTTTGCCGGGCTTTTGTTGCTGTTCATAAATCTGCCCCTGCTAGTGACTGAGGAGCACTCCCTACCCTGGCTGCTTATTCTGATTTTGGTCTTTGCGCCCAGCATAAGCGCACTGCTGCAGCTGGCACTATCCAGGAGCAGGGAGTTTGACGCTGATGTGGATGCTGCTGTGCTGAGCGGTGACCCTGAAGGCCTGGCCCAGGCTTTGGTCAAGATGGAAAAGGTGCAGCAGGGGATCTTGTCCAGGATATTCTTTCCTGGATACAGGCAGAGGCAGCCCTCCATGCTGCGTACCCACCCCCAGACCCAGCAAAGGGTGCAGGAGCTGATGGCCTTGAAGGGGGAGCGCTTGCCCTGGCCAGCATTGCACGAGCAACTCCATAGCAGGGAGGTACTGCCCAGGGATCTGTCCCAGGTGCTCAAGCCTCCCATCTGGAGGCCGGGAGGGTTTTGGTTCTAGTCAGCTTTGCCTCCGGCAA
>JBNJDO010000136.1:0-4221 GCA_051744965.1 Thermodesulfobacteriota bacterium | reverse complement strand
CTGGTGAACAATATTTACAGCGCAGCAGTGGTCTTTTTGTCCCTGGCCCCTGAGCACACCTTAAGCGTGGCCCAGGTCACAGTGCTTAGTACCATGATATTGTTGGCCCATGCCTTGCCTATAGAGGTCAAGATTGCCCACGAGGCAGGCAGCAGGTTCTTGTTCCAGGCCTTGATGCGTGTGGGCGGGGCCCTGATTCTGGGCATTTTCCTGCATACCTTCTATTCCCTGACAGGCTGGCTGCAACAGGAAGGGGCGATTTTCTGGCAGGGAGAGATCCAGCAAAGTCCTGGTTTGGGCCAGTGGGCCCTGGAACAGCTGCGCAACCTGGGCTTTATCTTTGGCATCATTTTGGCCCTGATTAGCCTGATGCGCATCTTGAACCGGCTGCGGATTACCGAGCTTATGATCTGGATCCTGCAGCCTCTGCTCAGGTTTTTGGGCATTGGCAAGGAGGCAGCTCCTTTGACCATTGTGGGCATGACCATGGGGCTGACCTACGGGGGAGGGCTGATTATACACGAAGCCAAGTCAGGCAGGGTGCAGCCCAAGGATGTGTTTGCCTCTTTGACCCTGATGGGGCTAACCCACAGCCTGATAGAGGATACCCTGCTCATGGTTATGCTGGGCGGGCATCTCTCAGGAATACTGTTTGCCAGGCTAGTGTTCTCCCTGATTTTGATAGCCATTTTGGTGCGCTGCCTGCCCAGGCTTTCCAGGACATTTGTGCACCGCTTCCTGTTTAAGCTTCCTGAAGGTGCTAAAGCAGCTCCAAATTCCAGTTGAAGTAAGAGCCCTTGCCTTTCCAGGGCATGTCCCTGGGCCTGAAGCCCTTTAGCTGGGCCAGCAGGGAATAGCCTGTCTGCTCCAGCTCCTGCCGAAATGGGCTTAGATCCAGCTCCCAGTTGGGATAATGGTAGAAATTGCTTCCGGACTTTTTTATCCAGGAGATCTCCTCTTTGGGGCTCTGCAGCCTGGTACCTGGTTCCAGGTCTGGATGCAGGGTGCGGGAGATGCAAAAAGGCCAAGGTCCCTGCAGCACCAAGCCCAGGGGTAAGGGGCTGTGCCTGGGCAGGTCCAAGAGGGCTTGCCTGTCCAGCTCAGGGCTGGCAAAGGCCCCGGAGAAGCCCATTTGCTTGACTGTTTTTAGGGCCAGGGCATTGGCCAGATTGCAAAATGGTCCTGCCCAGAGCTCCAGACCTGGGCTTTCCGGGAAAAGGGCTATTTGCCAGGGGGAATTGAGCACAAAGCCCTGGGCACCTGCATGGATCGCCCTGGAAATAAGTCCCTCCCAGTCTTCCTCCTCCTGGGGCCAGATCACAGGAGGCAGCCAGAGATAGATCCTGGGCAGCATCTTGGGACTGAGTCTGGAGAATAGCTTAGGGCTTAGCCAAAGACCCAGCAAGCCGGGAGTTTTGCCACGGGGCAGGGCAGGCAGGACCTGCATGAACCTTTTTCTTTCCTGCCTGGGCCAGGGGTCTGGCAACTGGGCCTGTTTGGGCTGCTGGGCTTCCCTAATAGGCTGAATGGTTTGCAGCTGCTTGTCCAACTGCTGCAGGCGCTGCTTTAGCTCCAGTTCCTGGCGGTCCACCAGAAAAACCGGGGTCTTAGCCGGGATGTCTTGCCAGCTTTGGGGGAGCTTCAGCTTTTTGCCTTTGCCTGTAAAGTTGCTGACCCGGTAAATATGGTGCCCAGGCTGATCCTGCACCCCGATGCGCAACAGGTCTCCAGGCAAAAGGTCCTTTCTTGCCTGCAGGCTTAACTGGCCCTTAGCTTTCTTGCTACTTAGGCCTACAAAGAGGCCGGAGCAGTTTTCCTTTTCTTGGCCAAAAGGTGCATGGGGTTTCTGGGGCAGGAAGTAGTAATGGCTGCCCTCCCTGCCTAAGCATTCCTGCAGCAGCTCTGCGGCTGCCTTTTTGGCCCTGGAATCCTGGGGATGATCCCGGAACAGCTTATAGGCCTGTACAGTATAGTATACATAATGGGGGCCCTTTTTACGGCCCTCGATCTTCCAGGCCTTTATGGCCGGGATCTGCAGCAGGGTCTTGGTCAAAACATCCAGGCTCAGGTCCTGACAGGAGAAGAAGCGGTCCCTTTGGCCCTTGTTCGTGCTGTATAGCCTTCTGCAGGGCTGTACACATCTGCCGCGTAAGCCGCTTTTGCCGCCCAGGTAGCTGCTCCAGTAGCAGCGCCCGGAAACAGCATAGCACAAGGCGCCGTGCACAAAGACCTCCAGCCCCAGGTTTTCAGGGCAGTGCCAGGCGGCCAGCTGGATCTCTTCCAGATTGAGCTCCCTGGGCAGGACCACCCGTTGCAGGTTCAGCGCAGATGCCAGCCCAGGCAGGGCCCTGGGGGAGGAGCAGGCTGCCAGGGTGGAGAGGTGCAGCTCTGCCTTGAGGTCGGTCTGTCTGGCCAGCTGGATCAGGGCTGGATCCTGCAGGATAAGGCCTTGGGGTTTGACTTGGGCTTGGAGCATTTGCAGCAGCTCAGCTGCCTGATTCAATTCGCCAGGCTTGAGCAGGCTGTTCAGGGCAATGTATACCCTGCAACCCTTTTCTCTGGCCATCTGGCATAAACAGGAAAGTTCCTGCAGGCTGAAGTTCTCTGCCTGCATACGGGCAGAGAAGTGCTTCAGGCCGCAGTAAATGCTGTCCGCACCTGCATCCAGGGCTGCCAGAAAGGCGCTTTTGCCCCCTGCAGGGGCCAGAATTTCGGGTTTGTTGTTGCTCATGGGGATTTTTGTTCTGATAACTTACATGCCTTATCAGGCACAACGAATAATGGAAAGCTGGACCTTGTTTTCTCTGTGATCCCGGCGAAGGCCGGGGTGCAGCTCTTGTTTATATGCAAAACAAAGGGGATGTCAAAATGGCTGCTGCAGGATACGAGACCTTTGAACATGGTGCAGACATTGGTATCAGGGGGTGGGGCCACAGCCTGGAGCAGGCATTTGCCCAGGCCGCACTGGCCATGTTTAGCCTGATCAGGCCTGATCTGGAAGGTCTAAGTCCCAAACATGGGATTTTTATCCAGGCTGAAGGCTATGATCTGGAGTCGCTGTTTGTGGCCTGGCTGAACTCTTTGCTCAGCCAGGCAGACATTCAGGACCTTATCTTTTGTAGATTCGAGCCCAGGATCGAGGGTCTCAGGTTGGAGGCCTGGGCCTATGGACAAAAGCAAACCCAGGACCCAGAGCTGCAGGGAGTGGAAGTTAAGGGGGCCACATTCAACGAGTTGCAGGTCTGCGAGCAGCAGGGGCTCTGGCTGGCCCAGTGCGTGGTGGATGTCTGAGATGCAATGGCCCTGGCCTTAGCCTTGACAAGCAAGGGGCAAAGTTATATTAATTTTAGTTGCAAACGGGATGTGGCGCAGTCTGGAAGCGCACTTGAATGGGGTTCAAGGGGCCGCAGGTTCAAATCCTGCCATCCCGACCATTGATTGACAGGGCTTTCGAGGGTTTCCTCGGAGGCCCTTTTTTAGTTGTAAACCACAAATAGCGAATGCTATACTTGCAGGGCTTGTATTTCAATCCGTTTGTTCAGTGGGCTCTGCTCTAGATGTCAGGCTGGCGCTTAAGGGGTCAGGTAGGGTGTAAGATGTTTAGTCCGGATGTGGTCACGGGGCTATTTTGTGAGCTTTCTCTATAATGTTTTGGTTGTATTTTTATCGAGCATGCCAATAGCGCAGTGGCGGTCCATAATCGCCCTGACCGCCTACGCCATGAGCGGGGACAGGGAGAAGTTCCTGGAAGCAGGCAGGGACGATTATCTGGCTAAACCGGTTGAAATGGATGAACTCTTTGAGGTCTTGGAGAAAAATTTGCGCGGAGCTGAAGGGAATAAAGGCTAGCTTCTTTTGGATTTGTAACACGCTGAGTCATGAACTTTTTGGAGGGGAATTAGATGCGAGCACTGAATTTAGAGACAAAGCTGGGCCAGGTGGTCAGGGAGTTTCAAAGGGCATCTGCAAACGGCCAGGACGCGGATATTGATTATCTGCAGGAGAGGCTGGGCAGTAGCTTGTCCCGCAAGGAGATCGCCAGCTACGCTTCAAAGCTGTACAATCAGGGCTATTTGGAAAGGCTGGGATTCGGCAAATACAAGGCAACTGATAAGCTAAGCCAGCTGACTGGCGGCGCTGAGGCAGAAGAGCCATCCGCAGAACATGCTGATTCTGCAGGCAAGTCGCCAGCGGTTATTATCAGGAAGCAAAGCCAAGAGC
>JBNJDO010000135.1:0-4224 GCA_051744965.1 Thermodesulfobacteriota bacterium | reverse complement strand
TTTCAGGTGGCGTGTCAGGATCAGCGCAAACACTCTCAAATGTGGCAAAAAGTATGGCAAATGGGCGATTTCAGGTCTTGCCCCAGCCTTTTGCAATATTCTAAAAGCGTGATTATTTATGCTTCTAAAACAAGCCCTGTCCCTGCACAGGCAAGGTGAAATAGACCGGGCCAGATCCCTTTACGAACAGATACTTGAGCAGGAGCCCGGGCATGCTCAGGCACTGCATATGCTCGGGTTAACCCACTATCAAGGGGGAGACCCGCAAAGTGCGAGCAGTTTTTTGGCCAAGAGTCTGGAAGTGGAACCTGAGGATATCGGGGTAATGGACAATTTATCCAGCATCCTGGCCTCAATGGGGCGTTTGCAGGAGTCAGTGGAGCAACTGCGCAAAATCCTGGAGGTGGACCCGGAACGTGCCCGCACCTGGCAGAGCCTGGGAGACCGTCTGGCAGAGCTGGATTGTCTGCAGGAAGCCTCACAGGCCTATGAAAAGGCCTTGGGGCTTTGGCCACGGGAAGCGGACAATGAGCCGCTGTGCCTCAATCTGGCGGCTTGCCTGGCGGAGATGGGCAGATATGAAGAGGCCAGCCACAGGCTGAAGGAAATATTAGGCCGTCAGCCCGGAAACGAGATTGCCCATTGCAATCTGGGCTATTGCCTGCGCGAGCTGCAGGAGCTGGAAGAGGCCTGCCAGGCCTTTAGGGCCGCCCTTGAACTGCAGCCGGACATGTACGAGGCCCATTTAGGGCTGGCCAGCTGTCTGCAGAAGCTGGACAGCCTGGATGAAGGCTTAGGGCACGCCCAAAGGGCCAGGGAGATCTTGCCCTCTGAGGCCTCCTGGTTCAGGGAGGGGCACTTGCAGGAGGAGCTGGGCAATATGCACGAGGCCCGGGAGTGTTATCAAAATGCCCTTTCCTGTAATGAAAAATGTGCGGTAGCCATGAACAATATGGGTGTGCTGGCCTTGAATGAAGGGGACATGGCGGAGGCCTCAACCTGGATCAAGCAGGCCCTGGATATAGACCCGGCCTATGCCGAGGCCTGGACTAACCTGGCCAACCTGCTGGAAAAGCAAGGGGATTTTAAAGAGGCTGAAGTTGCTGCCAAAAATGCCGTGCTGATAAAGGAAAGCCCAGACTCACTGGTCAGGCTGGGCTATATCCTGCAGCGCCAGGAAAGGCTGGATGAGGCCCTGGAGGTCTATGCCCGGGTCCTGGAAATCGATCCGCAGGACTCTAAAGGGGTGACCCTCTATCTGGCAGCCCTGGGCCTGAGGACTACACCTCAGCGGGCCCCCAGGGTCCTGGTGCAAAGGATCTTTGACCACTATGCCAATTATTACGACCGGCATATGTGCAATACCCTGGAATATCGAGGCCCGGAGGTTATTTTGAACCTGCTCTCCCCTTTCCTGCAGGAAAAAGATGTCCAACAGGCTGCCAGCCACGGCCTGGATATTCTGGATTTGGGCTGCGGGACAGGACTTTGCGGGCAGGTCTTGAGCCCCTTTGCCAAGTCCCTGGATGGCATGGACCTTTCCAGGCGCATGCTGGCCAAGGCCCAGAAGCGGGGCATTTACCATAAGCTGATTGAATCGGAATTGACTCAAGGGCTGCAAGGACTGCAGGAGCAGTATGATTGCATTACAGCCTGCGACGTGTTTGTTTATCTCGGCGATTTAGAGCCTGTGTTTCAGGGGGTGTATGACAGGCTGCGCCCTGGCGGACTCTTTGCTTTCACTGTAGAGAGCTTGAACGGACCTGGCGGCCTTAAGGTGTCCAAAAGCACCCGCTACAAGCACAGCCGGGAGTACTTAAACCAGCTAAGCCCCAAGCTCGGCTTCAGCACTCTCTGCATGCAGGACACTGTTTTGCGCAAGGAAGCCGAGGAACCGGTTGCAGGTCTGGGCGTGGTTTTGCACAAGTAGCCTCTTTCGGGTCAGCTTGAACACTCTAGAGTTATTTTTAACCCTCCGGCTAGATTTTTTGTCTACTTTCGCAGTTTTGATCTAGTTCGCGCATATCAGACTGTGCCTTTCTGTGCCCAAGTTCAAGGGCTTTTTGCTGCCTACAGACACATTGTGTTGCTGCTGCAGCGCAACTGGTTGCCCAGGCTCAGGAAAAAACCTGCTGCACTGGTTCTGACCTGAGCCAAGGCAAGGGGTTGGGGATAGGTAAGGTATTATTTCTGGTACTTAAAGGAAATGCTCAGCCTGGTGCGGAACCTTTGGATCTTCCCGTTTTCCAGGGTCACATCCTGTTGGACCACTTCAGCAATGCGCATGTCATGCAGGGTTTCAGTTGCCTTTTGGATGGCATTCCTGGTGGCCTGTTCCCAGGACTCGGTGCTGGTACCCACTATTTCAATGATTTTGTAGGTGCTGTCCGGCATAAGTACCTCCTTGGGGCTAAAACGTTAAATGCGGGTTTGACATACAGGACCTTTTAGAGTTCTACTTTCCTCTATAAACTCATATTCATGCGGTTTTGTCAACTGGCTTGGCCGGTAGAATGCTCAGGTTAGAATGCCCTTGTCTGGACCGTGAAGCTTGAACCTAGAGCTGCGAGCTCACCAGAGGAACAAAATGGGACAGAATATTCAGTGGCACAGGACCCATTGCGCCAGGATGGATCAGGGAGGCTGCAGCCTGCTGGTAGGGGTGCAGGAAGGCAGGGTGGTTCGGGTCAAAGGCGATCCAGATGGCTATCTGAATCAGGGCTATATCTGCGCCAAAGGCAGATCCCTGCCCCAGAGGCTCTACCATCCGGAGCGGCTGCTTTATCCCCGCCGCAGGCTGGGCCCAAGGGGGCAGGGCAGATGGGAGAGGATCTCCTGGGAAGAGGCCCTGGAGACAATCGCCGGCCAGCTGCAGCAAACCAAGGACAGCTGCGGGGCCAGGAGCGTGGCCTTTTGCAGCGGGATGCCCAAGGGGCTGGACCACTTCGCCTTGATCAGGCTGGCGAACACTTTTGGCACTCCGAACATGGTCGGAGTCCAGGATGTCTGCCACATGCCCAGGGAGCTCACAGGCAGGCTGACCTGTGGGTTCTATCCTGTGCCGGATTACCAGCACCCTTCTGATTTGATCCTGCTTTGGGGCAGCAACCCCCTGAATACCAATGAAGAGGGCTGCATCTGCAAGATGGTGCTCAAGCGCCTCAAGCAGGGCGCTGGCTTGCTGGTTGTGGACCCCTGGCGCACCCAGCTTGCATCCAGGGCAGACCTCTTCCTGCAGCCTAGGCCAGGGACCGACGCAGAGTTGGCTTTGGGCATGCTGAGCGTCATTCTGCAGGAAGGTTTGTTTGACCGAGGGTTTGTTGAAAACTGGACCCATGGCTTTGAGGAACTGCAGGAACACTGCAGGGCGTTTCCTTTGCAGAGGGTGCAGGAGATCACCGGTGTTTCCCAGGAGCTGATCACCAAGGCCGCCCGGATGTATGCCCAGGCCCAGCCGGCTGCCCTGGGCTGGGGCAATGCCCTGGAGCAAAGCACTGACAACTTTGCCTGCATAAGGGCCTTGATCTGTTTGATGGCTGTCTGCGGCAATCTGGACCAGCCTGGAGGCAATATTTGGGCCCAGGATCCCAAGATTGCCAAGCTCAAGGATTTTGTGCATCTGGACCTTTTGCCCCAGAAGAAGGATCAGGTCCTGCACGCCGGACAAACCCTGCCCGGCATGGCCACTGTTCCGCCTGCCTTTTTCCGCAGGTCTGTTACAGAGGGGGTCCCTTATCAGGTGCGGGCAGCGTATATGCAAAGCACCAACCCCATGCTTAGCTGGGCGGACAGCAATTGGACATATCAGGCCCTGCAGCAGCTGGATTTTTTGGCGGTTTCCGAGATATTCCCCACCCCCAGCAGCGAGCTGGCAGATATTGTGCTGCCGGCTGCTGTCAATCCTGAGTTTAACGATATCGGCCACTTTGGCCTGGGGCACGGCTATATTCTGGCCAGACCCCAAGTGGTGGATCCGCCAGGGGAGTGCAGGCCTGATCTGTGGATTGTCAATCAGCTGGGCCAGAGGCTTGCTGACAGGCAGTACTGGCCTGACAGTGAGCAGGACCTGCTGCAGGAGGTCCTGGCTCCGTCAGGCCTAAGTTATGCAGAGTTTGCAGCCCAGGGGTTGCTGGTGGGGGAGTCTGGGTTTCGCAAATACAAGGATCAGGGCTTTCCCACTCCCAGCGGCAAAGTGGAGCTTAGCCTCTCCAAGGCCAAGAAGCT
>JBNJDO010000134.1:0-4263 GCA_051744965.1 Thermodesulfobacteriota bacterium | reverse complement strand
CCCTTGCTCAAGTTCAAGGTCCTGAACTGGATTCCGGCCTGATCAGCCCAAAGGCCCATCTGTCCGCCCAAGGCATCGATCTCTTTTACCATATGGCCCTTGGCCAGACCGCCTATGGCCGGGTTGCAGGACATGTGCCCGATGCGGTCCACATTAAGGGTCAAAAGGAGGGTGTCCAGACCCAGCTTGGAGGTGGCCATGGCTGCCTCGCAGCCAGCGTGTCCAGCGCCAACTATGATAACCTGGAAGATATTAGGGATAGGGGGTTTGGCCATAAACACAGTCTTGTCCTGCAGCCTTCTACTTTAGAAGCTGCAGGGTCATGACCTTGGCGTCCTTGATGATATTGGTTATTGAAGCATGTTCGTTGGGCTGGTGCGCAGTGCCCAGCAAAGTGGCCCAGACCACCGCAGGCAATTTGTCCCGCCGCAGATAAGCGGCTACTGTCCCGCCGCCTATCCCTTGGGGGCTGGGCGAGATTGCATAGACCTCCTGCACCGCTTGAGCAATTTTGTTCACCAGGGGGTGCTCAGGAGCTGTTTTAGGGGCGGGATCCTCCTGGTGTACAATCTCCAGATCTATTCTGGTTCCACTTTGGGCTGCCACCTCAGCTGCCAGGCCTTGGCAAGCCTGATGGACATCATTTAGGTTATAGTCAGGAAGTACCCTGCAATCCAGATAGAAAACGTCCCTGCCAGGGATGGTGTTCACATTGGGCACATTGGCCTCTTTCTTGGTGGGCTCGAAAGTGGAGCAGGCAGGGCAGAACATCTGGTCCTGCCAGGGGAATCTCTTCTGCAGGGACTCCAGGTTTAGGATAAGCTTGGCTGCAGCCCGCAGGGAATTGTTGCCTTTCTCCGGGGTGGAGGCGTGGCACTGCTTGCCCTGGATAATGAATTTCAGCCAGAGCAGGCCTTTTTCCGCCACCTCCAGCATACTGGAGTCATCTATGCCAAAATCCGGGACTAGAAACTCGTCTCCAGGCTGGAAAATATGGCTGTGTTCCCGCAGGACAAAGTCCAGGCCATATTTGTTCCCGGTCTCTTCATCAGATACCAGCAACAGGCCCAGATTTCTGTCAGGCTGCAGATCCTGCTCTAAAAAGGCCTGCAGACAAAGTAGGGATGCCACCATCCCGTGCTGGTTGTCCTCCACACCCCTACCATAGATCAGATCCCCCTCCTGGCGCAGCTGGAAGGGATCGCTATCCCAGAGCAAAGGATCCCCTGCAGGGACTACGTCCAGGTGGGAAACAATCCAAAAGGTCCGGCTTTGGTCCCTTCCAGGCAATACTGCAGCCAGATTCGGTCGTTGCCCTTCATTTACCCTGGAATCCGGGGCAGGCATGTTCCAGATCTTCTGCAGGCCCAGCGCTTGCAGCTGCTCTTTGAGATAAGCTGCCTTTTGAGCTTCTCCAGGGCCATTGTTTTCCGGCCCTATAGCCTGGAAGGCCACCAAATCCTTTTGCCAGGCTAGCAGCTGCTTTTGCTGGGAATCCAGGTAATGGAAAAGGCTGTGGTGCATATAGGGTCTATTTCCTGCGTGCAGCCCGTTTAGAGGCCTTCAGGGGGTTGACCTTGACCTGGCCTTGCTTGTCCACGCTGGCCTTGATGTGGGTGGCGAAATTACAGGCCCCGTGCCTCCATTTGGCTGCAGGCTTGGGGTAGCTGGTGCAGTACTGGGCTCCTGCGAATTCCTTGATCCGCTCACAGCCTTGGCACTGCTCCACGACCGGCTCCAGCTTGAATCCGTTTAAAAATACCCCTTCCGGGGTTTGCTGTGCATGCTGGAAGATATCTGTCTTAGCCACAATTGCCTCCATTTGTGGGTTTAGTATTTTGTAGGGGTGGCAAATGTCCGGGCTAAAGCCCAGACTTTGCAATGAAATCTAAAATAGTCAATTTATGCTGCCTGCTGGCTACTGTCAAGGAAAATAAGGCCTGCAGCAGGCCATGTTTTGCAGTTAATTAATGTCCTGGAGGGGATGCTTAAGACCATCTGCAAATCCCTCTAGCAAAAATCGGACCAATGCTTGACTAATATCCTCCAGGCATTATTGTTAATGCTGTGCGCAATCCCTTGTTGATTGCAGAAAGCAAACACCAGCGGAGTCAAGGAGTCGTGCAGCTATGAGCGTAGAATACAAGGACTACTACCAGATCCTGGGAGTTTCTAGAGATTCCTCCCAGGAAGAAATATCCAAGGCCTTCAAGAAACTGGCCAGGAAATACCATCCTGACCTCAATCCCAACGACCAGGAGGCGGAGAGAAAATTCAAGGAGGTCAATGAGGCCTACGAGGTGCTCAAGGACCCGGAGAAGCGCAAGCGCTACGATCAGCTGGGTGCAGACTGGGAACATGGCCAGAATTTCGAGCCTCCGCCTGGATTTGAGAATGTCAGGTTTACCTTTGGCGGCGGCGGTCCTGGAGGAACCGAACAGTTCGGAGGAGAGTTCAGCGATTTCTTTGAGACCCTGTTTGGCAATCTCTTTTCTGAGGGCCGGGGTTTCCAGGGTGCAAGGGCAGGATTCGGTCAGGATCCCTTTTCCGCCAGAGGCAGGGGAGCTACAGCTAAAGGGGAGGATGCCACAGCCACTCTGGAGCTTAGCCTGGAAGACGCCTATAAAGGAGGACATAAGACCGTGACACTCCAGGAAAGGGTTCCTGGCCCTGACGGCAGGCCCAGGCTGCAGAACAAAACCCTGGATGTGAATATTCCGCCTGGGGTCAGTGATGGCTCCAAAATTAGGCTTTCAGGTCAGGGCTCTCCTGGAATGCGTGGAGGGCAGGCAGGCGATTTGTATCTGCAGGTAAAGCTCCTGCCTGATCCCAGGTTCCAGGTTCAGGGCAAGAACATTATCTATGAGCTGCCCCTGGCTCCCTGGGAGGCTGCCTTAGGCACCAACGTGGAGGTGCCCACCTTGGACGGCAGCGTGCAGATGAAGATTCCGCCCGGAACCAGCAGCGGCCAGAAGCTGAGGCTAAAAGGCCGGGGCCTGGGCCGAGGCAGCAAGCAAGGGGACCAGCTGGTGCAGATAAGGATCAAGATGCCTAAGGAGATGGGCTCCAAAGAAAAGGAGCTCTGGCAGGAATTGGCCCAGAGCTCCAGGTTCAATCCCAGGGGCTGATCCTTGAAAAAAAACACGCATCCGCGCTAATCAGCTCGAATTAGTATGAACAGACAATAATATTTCAATAAATACAAGTTGATTATATATATACTACAGGAGGTAAGGTTATGGATCTAAATAAATTTACCCAGAAATCCCAGGAAGGCCTTTCTGAGGCTCAAAATATAGCTATCAGGAATAACAATCAGCAGGTGGATGTGGAGCACCTGGCTTTGGCTCTGGTGGAGCAGGAGGGCCTGGTGCCCAGGATCCTGGAGCGGGCTGGAATAGATGTCCAGTCCTATAAAAAGGCCCTGCAGGAGGAGATCAGGAAGTTCCCCAGGGTCAGTGGGCCTGGGGCCCAGTCTGGACAGATCTACATCACTCAGAGGCTGAACAGTGCCCTGGTCAAGGCCCAGGATCTGGCCAAACAGATGCAGGACGAGTATACCAGTGTGGAGCATATCCTGCTGGCCCTCCTGGAGGAGGGTGATAACACCGGCATAGGCAGGGTGAACAAGCAGTTCAGGCTGGACAAGGACCGGGTTCTGAATCTGCTAAGCGAAGTGCGTGGAAATCAGAGGGTGACCTCCTCCAATCCTGAGTCCACCTACGAGGCCTTGCAGAAGTACGGCCGGGACCTGGTGGAAGAGGCCAGACAGGGCAAGCTGGACCCGGTGATCGGCAGGGATGCTGAGGTCAGAAGGGTGATCCGCATCCTGAGCCGCAGGACCAAGAATAACCCGGTTCTGATTGGCGATGCCGGAGTGGGCAAGACAGCCATAGCAGAGGGGCTGGCCCAGAGGATAGTCAAGCAGGACGTGCCAGAGGGCTTAAAAGACAAGACTGTCTTTGCCCTGGACATGGGTGCCTTGATTGCAGGGGCCAAGTACCGGGGCGAGTTTGAGGAAAGGCTTAAAGCTGTTCTCAAGGAGATTCAGGAATCCGAGGGCAGGGTGATCCTGTTCATAGACGAGATGCATACCATAGTAGGTGCAGGCCGCACAGACGGGGCCATGGACGCCAGCAACCTGCTCAAGCCCATGCTGGCCAGGGGCGAGCTGCACTGCATCGGCGCCACTACTCTGGACGAGTACCGCAAGAATATCGAAAATGATCCTGCCCTGGAGAGGCGCTTTCAGCCGGTGATAGT
>JBNJDO010000133.1:0-4282 GCA_051744965.1 Thermodesulfobacteriota bacterium | reverse complement strand
CTGCAGGCTGATCTCTGACTCCAGGTTCAGGCCTTGCAAACTAAAATCCTTGCCTTTTACCCTTCCTGTCTCCAGATCCAGCTTGGTCTCTGGCCTGGCCCAGGGCCCGGAGAACACTGCCTTTAGCTGCAGGTAATCTGTCTTTAGCCCTGACTTGGCCAACAAGGATTCTGGATCCAAAAGCTGCAGCTGCAGGTTGCCTTGCACAGTCTTGTGCTCAAGATCCGCTCCAGCCTGGATATTGCCCTGCAGCCCAGGCGCCTCCAGCTGCAATCCTTCCAGGTGCAGCCTTGCTTCTTGCGGCTCGAACAGAATACTGCCCTGGAGCTTGCTCTTTTTACGCAAAAAGGCCTGGAACTGCTCAGGAACCAGCTTGGGGCTGGCCTGCAGCTCCCCCTGGAAATCCAGGCCAATCCCTTCTCGCAATTGCAAATCCAGATCCATATCCAAGCTGGACAGTCCTGGAGCATCCAGTTCAGCCTTCCCCTGCCAGCTGCTTCCTTGCCCTTCCCCTGCCAGCTGGAAGGAGATGTCCTCAGGCACTCCCTGCTCCGGCAGCAAATCCTGCAGCAGGCCCTGATCCTGAAAATTTATGTCCAGCTCCACATCTTCCTCTGGCTTGGCCTGGTATCCTGCTTTGGCCTGCAGCAAGAGCCCGGGCCGGTCCAGACCCTGCAGATCCAGCTCTGCCTCAAGCTCTCCAGCCCTATCCAGGGCCATGGCTGCCTGCAGCCTGAACACAGCTTCTGTCCCTGCCAGCTCAGGGCCCAGGCTAAGCCTGGCTATCTCCAGCTCCTCCAGATCAACCCCCAGCCCAGGCTGCAAAGGCCAGGCAAAGTCAGCAGGCTCCTTGTCCTCTGGCTCTGGCTTTGAGTCTGCCTGGGACAGGGGGGCGCGCAATACCCGAAGCTCCAAGACCCGGACTTGATCCACTAGGATCCTGCGCTGCAGTATGTCCCGCAGGGACCAGCTGATTTGCAGGTCTCTTAGCTGCAGCCATTTGCCCTGTGCATCCGAGATCGTCAGCTCCCCCAGACCCAGCTCAAAAGGCAAGGCCCCTTGCAAATCATTGATCCTGATCTCCTGCTCCCCCTTGGCCAAAACCTGGTTCAGGCCCCTTTCCAGCTGGTCGTGACCCCAGTCTGTGCGCAGCAAGACCAGAAGGGCCATTAGCAGAAGCAGAAAAATCCCGGCAAGCCCGGCCAGCAATTGCAGGATGATCCTTTTCATGGCTGCTAAAATGCCTGCCCGATACTGATGTAGATCTGAAAGTCGCTGTCCACCCCTGGCCTTTTGTTCAAAGGCACGGCCAGGTCCAAACGCAGCGGGCCAAATCCGGTATGATAACGATAACCCAGTCCTGCCCCCCAGCGAATCTGCCCTTCAGAGCTGGGATAGGTATCCTCGTAAACCTGTCCGCCTTCCAGAAATGCCGCCAAACCAGAATTCCCAAACACCCGCCACCTGAGCTCCGCCCCTAACTCCAGCAGGGACCTGCCGCCCACAGGATCCCCATCCTCCAAGGGTCCCAGTTTCTGAAAGCCATAACCGCGCACTGAACCTCCGCCTCCTGCGTAGAACCTCTCGTCAGCAGGTATGCTGCGTCTGGAGGCCCCGGAAATTATGCCTAATTTCGCCCTACTGGCCAAGAGAAGTCTTTCTTCCTGCATCAGCCCTTGATAATGGCTGACTCCCAGCTGGGTCTTCAAAAACTGCAGATCCTGGTTAAAGGTATCTGTGTAAGGGGTCAGCCTGAGGTTGGACCTGATCCCTTGCCTCGGGTCCAGGACCTGATCCCTGGAGTCCCATTCCAGGCTGACAGGCAGGGAAAGCAAGCCGAACTCATCCTTTTCTTCCTGGGTCACCTGCAGCATCCTGTAGGCCACACCTGCGCCTGCTGAAAGATGCCTGGACAATTGTCTCTCCACCCTGGCTTCCGCACCCAGGCTGCTGCTCTCGTAGGCATCAGTGTCCTCCCTGGCCAGGCTGGAGGTCAGCTTCAGGGTCTGGTCCTGGCGTTTGAATCTAGGTATGGAGAATTCCGCATTCAGGGAGGCCTCTACAGGGGACACCGAAAGACTGGTTTGCAGCGAACGGCCCTTGCCCCGCAGATTGCGGTGTTCCCAGCCCAGCCTGAGCTTGGGACCTATGTCAGTCTCATAGCCTATCCCAGCCTTGATGGTCCTGGGACTTCGCTCCACCAGGCGGACTACAATCTCCGCCCGGCCCTCCTCATCCAGCTCAGGTGCTGTCTGCACCTGAACCATGGAGAACAATCCTGTAGCCACCAGTTTGCTGCGCAGCTCCTCCAGCTCCTCCGCCTGGAAGAGATTGCCCTGGCTCCAGGGGATGAACTCCTGTACATAGCTTTTGCGCACCCTATCCAGGCCTTGGATCCTGGTCTGGCCAAAGTCTGCCTCAGGTCCGGGCTGGATATCATAATGCACAACCACCTGTTGCTTTTTGTGGTCCACCAGGGCTTGCTGCAGGGAAGCCTCTGGGAAAGGCCTGCCCCTGTTGCGCAGATATTGTCTGATCTTCCTTTCTGCCTGGCGCACCTGCCTGGCCCGAAAAGCAGAGCCAGGCTCCAGGCCCAGATCTTCCGGCTCTGGCAGCTCCAGCCCGGCCCCCTGCTCGCCTGCGGCAGCCTCCAGATTGACCGGCCCCAGGACATACCTGTCTCCGGTCTGCACCTTGAAAACCACTTCCAGCCCTGACCTTGCTTCCTGGAGCTCAAAATCTATGCTGGGATCAAAATAGCCAAAGGACTGCAAGGCCCTGGACATCCTGTGCACATCCTGCCTGGCCCTGTATTCCAGCTGGGTCCGGCTGGATGGCAGTTGCTCCTGGAGCTGAAAGGTGTCTGCTTCAGAGATCAAGGCTTCGCGCACCTCGGCGCTTAGCTCGCCTTGGAGTCTGGGCTGATAGTCAAGTCCTTGGTTGGAGGTTTCCTGGGCCTGGAGGAAAGCCGGGGCACACAACAGGACTAGGCAGCAGCAGAAAAAAAGGGAGAGTTTGAACATCTATTAATCAGCTAGTGCATACTTAAGTTTAAAATTTCGCCTTCACTAACCCCTGCCTAAACTCGGCATTAGTACCTGGCCAGGACCATCTCCTGCAGGCTGCGTTTGGGTACATGGTGTACATCCTGCTCATCCCGGTAGTAATCCAGGTTTTGGCCTGGAGCTGCCTCCTCCAGGATTATCTCTTCCGCAGGCTTGCCCAGGGCCAGAACCAACAGGATCTTGTACTCCTCTTGCAAATCTAAGACCTCAGCCAGCCTCCTGCGGTTCACTGCTGCCAGCATGCAGCCCCCGTAGCCCTTTTCTCTGGCTGCCAAAAGCATGGTCTGGGCCGCAATCCCCTGATCCATCCAGCCTGTGCCTGATATGCTGCTATCCTCCAAGATCACTATATAGGCAGCAGGCCGTTGTTCCGGAGCCGGCCCAGGCCAGTCAGGCAGAGCCGCAGCCCAGGTCAGGCAATCAAAAATCTTTTGATTCAGCTCAGGTTCTGTGCAAAGCACATAGCGCAAAGGCTGCTTGTTTGCTGCCGAGGGAGTAAATCTCGCAGTATCCACTAGTTCCAGCACGACTTCCATGGGCATGGGCTCGCTGTGCTTGAATCTACGGATGCTCCGGGAGTCTTTAACCAGCTCCTTGATTCCTTTAGCCATAACTTCCCCCTTGCCTGCTTTAGCATTGCCAGACCGCCTATAGCTAGCAGGCCATTTTCATTATCTAAACTCCACAGCAGTCCCATCATCCCGGATCATGGCTCATTGCCAGAACAGGCTTGCTCCGGGCGTCATCCCGGACACCGACCCAGGACCCAATCCTATTCCTAGGCCTACAAATTCCTTCAGAAACAGATTACCCTTCCAATCTTGCATTTGACAAGCCCAATCCTGGCCCAGGGCCTATTCCAATCCTTGCACTGCCCAGCAAAAAAGGCTAAATTGTCTGCGCTAAAACAAAACCGGATAATAGCAACTAATATGAATTATTCCGGGCTGGACAATCTAATCACTTGTCCTGATATGCCCTGATCTAAGGGAGATACAGGGTATTATCTCATAATAGACCAGGCTTGCCTGGCTCAGCTTGGACATACTCAAATTTCAGGAGGAATGCATGAAGAACTTGCGGCTTTCATTCAAGATGATAGGCGGTTTCGGCCTGGTGGTGGTGATAGTGATCCTGGTGGGCTTTTTCGGCTGGCGAGGAGCCAACAACCTGGGAGACCACATCCATGAAGTAGGAGATGTACGCCTGCCCAGTGT
>JBNJDO010000132.1:0-4335 GCA_051744965.1 Thermodesulfobacteriota bacterium | reverse complement strand
TAGGTCCTGGCCTGGGCAGACTCTGGCTGCAGGCAAAATACCATGGCAAAGGCCGCCAAGATGCAAATAAATAATGTTCTCCTCATGCTAAACCTCCTGATTATGGGTTTGAAATGCCTATTCACTAGCCAGACCTGGACTTGGGCCTGGACCAGCTCGGAAAGCATGTAAAGGCTTTGACTTTGCAGATAAGCTCGGGCAACAGTTAACCTTAGTAGTTAATAAGTCCTAAAGATTTATCCCTGGGTTGTCTATACTTAGATGTATTTTAGGCAACTTAGGATAAGTGCGGACTGGACTCAATCACTACTTTTCTGAATTGGCTGTCAGAATTTTTCTGAATCCCTTGCAGGGCAGTGCAGACATTGAACTATTCTATTATCTTATGCTGGAAGGCATATCTAGAGAGGTCTGCATTGTTGCGCAGGCCAAGCTTCTTAAGGATCCTTTGCCTATGGGTATCCACGGTCTTGACGCTGATATCGTAAGAGTCTGCGATCTCTTTGTTGGTGGAACCCAGAGCTAGGCATCTAAGCACCTGCAGCTCCCGCAGGGAAAGTGACTCGTGTTCGCCCTGGCCTGATTTGCCCTGCTCCAACTGCAAAGCCAGGGCTTCTGCCACTTGTTCCGGATAAAAGCGCTTGCCTGTATGCACCTTGCGCAAGGCCTCGACCAGCTGCTCAGAGGCAGAGCGCTTGGTGATGTAGCCCATGGCCCCGGCCTGGACAGCTCTGTACATGTATTGCCTTTCCTCGTGCACGGTCAGGATGACAATAGGCAGTCCAGGATGCTGGGTCTGGAGGCGCTGAATCAGTTCCAAACCATCAATGTCTGGCAGGGAAATATCCACTACTGCCACATCAGGCCTGCAGTCCGCGGCTTTCTCCAGGGCTTGGGCACCGTCAGAGGCAGTGGCCTGGACCTGCATGTCCTCACAATCCTCTATGATGCGGCGCAGGCCGTCCAGGAAGATGCTGTGATCATCCACCAGCAGGATATTCATGTCTTAGATTCCGGGTTTCAATTCCAGCTCATTATTTAGGCCAAGAGCAGACAAAACCAGATAGCAGCTAGAGCGAACCGAATACTGCAGCCCTTAGTTTGCTGCAAAATCTTGGATTCCATTTTCTTTGTGCAAAGGGATCTTGCAGTACACAGCAGTGCCTTGGCCTGTAGCAGATCTGATTTGCAGCTCCCCGCCCACTATATAAGCCCTTTCCCGCATTCCGGCAATGCCGAATCCAGATCCGTCCTTGTCCTGGGCAAAGCCCACTCCGTTGTCCTCTATCCTTAGCTGGAGCTGTCTGTGCATGTAGTCCATGCTGATATAGACCTCTGTAGCCTGGGAGTGGCGCACGCAATTGGTCAAGGCCTCCTGGATGATCCGATAGGCGGCGGTGGCCTCTGTTTTGCCCAGCTCTGGAAGCTCGGCTGCGTGACAGATCCAAGAGATGTCGGTTCTCTGCTCATAGTCAGCAACCATGGACTCAACAGCATCCACTAGACCCAAGTCATCCAGGATGCCTGGCCTTAGCTGCTTGGACATCCTGCTAACGTCATCCAGGGTCTTGTCTATATGTTTGCGCATGGTGCTGGCCCTGTGCCAGGCCTTGTGGTCATGCCCTTCAAGGTGGGAAATCAGCCAGACGCAATCCATGCGCAGGGCAGTGAGCATCTGGCCCAGCTCGTCATGCAGCTCCCTGGAGATTGCCTCCCGCTCCTTTTCCTGGTTGGCTATAATGTTCCTGGAGAGTTGCCGCAGTCTGTTCTGGGCCCTTTGCAGCTCGGTGATATCAGTGCAGATTCCGCAAAGCCCATTGATTTCTCCTGACTGGTTGTAAATAGGGAATTTCACGGATAAATAGGTGTGCCTGCCGTCTGTCAAGTCCAGCCACTCAGTGAATTGGGCCGCTTGACTGCTCTGGAGCACATGCTGATCGTTTTCCGAGATCTGGGCTGCACAGGTGGCTGGCAGGAGATCTTGATCCCTTTGTCCGCTGACCTTGGCCTGGGAAAGGGAGAGGATCTCCAGGAAGCGATCATTAACCAGACGATAAGTGCCATCTGTATTCTTGAGGTAGATCAGGGAAGGGGTGTATTTCAGAATGCCGCTTATCTCCTGGGTGCGTTGGCTGACCAAATGCTCCAGCTCCATGGAGTAGAGCCTGAGCAGCTCCTTGGTCCTTTGCAGCTCCTCCTGCTCTTTCTTGCGCTCGGTAACATCCACGGATACAGCCAGGGTTCGGGCAATCCTGCCCTGTTCATCCCTCAGCGCAGTGCAGGTCAGCAGGATGTCCATCTCTGAGCCGTTTTTTTTGATCAGCCTGTAGGGTACATCCTTGCAGAAACCATGTTGGAAAAAATAGGGCAGCACCATTTGTTCAGCGTATCTCTTGGAATCCAGGGTCAGAAAATCAGTCAGTTTCCTGCCCAGGACTTCCTGTCTGGTATAGCCTGTGGCCTGCAGCCAGAAATCGCTGACCTGCAGCAGGCGGTATTCGGTATCTATGGAGTGCAGCATGGCCGGTGTATTGTGGTAAAGATAGCGGTAATTGCGCTCACTCCTGCGCAGCTCGTCCTCTGCTTCCCTGCGCCAGGTAAGCTCCTGTTCAGCCCGGGTGTAGAGGTAAAAGACATAAAGGCCGACAAACAGGCCCAAGATCAAGGCCAGGGGAGCCAGTATGTGCAGGAAAGGCTGCTGCACACTGCTCAGCACGCTTTGCCTGGAGCGCAGGAAGATCAGCTGCCAATGCGGAAAATTGGGCAATATCCTGGAGTAGAGCAGATAGCTTTCACCTTGTGTGTTTTGGGCTTGCTCCTGTTCCAGGTCCCATTCTATTGGGGCCCAGGGCCCGGAGCCGAACTGCCTGGAGGTCTTGAGATCCAAGAGTTCCTGTCCAGAGAGCTCCCTGGTGCTCTTTAGACGCCAGTTCTCTTTGTTGCTGATGAAGATTATTCCATGGGGGTCTTGGACAAAGAAGAGACCTTCATCCACGTCCAAGATCTGGGATTCAATGAATTCTATGGAGGCCTTGATCACGGCCACTCCCAGGACTTCCTTGCTGTCCCGCGCATATACTGGATGACTATAGTAGGCTCCCCTTTCCTGGGAGGTTATGCCCAGGGCTAGATGGATATCCGGCCTGCCGGAGAGGGCATGCTTAAAATAGGGCCTGAAGCTGTAGTTCTCACCCACGAAGCTGTCCGGATCATTGCGGTTACTGGAGGCAATGGTTTTGCCCTGCCTGTCCATCAGATAGCAGACGCTGACATCAAAGCTTTTCGCGAAATGATCCAGGACCTGATTGGCCTGGTCCAAATCCTGCTTCGAGGTGCCCTGCAGTGCACCCTGCAGCTCTTCCAAGCCAGCCAGGGCCTGCACTGGCTGCTCGAACTGGGACAGGTAGGAGTCCAGGTTCTTGCTCATGTTCTGCACAGTGGTCCTGGACTGCTGTTGGGCCTTTTCCAGGACGCTTCCCCTGAGGGTGGAGTAGTAGAAGTAGCCCCCGAAAGAAACCAGGATCAGGGTCAGCAGGGCAAACAGGGCCAACATTATCCTGAGCCTAAGGTTTCGATCCTGGCTGGGCTTTATTTTCCTTGCTGCAGTGCTCATTGTCATCTGGCCGGCCAAGGCCTGTTTACAGAATTCACTTACTTGGGCAAGGCGGACTGAGCATTATAAGCAAGGCCTATCCAAGAGGCAAGCAGGAGCAGTATTCCATGGCCTTGTCTCTTTTAAGGGTCGCTTTCTTTTGACCCTGGTTTTTGATACAGCTTAGCCAAGCACCCGGACTGCAAAGATTCAGGAGGAACAGATCAAGTGGCAAAATCCGTGCAACATCGCCAAGGAGATCCAGGCATGAGTGATGTCTATCAAGAGCTGGCCCAGCATCTGGATCAGCTCCCTGCTGGCTTCCCCCGCACAGAATCAGGAGTGGAATTGCGCATCCTGAAGCGTTTGTTTTCCCAGGAACAGGCCTGGTTGGCCAGCCAGCTGGGGCTGGTCCCGGAAAGTGCAGCAGCGATAGCCAGGCGTCTGGGGCAGAATCCAGAAGAATTGGAGCCCAGGCTGGAGGAGATGGCCAGCAAAGGACTGATCTTCAGACTGCGGAAGGAAGAGGAGACCAAGTACATGGCTGCCCAGTTCATGGTGGGCATCTGGGAATACCATGTGCATGACCTGGATGAGGATTTCATCCGGGATGTCAACGAATATCTGCCGCAGTTGATGCAAAAGTCCTGGCTGCAGAGCAAAACCAAGCAGCTCAGGGTGATCCCGGTGCAGGAAAGCATACAGGGTCAAAGCGGGGTGATGCCTTATGATCAGGCCCGGGA
>JBNJDO010000131.1:0-4467 GCA_051744965.1 Thermodesulfobacteriota bacterium | reverse complement strand
ATCAGCTCCAGCTCTGTCCTGTAAGCTTCAGGGTTTTCCTCGAACCACTGCTCATAGGCCTCGCTGTATTTTTCAAACGGCTCAATTTTAGGCACTGAAAATTCACAGAAGAAAAGAAATCAAAGTCAACAGAAGAGCGATGCCCCAGATGGAGAGCAATGGCTGTTCCTCCATAAAGAACAAACTCCGAGGGCATTTTGCATAGTTCACTCAGCACATTATACTGAGCCTGGGGCAGAATGTCATAATGTGCCTTGAGTATCTTCGGTTTCATGGGAGTTCTCATCAGTAAAGGGACCACGAATACTCGCCCCCTGATGTTTGAAACCCTGCTATTCAGTATCTTTCTGCTCACCTTGATCGCTTTGCGCGCAAGGGTGCCCTGCCTGATCTCCGTGGCACTCCTGAATTTGCTCCGGGGTGCAGTTCTCCGGCTTGTCCTTTAGCTTGTGCGGATACTGGCAATGTTCTTTGCAGCTCATAAAAACCTCATTTTAATTTAGTATTTACGCAAACGCTAAGAGATATTTTTTCCCATGTCAAGGAAAACCTGGCTGGACCATACAGAAAGTCAATTTCGATTTGAAAAACATATATGTTTATGCCCAAAAGTCACAGAGGAGCACCAGCTTGACAATGGTTTTTATCTTATACAGTATTTAAATATATACTAAATTGGATACAAAAGCAAACCATGACTTTACCTGGAGCATCAGATGGAAAAACGATTCCCCTTTGATCGGCTTGAATTGGCAGGATCCCTGGACGATCTGGGCACCCTTCTGCCCATCGCCATCGCCATGGTTCTGGTCAACGGCCTGAAACCCCTTGGCCTGTTCTTCAGTATCGGGATCTTTTATATCATATCCGGCGTGTACTTCGGGGTGACAGTTCCGGTTCAGCCCATGAAGGTCATTGGGGCCTATGCCATTGCCACGGCCCTGACTGCAGACCAAACCCTGGCGTCCTCCTCTTGATTATCGGTGCGACAGGAGCCATCGACGTCATCCGTAGGATTACCCCAAAAGCAGTCATTCGTTGACTCCAGCTTTCTACAGGGGCACTGCTCATCTCTGAAGGCGTCAAGTTCATGAAATGGAGACAAAGGCTTTAGATCATGACTGACATTATTGCTGTAGAGACTTTGGCCAAACGCTTTGAAGATGTCCAAGCAGTTTCTGACGTTTCATTTACCGTCAAACAAGGGGAGCTGTTCGGCTTCCTGGGTCCCAACGGGGCCGGCAAGACCACAACCATAAATATGCTCACCGGCCTGGCCCGCCCGGATGCAGGGACCATGAGTATCGGAGGACTGGACTGCATAAAAAGGCCCAGATCAGCCCAGCATCTGATCGGCGTTGTTCCGGATGAGAGCAACCTGTATCCCGAGCTGACCGGCTTCGACAATCTGTGCTTCTGTGCCGCCCTTTACGGACTGGGCAAGGATGAACGGCAAGCCAGGGCCAGAAAGCTCCTGGAGGACTTCGGGCTCAGCCAGGCCGCAGACCGCAGATTCGGGGGCTACTCCAAGGGCATGAAGCGCAAGCTGACCATTGCGGCCGGGATCATTCATCAGCCTCAGATCCTGTTTCTAGACGAGCCAACCACGGGCATAGACGTGGCCAGCGCCCGACAGCTGCGCCAGCTGGTGGCAGACCTGAACCAGTCCGGGACCACGTTATTTCTGACCACCCATTACATCGAGGAGGCTGAACGTCTCTGCGACCGCATCGCCTTCATTGTTGCCGGACGCATTGTGCAGATCGACAGTGTGCAAGATCTGCTCCAGCCTCTGCAAGCCAAGCATGTGGTCCAAATAGCCTGCGATCAGGATATATCCTCACTGCTGGATGAGCTGCGGCGAGAGTTTTCCCAGCTTTATTTTTTCGCTCCAAGCAAGGCTACCCTGCAGGTGGAAGCGGGCCACCCGATTAAAGCCGGGGCATTGGTCCATTTTCTGGAGGAGCAGGGAGTTGAAGTCTCCGAAGCCCGAAAGGTCAGGCCATCCCTGGAGGACGTCTTTGTCAGGATAACCGGCATTGAGGCAATTGCCATGCGGGAAGACAAGGAACAAGGAGGTGTGTGATAATGAAGCTCTGGATAGCCTTTTTTAATATCCTGGCCAAGGACATGCGCACCTATTACCTGAAGCCGCCCAATATCAGCTGGGGCCTGATATTCCCGCTGGCCTGGACCGCCATGTTCTTCATCAAGACCGGCAGCGGTCTGGGCAGCATCCCCGAGCTGCTTCCGGCTGTGGTAGCCCTGTCCATTCTTTTTGGTTCCACCTCCCTGCTGGCGGTAACCGTGACCTTTGAGAAGAAGCAGCGTTCTTTCGAACGTCTTTTGCTCGCACCTATCCCCCTGGAGCTCTTAATGCTGGCCAAAACCAGCGGAGCCATAATCTTTGGGACAATCAACGCTTTAGTTCCAGTTGCCATGGCCGCCTTTTTGATGGATCTGTCCCAGGTCTCCTGGATGGCCTTTATCCCTGCGGTGCTGCTGATTGCCGTGACCTCGACCTTTTTGGCTCTGTTCATCGCCGTGGCCGTGAGCGAGGTCTTCGAGGCCCAGACCTTTTCCAACTTCTTTCGTTTTCCCATGATCTTTTTTTGCGGCCTGTTTTTCCCTGTTGAGCAGCTGCCCGTCTTCTTGAAGCCCGTATCCTTCGTCCTGCCCCTGACCTATGGGGCAGACGTCCTGCACGGTGCGGTCCACGGAGCGCACATGCTGCCCTTTACCTTGGATCTGGTCATCCTGGCTGCGTTTTGCGCCGTGCTTTTCCTGCTCAGCCTGCGCAACATCCGCAGGCACTGGATTGCCTAATCCCGGGGGTGCTGACGAGCTGCTGATTCAGGATATGGCTAATGGGGACCTTAAATTCTTTGGGATATTACCCGAGGGCACATAGCCTACTGTTCTTGGGGCAATATTACAAATCCTTGCCTCATCCAAGCTTGTGCTTGTAGTCTTTTGGCCTGAACCTAGCCCTGATCATCCCAATAAAGCTGTGCAGGTTTGCAATGCCGCAAATCATTGCAGCTTCAATTGGCATCACAAACTCATAATCTGATCTGCCCAGGCAAGAGACCTGCAGGGCCAAGTGTTTAAACCAAAGGACTTCTTATGAATCGCTTCCGTACAGAACAAGACGCCATGGGCCAGGTAGAGATTCCAGCTCAGGCCTACTATGGAGCAGGCACCATGCGGGCTGTGCACAATTTCGTCCACAGCGGCCTTAGGCTGCCTGCCTGCTTTATCCAGGAGCTAGCCAGGATCAAGAAGCACTCAGCCATGGTAAATGCAGAGCTGGGTCTGCTTTCGCCTGCTGTGGCCAGGGGAATCCAGCAGTCCGCCCAGGAGGTCCAGTCCGGAGAGCTTCTGGAGCAGTTTGTGGTAGACGTCTTTCAGACCGGCTCAGGGACCTCCACGAATATGAACATGAACGAGGTCCTGGCCTGCAGAGCAAATGAGATCATTACCGGCCAAAAGCACGGTAAATCCCCGGTGCATCCCAATGACCATGTCAACCTGGGCCAGTCCAGCAACGATGTCATACCTACTGCAATCCACACCAGCGCAGCCCTTGGCCTGCGAAACAGACTGGATCCCGCCCTGCAGGAGCTGGATCAAGACCTGGAAGCTAAGGCCCTGGAGTTCGAGCACATCAAGAAGATCGGCCGCACCCATCTGCAGGACGCGGTGCCCATAACCCTGGGCCAGGAATTCTCAGGCTACGCTGCCCAAATCAGGCAGGCCAGACAGCGCATTGAACAGGCAGACGCCGAGCTGCTGCAGCTTGCCCTGGGCGGGACAGCAGTGGGCAATGGCCTGAATACCCATCCTGAATTCGCTGCCAGGGTCATCCAGGGACTCTCCAGGGAGACCGGAGTTGAGTTCCAGGAGGCGGCAAACCATTTTGCTGCCCAAGCCGCCCAGGATGCCTCGGTGCAGGTTAGTGCTGCCCTGCGCACCCTGGCGGTGAGCCTGGTGAAGATAGCAGGCGATCTGCGCTGGCTGGCCTCAGGCCCCAGGTGCGGGTTAGGGGAGATAAACCTGCCTGCCCTGCAGCCTGGATCCTCGATTATGCCGGGCAAGATCAATCCGGTGATTCCTGAGTCCATACTGCAGATAGCGGCTAAGGTGCAGGGCAATGACGCAAGCATTGCCTTAGGCGGACAGGGCGGACAATTCCAGCTGAACACTATGTTGCCCCTAATAGCCTACAATCTACTGCAGTCCATTGAGCTGCTGGCCCTGGGCTCGGAGAACTTTACCCGCAAATGTATCCGAGACATTTCTGCCAATAAAGAAAAATGCGAAGAAAATGTATACAGGAGCCTGGCTCTGGCTACATTCTTGCAGCCCTGGCTGGGTTACGACCAGGCCGCGGAGGTTGCAGGCAAGGCCCAGGCCAGCGGGCAGGATATCCTGGATATCCTTCGCCAGGAGGGACTGCTTTCTGAA
>JBNJDO010000130.1:0-4494 GCA_051744965.1 Thermodesulfobacteriota bacterium | reverse complement strand
TGCAATGTTTTATTATCCTAAAACTTAAATCCCAATATTCAACTTCGAAACCAAAATTTGCAACACCCTGGCTTGCTTTTCTTTTTGTGTAGTTTGGAAACTTAGGCCTTCTGTCCAGTTCTGGCAGGCAATAGAAAAGACAGGAAGAAGAACAGGGCAGCGCTTAGCACAATCGTGGCCCCTGTGCTTAGATCCAGGAAATAGGCCAGCCAGATCCCTATCTGGGTAAAGGCCAGGTTCAGCAAGACAGCCAGAAGCATCATCTGTTTCAGGGAGGTGGTGTATCTTTCTGCAATATAAGGGGCAATGCTTAAAAGCGCGATGACCAGGATCAGGCCCACCACCTGGATGCTAAGCACCACACTGACGGCCACCAGTATCAGGAGCAAGAAATAGAGCCTGCCTACTGGTACCCCCATGGCTTGGGCGAACTCTTCATCGTAGGACAAGGCCAGGAAGTCTTTATAGAAAAAAAATACCAGCAGAGAAACCAAAAGCACCAGCAAGAACATTATGGATACGAACTGAGCCGGCACCATGAGGATGTTTCCAAACAGATAGCTCATCAGATCCACATGGTAGCCGGATGTCAGGTCCATGAAGACAATGCCTAAGGCCATGCCCACGGCCCAGATTACACCGATCATGGTGTCTGTCCGGTGTCTTTGCCTGCGGCTGGCCAAGCCCATAACCAGGGCGCTCAGCAGGGCGAAGAGCCCGGCCCCCAGCCCTGGAGAAAATCCGGAAAAGAAGGCCAGCCCGATCCCGCCGTAGCTGGCATGGGCAATTCCTCCGGAGATAAACACAATGCGGTTGACCACCACCAGGGAGCCCATGATCCCGCAGGCCACACTGACCAAAGCTCCTGCCAGCAGGGCATTGCGCATGAATTCGTATTCCAAGATTTCCAGCATATCAGGGATGTTCTTTCAGCACCCGGTGCGGGACGCTGCCATGGGTAACCAGGTCTACAGGACAGCCATACACACTTTCCAAAACCTCTTGATCAATCTCTGCAGGGCTGTGGTGATAAAGGCGGCGGTTTACACAGGCCACAGACTTGGCGTAGCTGGAGAGCACAGAAAGATCGTGGCTGATCACCACCAGGGTGATGCCTTGGGAGTTCAGGTCTTTGAGGATTTCGTAGAGCCTGGACTGGAAGGCGTAGTCCACGCTGGCCGTAGGCTCGTCCAGAAACAGGACCCTGGGCTGGCAGGCCAGGGCCCTGGCTATGAGCACCCTTTGCTTCTGCCCGCCGGAGAGGTTGTTGATCAAGGTGTTTTGATAGTCCAGCATCTCCACTTTTTCCAGGGCCTGCTGGGCCAACTTGCGGTCCTTTTGAGCATAGCCCTGGAATCTGCCTAAATGGCCTAAACGGCCCATGAGCACTACTTCCTGGACATTTATGGGAAACTTGTCCGCGCCGCTGGCATGTTGGGGCACGTAGCCCACCAGATGGGGGGCCTGGCCTGGAGCTCTGCCCAGGACGCTGACTTTGCCTTGTTTGCAGGGCAAAATACCCAGCAGGATCTTGATCAGGGTGGATTTGCCCCCGCCGTTGGGCCCCAGCATGAACATGAAGTCCCCTTGCTGCAGGGTGAGATGCACGTCCTCCAGCACCAGGTGTCCGGTGTAGGCAAAGCTTAGGCCTTCTATTTGCAGTGCAGGCTCTGACATTGGCTGCTCCCAGGCCAGGCTTATAAGATGCATGTGTTACATAGAGCACAGATGACAGAGTTGTTGAGCATGACCTGTCTTTGGATTTAGTTAGAATATCTGCTGGAGGTTATAGATTTGCACCTTAGAACCCAACACATTGGGGAACCAGGAACCCAGAGTCTAAAGCCAGAGCACATGAATAAACCATCATCTACCATAAATCAAGGCAACACTCTGGAAAGAGCTATGTGGCTGCCAGGAAGAGCTGTACTCCTTCTTCCATCATTTTCACAGCCAGCAGGATCAAAATCAGGCCCATGAGCCTTTCCGCAGCCCTGCTGCCCCTGGGACCCAGTACATGCTGCAGTGCTGTGGCTGCCAGCATGATGCCCATGGTGGCTACCCAGGCCAAAAGCAAGGCGATGAGTAAAGTATCGGTGGCGATATCCCGGTGGGAGTAGAGCATGATCGCTGCCAGCAGGGAGGGCCCGGCCACAAAAGGGGTGGCTATAGGCACTATAAAGGGGTCCTTTTCGTATTCCGCCAAGGAGCCGCGTTCCTCGGGGAAGATGAGCTTCAGGGAAATGATGAACAGGATCACTCCCCCAGCCAGCCTGAGGGTGGACTGCTGGATATCCAAAACATCCAGGAGCATGCGGCCCAGGAACTGGAAGGCCAGCATCAGGATCAGGGCGATTATGAGTTCCCGGAAAATGATCCAGCGCTGTCTGGCAGGGGTATAGTTCCTGAGTATGGCCAGACAGGCGGTGGAGTTGGCAAAGGGATCCATGATCAAAAAAAGGGGCAGGGCGATCTCGAAGATGGGCTTGAACTCGTGCATGGCTGCCTGGACGTGAGTTTAAAGCGTTTTAATCGCTTTTCAGCTGGCCCCGGATCTCTTCCCAGGAGCTGATGCCCAGCTCCTGGCACAGGTCCTGCAGCTCCTGGATCAGCCTGAAGCTCATATCCGGCCGGATAAAGTTGGCAGAGCCCACCTGCACTGCATGGGCCCCAACCAGGATGAACTCCAGGATGTCCTCTGCGTTGCTGATGCCGCCCAGTCCGATGACAGGTATTGCTACCTTACTGCAGACCTGGTGCACCATGCGCAGGGCCACAGGTTTGATAGCCGGTCCGGATAATCCACCGTACACGCTTTGCAGTCTGGGTTTGCGGGTGTGCACATCCACAGCCATGCCCTGCAGGGTATTTATCAGGGAAATGCAGTCCGCACCTGCCTCCTGCACAGCCAGGGCAATCTCTGAGATGTCCCCCACATTGGGGCTTAGCTTGACCAGGACCGGCTTTTCTCCGGCCTGGGACTTGACTGCCTTGCAGGCCAGGGCGGCAGCCTGGGGGTCCTGCCCGAACTGCAGGCCTCCAGATTTGACATTGGGACAGGAGATGTTGACTTCCAGGGCAGATATGCCGGGCTGCTGGGAGAGATATTGGGCCAGGTCCGCGAACTCCTCGCTGGTTTGGGCATAGAGGTTGGCTATGATCGCGGTATTTTGCCAGGGCAGCAAGGGCAGCTTGTGCTCCACGAAATTCCTGGCTCCGATGTTCTGCAGCCCTATGCTGTTCAAGAAGCCGCAAGAGGTCTCCAGCATGCGGGGCTGGGGGTTGCCCTGCCTGGGCTCAAGGGACAGGCCCTTGACCACGATCCCGCCCAGGGAGCCTAAATCTCCGTAGGAAGAAAACTCCAGGCCATAGCCAAAGGTGCCTGAGGCGGTGAGTACCGGGTTCTTGAGCTCCAGGCCGCAAAGGGACAGGGCTAATTGCATTTTGCTGCTCTTATAGGTTTTTGGTTGATTAGAGCCTGATCTCCTCTGCAGGGAATACCGGCCCCTGTAAACAGGACTGGACATTTTCGCCCTGGCTGTTTTGTACTACGCAGCCCAGGCAGGCCCCTATACCGCAGGCCATGTGGCGCTCCAGGCAAAGCTGGGTATTAGCTCCGGCCTCCAGGGAGATGTTTTGCACCATGCGCAGAAAAGGCTCAGGGCCGCAGGCCAAGACTCTGCCGTCAAGGGCATAGCCCTTGATCTTGACTTGCATGGCCCTTTGCAGCCGCAAGAGATCCTTTTCTGATTTGTCCTGGACATCCCAGGCCAGGACCCGCTCTGCCAAATCATGGAAGGGGTAGTTCTCCAGGGCTTGCCTGTGCCCGAATATGAGCTCCAACTCCCTAGGGTGGGGGTGATTGTTTATCAGGCCTACTAAAGGGGCTAGGCCCATGCCTCCGGCCAAAAGCAGGGCCGGGAGCTCCGGCTCCAGCCTGAAGCCTTGGCCCAGGGGCCCCCAGACCAGGACCTCCTGGCCTGGCCTTAGTCTGGAAAGGCTCCTGGTGGCCTTGCCCAAGACCTGGATATAGATGTGCAGTCCATCCTGATTTTGATCTGCAATGGAGAAAGGCCTGGCTCCCAAGGGGTCGTGGTCCCAGGCCAAGGATCTGAGCATCAAAAACTGGCCTGGAGTCCAGCTCCAGTTCGGGGACTGCAGCTTAAGGTGCCAGAACCTCTCATTTGACATGGGGTTTATGTCCAGGACCTGAAGCTGTCTGCAGGGATTGGACTCCATGGCTTTGTTGTTCATTTTTCTGCCCCCGCGCGTTGATCTTCCAACAGCTGCCTGGCCAGAAGACGGCCTTTTTCCCCGCCTCCTGCCATTCTGGCCAGCTCCTGTATAATCTCTTCTGATCGCAACATATAGACGTTGGTTTGTGCTACGTTGTCCTGGCTTAGCTTCTGCACCTTGAAGTGGCAGTGGGCCAGGCAGGCCAGCTGGGGCCAGTGGGAGACCAGGATGATCTGCTGCCTGCGGGCCAGGGACTGT
>JBNJDO010000129.1:0-4537 GCA_051744965.1 Thermodesulfobacteriota bacterium | reverse complement strand
CAGAGCAGAAATGCTTATTTCGAACAAGGCAGGACAGGGATCGAGAATGTTTCCCAGGCCCTGGAGCGAAGTCTTCAAGTACAAGACGGTATTGTGGACAAGACCCTGGAGACGGACATCTCCATGCTGGAAGCAGATCTTTCCCTGGCTGGCAAGCCCATGTTGAACAAGAACAGGACCAAGGACTTGGTCTTAAAGGACAGTTCAGGTGAACAGCTAGAGGAAGTAACCATCCCCAGACTCATGTTCGGCCTAGAGTATGTGACTCTGGATCACAGCATAGTGGATGAGGTGGCCCAGAAGAGCAACGGCTATGCTGCTGTATTCCAAGTGGTGGAAGACAAGCTGGTCTGTGTTTCTAGCAGTGAGCAAGAGGGAGATTCAAGACCAGTGGGCAGATTCTTGGACCAGGATGATCCTGCACATCAAGCAGTTATGCAGGGTGAGTCCTATGCTGGCCTGGACACCCTCCAGGAGGAGCCCAGCAAGGTTTTGCTCAAGCCCATCCGGGATGCGTCCCAGGGAGAGGTGATTGGGGCGTTGTTTGTGGCCCGCGGGCTTATTACTCCGGACTTGGTTCAACTGGTAGAAAGTACCCGGGTGGATGGCCAGGGCTTTGCACTGACCTTGTCAGGTGATGGGGAGTTGCTGGTGGAGCCAGCAGGAGTGAGTATCAGCGGTGATTCCCAGCTAGTGCAGGAATTGGCCGGGGCAGAAGCTGGCCTGCAAGATATTGAGCTTGGGCAAGAGGATTATCATGCCTATATCCAGGATTTTGAGCCTTGGGATATGCGCTTTGTGGTGGCCCTATCCCAGGCAGAGATGATGAGTGGAGTGAACAAGGCTATTTTCAGTACTGCCGGAGCCAGCGGAGCAATAGCTCTGGCAGTGGCTGTAGTGATTATCTGGTTTTTGCTGCGCCAGATCATGCGTCCTTTGTACGGGTTGGCTGGCATGGCCAAGGAAGTGGCCCAGGGCAACTTCAATACCACTTTTGAATACAATGCCCGGGATGCTGTCGGAGACACGGTTTCAGCAGTAAGCGATATGGTGGGTGAGCTCAAGAACAGGCTGGGATTTTCCCAGGGGCTATTGAACAGCCTGCCCATACCTTGTGTGGTGGCTGACCACAAGGAACAGATCTTTTTTGTGAACCAGCCTGCTGTGGACTATCTGGAGTTCGACAAGAGGCCTGAAGATCTGCACGGCATGACTGTGGGAGAGTTTTTCTACAATGATCGCAATCACTCCACCGTTATCAGCCAAGCAATAGATTCTAAAAAGCCGGTGCTGAATGTGCAGACCGAGGGCACTACCCGCAAGAACAACAAGATCTATCTCCGAGTGGATGCAGCCCCTTTGTATGATTTGGACGGCAACTTTATTGCCGCGTATGTCCTCTACTCGGATATGACAGAGAACAAAAAGCAGGAAATGCAGATCAAAGAGCAAAATCAGATGGTGCTGGATGCTGCCCAGAATGCGAACACCATATCTGAACAGGTCTCTACTGCCGCAGATCAGCTCTCTGCCCAGGTGGAGCAGGCCAGCAGGGGGGCTGAGCAGCAAAAGGGGCGCATCTCCGAGATAGTCTCCTCAGTGGAAGAGATGAGCAACACTGTGCTGGAGGTCTCCAAGAACGCCTCCAATGCCTCCCAGAGCGGGGAAGAGACCAAGAAGATCGCCCAGGAAGGGGCTGATGTGGTGCAGGAGGTGGTGGATTCCATCTCTCACATCCAGGATCAGGCCAGGGAACTGCAAGCCAACATCAATAACCTGGGGCAAAAGGCTGAAGGCGTAGGCAAAGTCATGAATGTCATTGAAGATATAGCTGATCAGACCAATCTTTTGGCCTTGAATGCAGCTATTGAGGCTGCCAGGGCAGGGGAAGCAGGCAAGGGCTTTGCTGTGGTGGCTGACGAGGTGCGCAAGCTGGCGGAAAAGACCATGCAGGCCACCAAGGAGGTGGGCCAGGCAGTGGAGGAGATCCAGTCCGGGACCAGGCAGAACATAGCCAACACCGAAAAGACAGTAGAGCTGATCCAGGAAAGCACCCAAAAGGTTAACCAGGCTGGAGAGGCCTTGCAGAAAATAGTGGACATGGTGGAGGACAGCGCAAACCAGATCAGCTCCATTGCCACTGCTGTGGAGGAGCAGTCCACCACCACGGAGGAGATCAACCAGGCCATGGAGGATGTGAACCGCATCGCCAAGGAGACCTCGGAATCCATGGTCCAGTCTGCACAGGCAGTCAACGAGCTGGCCAGCCAGGCCCAGAAGCTGAAGGATGTCATGCAATCCCTGCAGGCCAGCGCCAGGGAAGAGTGAACCCCCAAGGGAAAAGAAGTGATGACAAGTTAGAGAGTCCAGGGTTATGCTGGGTGTATGACAGAATCGACGGATACAAACAGCAGTCAATATTCCTTTGTCTGGCAGGATTCCATTCTGGACATAGATAGATCCCAGTGGGATACCCTGGCAACGCAGCTGTCCACTCCATTTTTGGAATGGGAGTGGCTGCGTCTTTTGGAGGTTTCAGGCTCAGCCGCGCCTTCTGTAGGCTGGCACCCTAAGCATTTGACTGTGTATGAATCAGGCAGACTGGTGGCTGCTGCGCCTTTGTTCATCAAGACCCACAGCGAAGGCGAGTTTGTATTTGATCATTTCTGGGCCCAGCTAGCCTCCAGAATGAGGCTGGCCTATTATCCCAAGCTGGTGGGCATGAGTCCCTTTACCCCTATTGGTGCCTATCGCTTCCTGCTTGCCCCTGACCTGGAACAGAGCTGCCTGATCAACCTGGTGCAAGGAGAGATCGATCGCTTCTGCAAGGCTAGGGATATCTCTGGCTGTCATTACCAGTTCCTGGATCCTTCCTGGGGTGAAAAGCTGCGGGATATAGGCTTTAAGACTTGGATACATCCCGGTTTTGTTTGGGAGAATAAAGGCTTTGCAAGCTTCCAGGATTTTCTGGCCTGCTTTAGGTCAGGAAGGCGCAAGAACATCAAGAAAGAGAGAAAGAGCCTGGCCAGGCAGGGCATCAAGATCCATGCCCTGAGCGGCAGCGATATCCAAGAGAAGCACTTGTCTTGGATGTACAGATTCTATCTGCACACCAACCAGAGGTATTTCCCCTGGAGCTGCAAATACTTGAGTCGAGAGTTCTTCCTGGGCTTGGCTCAAGGACTTAAGGACTATATCCTACTTCTGCTGGCCTTTGAACAGGGCGGGCAGGAGCCCTTGGGGATGTCCATGCTGGTTTTCAAACAAGATCAGCTCTTCGGCAGATACTGGGGGGGAGTGGAAGGAGTACCTTTTCTGCATTTTTGCCTTTGCTACTACGAGCCCATTGAATGGGCCATTCAGAATCGCATCCAGAGATTCGACCCAGGCATGGGCGGAGAGCACAAGCTCTACCGGGGCTTTAAGCTGGAGCCCAACTACAGCCTGCACAAGATCTATGCCCCTGGGCTACAGCATGTACTTGGCATGTATCTGCAGGAGCTAAACGCCATGGAAAAAAGGCGCATGCTGGAGCTGAACCAGGAGCTGCCCTTGAAGTGAAAATCTCAAATCACAAACAATACACACTTGCAAAACTCAAAGCAAAGATAAAGATTCCTCGTTGCCAGGCTCCTGCCTGGCAACGGTCTATCTGGCGGCTCCTGGCGCCTGTATATGGATAAGGATAAACAAGGCAAATTTCTCAATGAAGCTCTTGATGTTCTATTGCCCTGAGTTCAGCCTCAGGCCCTACTCCAGGACAGTTGATACCGGACCTGAAAATCCTGACCCGCTAGAGGCCAGGGATGCGGTTGTGGTATTCTATCACTGCGAAGCAGAGGATCAGGAACGGCAAAAGCAGGTCCAAAACAAGGCTTTGAAGAACATCAAGTGGCTGGCCAATAAGTTCGGCAGCAAGCAGGTGGTCCTGCATTCCTTCAACCATCTCTCCAGCAGCAAGGCAGAGCCAGGGTTCTCCAGGGAAATGGCAGAGAATATCAGGCACAGGCTGCAGAACACAAGCTATGTGGTGCAGGAAACCCCCTTTGGCTGGCTCAATGAATGGTGGATGCACGTAGCAGGGGAGTCTTTGGCCAAGGTTTTCAAGGAGTTCTAGTGCTTTGACACATCTCAAGTGTCGCAAACAAAGAACCCTCCCCTAACCCCTCCCGGCACTCACTTGGGGGAGTTAAGTTTTTAAGCTTGCACCAAGCTAGCTGCCCAAGTGAGTGCCGGGGAGGGTCGTCATGGGGACCTTTTCCTTAATCAGGGGAGAAAAGCTTTTGCATCGAAAACCAGACAATGCACATATGACACGGCACTAGTGGAAAATTGCAATTTACAATCACTGGGTTCCTACGAATATGGGCCTGAAGCAAGACTCGTCCAGCTCTAAGGCCTGGTCTATCTCCTGTAGAAGGCTCTCCCTGTCCCTGGGCAGCTCACCTTCCAGGTTCAGGTAGTTGGTGTAGTGGTCGCTGCGCAGTTTACAGCTGCATTCCAGCTGGGAGATGAGCAGCCTGGTTTCCTGCAGTAC
>JBNJDO010000128.1:0-4840 GCA_051744965.1 Thermodesulfobacteriota bacterium | reverse complement strand
CCACGGAAGCAGAGGCAGAGCAGGAAAAAGGTTGGAGGGCAGAGGCAGAGCAGGAGGAGCAGGGACTGACAGAGTCTGAACTAGATCAGGATCTGCAGGACGCAGAGGAAATGGACGAGTTCAAGATACAGGAGGAGGAAAGGAGAAAGGCCAGGGCAGAGCAAGAGGAAGCAGAAAAGGATCAAGAGGTGGATCAGGAGATCAAGCAACAGATGCAGAAGAGGATCCATTTTGCCTTTGACTCCTATGATCTGCGCTCCGAGGCCAGGGAGATCCTGAGGGAGAAAGCCGAGCTGCTGCAGGAAAACCAGAATCTGCAGATGGTCATAGAGGGCCACTGCGACGAGCGGGGCACTGCTGAATACAATCTGGCCCTGGGTGAACGCCGGGCCAGGGCAGCTTATGAGTTCCTGGTCCTTCTGGGAGTGGATGCGGACAGGCTGAGCATTATCAGCTATGGAGAGGAGCGCCCCCTGGAGGAGGGTTCCAATGAGGAGGCCTGGTCCGAAAACAGACGTGCAGAGTTCAGGGTTTACAAGTAGCCCTGTCCCTGTCCCTTGTGCCGCCTGGCAATAAGACTCCTGCCCAAGGGGATCTGCGCAAAATATGGAAGATATTACCCAGGAGGCAATCTCCAGCCTGGGCCTTGAGCAGGTGGAGCAGGATAGAATCCATGAATGGGCCCTGGTGCTTAGCGCAATGCGCATCCCTTTTTATCTGCGCCAGGGAGAGGCCGGGCACTGGGTGCTTGGGGTGGACTTCCGGGACAAGGATAAGGCCCTGGAGGAGATCCTGGCTTATGAACAGGAGAATCAGGAGCATGTCACCACCAAGCAAGGCAGCCAAGTACAGGGCAGGATAGAGCCCAGCATTTGGATCCTGCTTCTGGTTTTGGCCTTTTATCGCCTGACCCAGACTCAGTCCGGAATAATCTGGGAGACTGAGATTCCCTGGCAGGAGCTGGGCAGGCTGGAAGTCTTGGCTGTAGAAAAAGGGCAGTGGTGGAGGTTGGTGACAGCCCTGACCCTGCACGCTGATCTCTCCCATGTCCTGGGCAATATCTGCATCGGAGGGATATTCATTGTCCAGCTCTGCATAAGCGTGGGCTCTGGGTTGGGCTGGTTCCTGGTCTTGCTCACCGGGATCTTGGGCAATCTTTCCAATGTGCTGATCCAGGATTATACACACGTTTCCTTGGGTGGCTCCACAGCAGTCTTTGGCGCCTTGGGTCTTTTGGCAGGATTGCGCACTCTCCAGGGTGAAACTCAGGACCCCAAGCAGGAGCTTTTACCGCTGGCTGCCGGGCTAGGGCTTTTGGCCTTCTTGGGGTTGGAGCGTAGCCAGGACATAGATATCTGGGCCCATATCTTCGGGTTTGTTTGGGGGGTGTTCCTGGGCTTGCTTCTAGGCCGGGCCAAGGTCAGAAAAATCTTGCCTGAGCCTGCCTGGGATGCGCCTTTGGGCCTGGCTGCGGTTTTTATTGTGCTCTTTTCCTGGTGGCAGGCCCTGCAGGGCTATTTATAATAGACCTTGATCTGGTTAGTATGCCGTTCCTTTTGTCCAGGAGTGGGCTGTCCTGAGGTGATGACCACGCTTTGGCCAGGCTGGAAGAAGTCTGATTCCTGGATAAAGGCTTCCACCCGCTCCAGGTGGTTGGGCTTGCTCTCATCAGTGATCCTGGGCTGAATACCCCAAAAGAAGTTCAAAAAGCGGATCACCCTGATGTCCGGGGTCAGGGCATATATGGGCTGGGCAGGCCTGCGGCTGGAAAGGAGCCTGGCTGTGGCCCCGGTGGTGGAGTGGCAGGCCAGGGCTGCGCTCTCGGTGTTTTCTGCAACCAGGCAAGCGGAGTAGGCCAGATACTTGGCCGGGTTCTTTTCCTGTTTGGGTTTATATGGACCCTGCATGCGCTCTAAGAGATAACTCTCAGCATGCCCGGCTATCTCCTGGATGAAGCCCACAGCCTCCACTGGATAGCTGCCCACTGCGGTCTCCTCGGAGAGCATCACGCAATCCGCGCCATCCAGGATGGCGTTGGCCACATCAGTGGTCTCCGCCCTGGTGGGCAGGGGGTTGTTGACCATGGAAAGGAGCATCTGGGTGGCCACTATGGCAGGCTTTTGCACATGTCTGCAGGCCCTAATGATTTTTTTCTGCAGCACAGGCAGGCTGGGCAGCTCGCATTCCAGGCCCAGATCTCCGCGGGCCACCATGACTCCATCCGCCACAGAGAGGATCTCGTTCAGGTTCTCCACTGCATTGGCCCGTTCCAGCTTGGCTATAATCGGGACCCAAGCCCCGTGTTTCTGCAGTTCTGTCTGGATCTCCTCTATGTCTTTTTTGTCCTGCACAAAGGATAGGGCGAAGCAATCCAGGCCTATCTCCAGCCCTTGATGCAGGTTCTCCTTATCCTTGGGAGTGAATGCAGGCAGCTTGATCCTTTTGCCTGGAAAGGTGATGCCCTTGTGCGAGGACAGGATGCCTCCATTCACTGCCTGCAGCAAAAACAAGCTGTCCTTTTCCAGGACTTGCCTGACCTGGAAGCGGGGCACACCGTCGCTTAAAGTCACAGGCATGTCCAGGTCCAAGTTCTTCAAAGCCTGAGGCTGGTCCAGGCTGATATAGACCAGATCCTGGTGTTTTCCTCTGAATTCAGGCAGGCCCAGGTAAACCTTATCCCCTTTGCTGACCTGGGCTGGAGAGTCCTGGATATCCTCGATCCTGATCTTGGGCCCGCCCAGATCTCCCATGATGGTCAAGGGCAGTTGCAGCTCCTGCTCCACCCCCCGAATGGTTCTCACAGTAGGCAAAAAGGCCTGGGCATCTGCATGGGAGAAGTTGAGCCTGAAGACGCGCACTCCATGCAGGGCCATGTCCCTGATGGTCTCCTGGTCGCTGGAGGCAGGACCCAGGGTGGCGATGGTCTTGATGTGCATCAGATTGTTTTCCTGTGGCATGGAGTGACTCCAAAGTTGAGTTGAAATCCTATTATAGGTTGGGATGTCCCTTGCCTGTGCTGGGCAGGCAAGGGACTTAGTTCTGTCGGGTAGCGTGAATCAGAGTGTTGATAAATACACAAGGGATGATCTGAATAAGGGCTAGAAAATGACTGTTTTTTTCAGATTTCGAATTTGAGATTTCCTATTTGGGAACTATTTGTAACTTGTAGTATGAAACTTGAATATTTAACCTACTAGGCTGCTTCCAATTCTGCCTTCTCCAGCCTGACTGCGCAGACCTTGAGCTCAGGGATCTTGGCTATGGGATCCATAGCGGTATTGGTCAGGACATTGGCGTTACCTTCCAGGTAGTGGAAGGACATGAACACTGTGCCCTGGGGAACAGTATCAGTGATCCTGCTCTTGGCCCGAACTTGGCCCCTCCTGGAGCTGACCAGGAGGAAGTCCCCTGGCTGCAGTTGCAGATCCTGGGCATCCTGGGGGTTGATCTGGACCTCGCTCTCCGGGGCCTCCCGCTGCAGGACAGGGGAAAGGCCAGTCATGGTGCTGGTGTGGTAATGGGCATGCACCCTGCCTGTGGTCAGCCAGAAGGGGTATTCCTGGTCCACGCTCTCTGCTGGTGGCTTGTATCCTATGGCATGGAAGAGTCCCTTGCCCCTGGCGAACTGATTCTGGTGCAAGAACTTGGTGCCGGGGTGCTCAGGATCAGGACAGGGCCATTGCAGGCCGTCCCCTTCCAATCTGTCATAGCTGATGCCTCCGTAGGAAGGAGTGACCTTGCTGATCTCCTGCATGATCTCTTCCGGGGAGGAGTACTGCATGGGATAACCCAGTCTGGTGGAGATGTCTTGGATTATTTCCCAGTCTGAACGGGATTCTCCTTCAGGTTCTATGGCCTTCCTGACCCGCATCACCCTGCGCTCAGTATTGGTGAAGGTACCATCCTTTTCTGCAAATGAGGCCCCAGGCAGGACCACGTCTGCCAGTTGAGCAGTGGGGGTCAGGAACATGTCCTGCACCACCAGGAAATCCAGGCTTTCCAAGGCCTTTTTAACATGGTTGCTGTCAGGGTCGCTTTGTACTGGATTCTCGCCCAGGACATAAAAGCCCCGCACTGACCCTTCCTCTGCTCCAGATATCATCTCTGGCAGGGCCAGCCCCACCTGGTCCGGGCCAGTGGCCCCCCAGACCTCGGACATTTTCTTTATGCTGCTAGGGTCTGTGACTGCCTGGTATCCACTAAAGACATTGGGCAGGCCGCCCATGTCACATGCCCCCTGCACATTGTTCTGGCCCCGCAAGGGATTGACCCCAGTGGATTCCCTGCCCACGTTTCCGGTGAGCATGGCCAGATTGGCCAGGGTCTTGACATTGTCCACTCCGGTCACATGCTGGGTGATGCCCATGCAATAGACTAATGAGGCCTTGTCTGCCCTGCCGTAAAGCTCTGCAATCTTTTGGATATCTTCTGGAGATACTCCTGTGATTTCACTGGTCTTTTGCGGAGTGTAGTCCCCTAGGATGGCCTGCAGTTCTTCAAACCCTTCGGTTCTGCTTTCGATAAATTCCTGGTCCTGCCAGCCCTGCTCTAGGATGACCTGCATTATGGAATTCAGCAAAGCCACGTCAGAGCCCAGCTTTTGCTGCACATACACGTCAGCGAACTCAGCAAGCTGGATGCGCCTGGGGTCCGCGACAATGAGCTTGGCCCCCTTTTGTTGAGCCCGGAAGATCCTGGTGGCCACAATAGGATGGGAGGAAGTAGTGTTGGAGCCGATAACAAAGATGCAGTCCGCATCCTCCAGCTCAGCCACGGAGTTGGTCATGGCTCCGCTGCCGAATGAGGCGGCCAGACCGGCCACTGTGGAGGAGTGTCAGAG
>JBNJDO010000127.1:0-4862 GCA_051744965.1 Thermodesulfobacteriota bacterium | reverse complement strand
GCGGTAAGCCTGCCAGGCTCACCTTCCAGTTTCTGCAGCTGGGTATTGGTCAACAACTCTATGTTCAGGTGCCGGCCGACCTCGACCAGTTTGGGCGAGATGATTCACATGGCGCAGTCATTGGTGGGAAAGGTCTTGTCCAGCTCAGACATTAGGCCGCCAATGGCGGAAGATTCCTCTAGGAGGTAGACATAATAGCCAGACTCAGCCAGATCCAGGGCAGCCTGCATACCTGTAATTCCGCCGCCGCAAATCAAAACCGAGCCTGTCTTGCCCTGCCCGCTCTTCTCCGGAGTGTTCTTGGTCTCCTGGTTTAGCATATCACCCTCTTATGCCTTCTTGGATTTGCTAAAGCCTGTGCTTATATGCCCATATAAAACAAGCACGGGCAACACCTACTTTCCTCCCATATCAGCCTCCCTGGCTGACATGGGAAGAGCCCCTTATTTTAGATGCACTATTTAGGGCAATGATTAGCCCTAGAGCTTAAGGCCTGATCCTGCGCGAAAAGCAAGCTTGCGCAGATAGTTTGCGCAACAAGCTTCCACTATTTTATGCTTCTGTCAAGGCTATTTTGCCTCTATTTTGCCTTCCTGTACTCTTCTATGTTGTCCACTCCCTTGCACTAGGCTGGTAGCTCATCTCCCCGGCTGTCTACCACTTTTGCTTTAATGCAGCTGCCCAGCTTGCAACTTTGTGATTTTTAATTTAATCTGCAGCAGATTTCTTTCTGGAGCTTGCTCCTATTTTTTTCCTTTAATCTCAATCTATTAGCTCAAAATGCACAGGAGGGAACATGAAGCTGGCAATAGCTGGCAAGGGAGGAGTGGGCAAGACCAGCCTCACCGCCTGGCTGGGTGATTTTTTAAGCAGATCCGGCAGGGATGTCTGGCTGGTGGATGCAGACACCGCTCTTTCCCTGGGTTCTGCCTTGGGAATGACTAACAACGAAATCCCCACACCATTGGTGCAGAACAAAGAACTGATCGAGCAAAGGGTGGGCAGCGGCGGTTTTATCAATATGAACCCCAAAGTTGATGATCTGCCTGGCAGGCTGAGCAAAAAGGTAGGCCAGATGAACTTGCTGGTCATGGGCACCATTGCTGGAGCAGGCGGAGGCTGCGGCTGTGCAGCCAACACCCTGCTCAAGGCCATGCTAGCTCACTTGATCATGCGCACTTCCCAGTGGCTATTGGTGGACCTGGAGGCAGGGGTGGAACACTTGGGCAGAGGCACCATCTCCAGCGTGGACGGATTGCTGGTAGTGGCAGAACCCAGCCTGCGCAGCCTGCAGACTGCCTCCCAGATCAGCTCCCTGGCCCGGGATCTGGGCCTTAAGCAGCAAGCCCTGGTCCTAAACCGCTCCCAGCCTGGATCCGCCCCCCCTTCAGACTTAGAGCTACCTCCCCTGGCTGCTTGCATACCTCAGCTTCCTTCCCTGCTGCAAAGACAGCAGTCCAGCTCCAATGTTCTTGATCTAGAAGACAGGGATCAAATAGATGCCTTGTGCTCAGACATCCTGGCCCATTTTGGACCTGGCCAGGATTAACCAGCCATAACTGAGAATAAGAGGTGCAATTATGGGAATTTCCATTGCCTTTTCCGGCAAGGGAGGTACAGGCAAAACCACATTGTGCGGCATGCTTATCAGATACATGCTGCAAAAGGATATGGCCCCGCTTTTGGCTGTGGATGCTGACCCCAACTACAATCTGAATGAAGTCCTGGGCGTGGAGGTGGAAAAAACCCTGGGCCAGGTCAGGGAACAGATGAAGCAGGGGGACGTGCCCAGCGGCATGACCAAAGACAGATTCATGTCCATGAAGCTGGAGGAAGCCATAGTGGAAAGCCAGGGCTTTGACCTGGTGGTCATGGGCCAGCCGGAGGGCCAGGGCTGCTACTGCGCTGCCAACACCTTGCTCAGCGACTTCATGTACAAGCTAAGCGACAACTACTCCTATATTGCCATGGACAATGAAGCAGGCATGGAGCACATCAGCAGGCTGACCACCAGTAACATAGATTATCTTCTGGTGGCCTCGGACCCCTCCAAGAGGGGCCTGCAGGCTGCCCAGCGCATCCATGAGCTGGCCCGGACCCTCCCGGTGCACATCAAGAACATCGGCCTGATCCTGAACAATGTGCAGCAGGAGCCTGCTGGCAAAATGCTGCAGCTTATCCAGGATACCGGCTTAGAGCTTTTGGGTAGCGTATATATGGATGAAGGGGTGCAGGAGTTCGACCTCCAGGGCAGACCCACTTTTGAGCTGCCTGCTGACAATCCTGCCCTGCTCTCTGCCTTCAGGATCTTTGACCGCATCCTGGCAGTCTAGCTGAAAGACATCTGTGCTCCAATGACCATAGATCCAGGGGGAAAATGATCAGCAACAGCTTCCAGCAGCATTGCCACACCGGATCTGAAAAAATGGCTTATGCCCAGCAGAGAAAAGAGCCGCCTGCACCTGAGCTGTATATATATTATCTAGAGGGCAAACTGGACCCTTGGACAAGCTTTAAGAACGAGCCTGATTATCTGGGTACCTGGTTGGAGGAGGACTTAAGCTTTGTTTTTTTCCAGGCCCCGGCTCTGGAGCAGATCCAGGCTTTTTTAAAATCAAGGCCCTGGCTGAATCTAAAGGACAGCTTCCAGATGAGCTATGCTGAGTGGCTGGGGCACGAGATGCAAGTATTCCAGGCAGCTGGCTGGCGTATCATCCCGGCCTGGGAGCCTGAGAAAGCGACTTCCCCGGGAGACATCCTCTTGGATCCAGGACTGGTTTTTGGCTCTGGCCAGCACCAGACTACCCTGGCCTGCCTGCAGGCCCTGGAGTGGATCCTGCAACAGGAAGGACCACAAAGCGTTTTGGATCTGGGCACAGGCAGTGGACTGCTGGCCCTGGCTGCTGCCCGGGCAGGCTGCGGCCCTGTTCTGGCCTTGGATCTGAACCCCCTGGCGGCTCGCACCACCAGAGAGAATATCTCCTTGAACCATCTCCAGGACCGGGTGCTGGCCCTCCAGGCCAGGGCTCAGGATTATGCAAGCCAGAGCACGGATATCCTCCTGGCCAATATCCATTTCCAGGCCTTGAAGGAGATCGTGGGCTCCGGGAACCTCCAGAACAAGAAATGGATTGTCCTCTCCGGACTCTTGGGCAGCCAGGGCTTGAAGGTGCATAAACTCCTGCAAAGCACACCAGAGCTGGAAAAGCTCTGGACCTGGTCCAGGCAGGAGAACTGGATCACCCTGCTGGGCAAGATGCAAAACAACTGATTCGCGAGAGCAAGCCATGCAGATAGATCTTGATTCCTGGGTTCTGGAGCTTTTGCTGCCCAGGCCCTCTTTTGCTGACAACTCCGCAGATGCTGAACGTCTGCAACTGAGCCTGGAAAAAGCAGCCGGCTTGAGTGCGGTTCACGTTGATCTGCCCCTGCTGCAGCAGCTGCCAAGCCTCTTGCGGGAGAATGATTTCCAGGTAAATTGTGTCCTGCTTGCAGGCAGAAACAGCTGTCTGCTGCTTGCTGTGCAAGGGCAGGAAGAGGAAGGAAGCTACCTGGGTCTGGCTGTGGATCTGGGCACCACCAGCTTTATTCTGCGCCTGCTGGATCTGCGCAGCAAAGATATCCTGGCAGAGCAAAGCTTCCCCAATCCCCAGGCAGAATTCGGGCCAGATATCCTGAGCCGCATCCATTATGCTTCCCAGCCGGAGAACAGCCAACGCCTGCAAAGCGTGCTCCTGCAGTCCATGAGCCAGGCTGCGCATGAAGTCTGCTGCTCTGCTGGCCTGGATGCAGAAAGGATCTTTTGCCTGGCCCTAGCCGGGAATACTGCCATGACCCATTTTTTCCTCAATCTGCCCACTTACTGGATGATCCGGGAGCCCTACATACCTGTCTGGAACAGGCCTGAACCCTTGCGGGCCAAGGAACTGGGCCTAAAGGTCAACCCCCAGGCAGGGCTGTTTTGTTTTCCCAATACAGGCAGCTACTTTGGAGGCGACCTTTTTGCCGGGATCTTGTACTCTGGAATGCATACCCAACAGGAAGTCTGCATTCTGGTGGATGTGGGCACCAATGCAGAAGTAGTCCTGGGCAACCAGGACTGGCTTATAGCCTGCGCTGGTGCAGCTGGCCCAGCCCTGGAGGGCGGGGTAAGCGAGATTGGCAAGCAGGCGGGCCCAGGGGTCATAGACAGGGTCAAGATCGATCCCCAGAGCCTGGAGTTCTGTCTGCACACCATTGACGATCAGCCCCCCACAGGAATCTGCGGCTCAGGCATGATCGATCTGGCAGCTCAGCTATTTTTGGCTGGGCTTTTGGACTTCAGGGGCAAGTTTGTTACTGAGCGCTGCCCAGAGCTCTTTGTGCGCAGGGGTGACAGCCTTTATCTCCTGCTGGCCAGCCCTTTGGAAACCGGAAACAACCAGGAGCTCTTGCTAAGCCAGGCAGAGCTGGACAGCTTGATCCGTTCCAAGGCTGCCATGTACACCATACTAGAAACCCTGACCTCCAGCGTGGGGGTCAGCCTGCAGGATATCAGCACCTTTTACGTGGCTGGCGCCTTTGGCAATCTCATAGACCCGGTCTCTGCCATCAGCATAGGCATGCTGCCGGATCTGCCTCTAGAGCGCTTCCAACCCTTGGGCAACAGCTCACTGGAGGGCTGCACTAGACTCTTATTGCAGCCCAGCGCCCTAGGGGAGCTACACCAAATAGAAAATAAAATCACCTACTTGGAGCTCAATGTAAACCAGGACTTTATGAACAGATTCAGTGCTGCGAAATTTCTGCCCCACACAGAAAAGTCCCTGTTCCCTTCTGTGCAGCAGCTGCAGTAAGGGATTATATCCAGGGCTGGGATATAT
>JBNJDO010000126.1:0-4968 GCA_051744965.1 Thermodesulfobacteriota bacterium | reverse complement strand
CGTGATTTGATCGACAAGGGGCTGGATCATAAAACCAAGGTGCGCATCGAGGGGCTTGAAGGCACCTATGTGGTGCGCGACAAGATGAACAAGCGCTTTAAAAAGAAGATCGATATCTTCATGGGTACAAACCGGGAAAAGGCACTGCAATGGGGCAAGCGCAATGTGACCATTTACTGGACCAATACGTCCGAGGATAAGGAATAGAGAAGAAACTGAGGACAGGAGAGTCCGCAAAGGGAACGTATTGCTGTTGATGGATATAATCTTTAGCAAGTGAGTAGAGGGACTGGCCCATAATTAAGTGATCGAGAAATGGCCTTTGCAGATGAAGCAAACTGAAGGGCATGAACCTGTTCGGGTTGACGGATTGGACAGGATAAGCGAGAAAGTCTTGGACGTGCTGGATGCAGAAGCATTCGTCGGACTGCGAAGCCACGGGGCCTTGGGCCTAGTCTATGCCCAGATCTTTTCCATGAATCAGCAAATGAAAATGGAGAAATGTACTGAAATGAATCGCAAGGTAATAGTATTCGTGGACGGAATGTTCATGCGCCGCAGGGTATTGGAGAAGAACTGGTTCATGTACAAAGCCAGAGAGATCAGAGAGTACTGCTTAAAGCACCTCAAGCAGGATGATTACCTGGTACGTATCTACTACTACGATTGTCAACCCCTGCAGGCCAAAGGGGTGTCCCCTTTAAACGGCAAGGAGATCAACTTTTCCCAACTGCAAAGCGCCAGGCTCAGGTATCAGCTGTTTGATCAGCTCAAGACCACTCCTAATTTCTGCCTGCGTCTTGGCTACATGGAGTGGAATGGACGAGACTGGTCCATTGTAGGTTCAAAGGCCGCTCCATTGCTTAAAAAGGAAATCACTGTGGATGATCTCTCAGATGGTGATATCCGCCCTGGCAGCGAGACCACCCAGATAAGTGTGAAGATGGCCCTGGATATGACCATGCTGGCCACCAAAAAGACTGCTGATATGTTTATCTTGATAACAGGCAGAACAGATTTGATTCCAGCTATGGAACTTGTCCGGCAGGAAGGAGTACAGATCGGTCTTGATCCCATGTTTGCGCCCATATCTAGTGCATTGGGGGCACAGGCGGATTTTTTAAGTACACATGTTCCGGATAATTCAGAACAGAATACCTCTACCTCCAAGGTACAGGGCAAAGACCAATGAGCGGAACAAGCTTTTCCTTTCACCTTCTTCCGGAAGAGGACCGTATTGCCCTTTCGTTTACCACGAACGAGGGCGAGAGGCTTCCGGCTATTCTGCTCACTCGAAAGTTGGTCAAACTCCTGGGCAACTACCTGCGCCACTATATTGAGAAGAATACCTCTTTGCCTGAGTCGGTGACCACTGAGGACAAAGACGACATCTTCCAGTTCATGCATATGAGCCAGCTGGAGACCAATCCACCCAGCTGGAATTCCGGCCAGAAGAAGCAACCGGACAAGGCCAGGGAATTGGCCTCAGCCAAACTGGTGACCAAAATCGATATCCAGTATACAGAGCGCGTTGTGCAGCTGAAATTTTTCAAGCAGAAGACTCACCTGGTCAGCCTGACTCTGGGCTGGAAAGAGATCCACAGTTTTTTGTATTCACTGGCTGAGACGTCCAGGAAGGCGGACTGGAACCTGGAAGCTGTATTTGAATGGAGTGGACAGGCTTTGGCTCTGCAGGATATGGGACAAAGGCAATGAGGCTTTGATGACAGGTCCAGCCTGCTGGCCAGATATATCTTAAGAATCACAAAACATATCAGGAAGACAAACATAAAGGAGCAAACATGCACATCTTTGCCGACCAAATCAGCACGGTAACCCTGTCCAACGGCAACCTGCGCATTCAGCTGACCCAGCGCGGAGCGGATGATGAGACTGTGGATGCCGGGACACTGATCATTCCGGCTTCCCAGGCCAACAATTTCGTCAATGGGCTAGCTGGGAGTTTGAAGAATTTGGAGGAGAAGTTGAAGGAAGCTCGGGAAGAGCAGTAGGAATTGAAATAGCCAGGAGCAGGTGCTGCTGGCTATTTAACCTCACCCACCCCACTCTCTTTCCTTTGAGTCCTTACTGAGCCCGTTGTAAGTCCCGACATCAGCAATTTGATTCATGCTTGACCCACAAGCTATGACCCTGGGCCTTGTTTGACTTTCCTCACTGTCCGAACTCCTGGTCAGGGCTTTAAAAAGCTTGCAGTCAGGACTGCTCATGGTTACTCTGGTCACCTGTGTCAACCGCTCTTTGATCAGCCCGAGACCATTTACAACTTCTGTTTGCGGCTGTACCAAATGGAGTGGAGTGAGAAAGGCTGGTCCCCTTGTGGGCTCCAATGTGGCGTTTTTGCTCAAGAAAGACACAAAGAAGATATATTCATGTTCTTAACTAACCAGGATTATATTGTTGAGTTTCTGCTGGAGTGCAAGCCGGGTCCGCCCAGGACGCCCGCATCCTGGAGCCTGGGCCATGAGGGTTCCCCGTTCATTCTGCCAGCTATCGGAGGCATCACCCTGAACGTGCAGGTTGGTGATTCTGCTTTTGGCTGGGCCGGGGATCATATTGAGCCCGGAGTGAGCTGTACAGGCAATACAAATAAGCCCCAGGAGCATCCCAACACCTCTTTGCAGATGTATGCCTGCGTGGGAAACAAGGCTTCGATCTCCAGCGGGGAGGCAAAAGGCTCTTTTGGGGTGGTTATCGGCAAGCACGGCGGATCAGAGCATTTAATCGTAGATTTCCCCAGGGAAGTGAAAGAAAAGCTGTCTTACGAGGACACCATCCGCATCCAGGCCAGGGGACAGGGACTGCAGCTCACAAATCACCCGGAAATCTCCCTGTTCAATCTGGCCCCTGAGTTATTGGCTGAAATGGACATAGAAATCAGGGAGAACAAGATCAGGGTTCCAGTGACCACGATGGTTCCGGCAGTATGTATCGGATCCGGTATTGGCGCTCCGCATGTGGCCAAGGGCGACTGCGACATTATAACCAGCGATCCGCACACAGTGCAGGAACACAAGCTGGACAGGATAAGGTTTGGAGACTTTGTGGCCCTGCTGGATCAGGATCACAGGTTTGGCCGTACCTACCGTCAGGGCGCAATTTCAATAGGAGTGATCTCCCACAGCGACTGCAAACGAGCGGGACACGGACCCGGCGTAACCACCGTTATGACCGCTGATAACTCCTCCATAGAGCCGGTAATATCTTCAAGGGCCAATATAGCTGATATTTTAGGAATCGGAACCCGGATCTAAACTCTGTGCCCCGCAGGAAGAAGGACTGAACCACAAAGTCACAAAGGACACAAAGGGCAAGATTTTGGCGCTGTGGGGTTTACCACAGCACCAAAGGCCTTCAGCCTGCCGGCTAGGGGGAAAACCATCTTTCCCTAACCCGAAGGGTTGGTAAGTTTTATCTTTGCGGTCACCCCGCAAAGATAAAGTTCTTCCCCTTGTGCCCTTCGTGCCTTTGTGGTTCCAACTTTTTAGGCGCCTTAGCAGTTCAAACAAATAATTACGAGGACAGATGCAACCCAAAAAGATAATGTGGCTCTCCCCCATGTGCAGCCTGGACCGCAGGGGAGGTGCTGCCCAGCAGATACGTTCGGTACTCTCCACCCTGGCCTCTGCCGGCTGGCAGGCTTATGCTGTCCAGATGACCCTTTTTGACGGCAAGGAGGACTACCCGGTCTCCACCTTGGTAGGGTCCAAATATGCCGTGCCCGAGAATGTGGGCAAGACATTGAAGCTGGAGCAGGACGGCGTCCAGCACCTGCTGTTCTACACCCAGAGCAGCTGCAAGCGCACCCAGGAGGAATCCAGGGCCTTTTTCCAGAGGGCTGTGAAGGCCCTGCACGAAATAAAGCCAGATGTGTTCATTACCTACGGCAGCTCCAAGCTTTTGCAGTCTCTGGTTCGGGAAGCCCGTAAGGTTTGCAGGACCCTTATCTTTTACCTGGCCAATCCCAGCTATACTGATCCTGAGCTTTTCAGGCCTTTTGATCAGGTGCTGGTGCCCTCTAACTTTCAAAGCCAATACTACCAGGAGAAGCTGGGCATCAAAAGCGATGTGCTGCGTACGCTGCTGCCTGAAACCCATGCCATCCAGCCTGAACATACCCTGGCAAGGCAAAATCCGCAGCAAAGAAAAAACGGACTTATTACCTTTATCAATCCCTCACCAGAAAAGGGTGCGACCTTATTCGCACGCTTGGTACTGACTGCAGAGAAAGAGCGTCCGGATCTTACTTTCCTGGCAGTTGAGGGACGGATGAACAACGACCAGTGGCGGGAGGCCGGCCTGGACCTGGCGAACTCCAGCAATGTCTGGTGGATTCCCAACCAGCAGGACGTGCGCAGGATATATTCCCGCACCAGCATACTCCTCTTCCCCTCCTTCTGGAACGAGGCCTCAGGCAGAAGCATTGCCGAGGCCCAGCTGGGAGGCATACCTGTGCTTGGCTCCAATCATGCCGGAATTCCGGAGCAGCTGAACGGGGGCGGGTTTCTGTTCGACATTCCCCAGAAGTGCAGGGAGAAATACTCTGTTGTTCCTGGTGTGGAAGAGGTGAGGCCCTGGCTTAAAACCATCTATAAGCTGATGGATGACGAGGACTTCTACAGGGAAGCCACTGACAGGGCATTGAAATGCGGGGCCATGTTCAGCCGAGAGGTTGTTCAGAAAGATGTGATTGAACGTTTTGAGGCCTTTGCCGAGGGCAAAAACTTGCAGCCTCCCTTGGAGGCCGGCCAAGTTGTAAAGACCAAAAAACAAGTTCCCATAGTCAAGAGCAAAAAGGTAGGACGCAACGACCCTTGTCCGTGCGGATCAGGCGAAAAGGCCAAGAACTGTTGCGGCACTGAGGGACCTCCCCCGGACAAGATGCCTGTGGATATAGAGTCCCTGAAGCGTGAATCCTCCACCAGGGAGCCCACCCAGGAAGAGGTAAAG
>JBNJDO010000125.1:0-5177 GCA_051744965.1 Thermodesulfobacteriota bacterium | reverse complement strand
TTTTTGCAGGAAGAGGCCCATACCCTGTTTACAGAAATAGAGGCCCACGCAGGTCCCTTGGCGGCAGATGGCGGCCAGATAGTCCCGGATCTGCTTGGCCAGATGCCGGAGCTGGGCTGGGACAGGCTTAGCTCTTTGTTCCTGCGCTCTTAAGAAACTGTAACGAAACAACGAGGGCAGCAAGATGCAAGCTGATGTTTGTCTTTTTCCTGGGCTAGCGCCGCTCGCCCCTTGTACAAGTGCATCCCGCCAGTACATGCTTAAGACCAGCCCCATAGTTGAGTTCAGTCTTGTAGGGGCGACTGGCAGTCGCCCTTGCAGGGGTTAATGCTCGCTTTCGAACTCTATGATATGCTTATTTGTGATTTGATTATTGGCATTTATTGGTAAGCCAGGGTACTACTCTGCCCGGGACTGCCTTCTCTGATTTTCCTGCAGCAGGTATTCGCAATAGCGACAAAGGCTGCTCTTGTGATCCACGTCACTGATATGCCTGCAATAATGCATAATGCATTCCGGCTCCTTGCAGTGCCTGAGATTGAAGGTATGCCCCAGCTCATGCACCGCCTCCTTGACCAGCCTTCGCTGGTAGGTACGTTCCGCATCCTTTGCAGGCAAATCCTGTCCCAGCCGATAAGTAGAAACTATACAGGACCTGCCGTTTAACTGAGCTTCACCGTAAACATGGGTCAGGATGGGGATGAACAGGTCAAACCCTGTAATAAGCAAAACTTTGCTGTACTCCTTGGGCAGCATGGCCGCAGCCTGTTCTAAAATGGCGGTGGAATGGTGCTGCTGCCTGCCAGCATGATAGGCAAAATCCACATCCTGCAGCAGGGGCTCCATCCGGGTAGAACAGTGAAAGGTGCTGGCCACTGCCTGGCTGAGCATACCCTCGAACAGGGTACCCAGCCTCCCTATCGGGGAAATCAGAATTGTGCTTGGCAAAACAAACCAGCTCAATCATCAGGGCTTAGGTTGTAGCGTTTGATCTTCTGATACAGGGTGGAGCGGTCAATACCCAGGGTCTTGGCACTCCTGCTGATATTCCAGTCCTGCCTCTTCAAGGTGGCCCTGATATGCTCCTTTTCCACCTCCTGCAGGGACTCCCTGCAGGCTTCCTTCTCCTGGGGCCTGAACATGGGCAGGTCCTCTGGCTGGACATATCTGCTTTGGCCCACCACCACAGCTCTTTCTATGGCATTCTCCAGCTCTCGTACGTTGCCGGGCCAATCATAGAGCATCATTTCGTCCACTGCTTGTCTGCTGATATAGTCGATCTCCTTGTTGGTCTCCTTTACAAAGCGCTGCCGGAAATGCTCAGCCAGTAAGGGTATGTCCTCTTTTCTCCTGCGCAAGGGGGGCAGCTGCAAAGTGACCACCTTGAGCCGATAATAGAGATCCTCCCTGAACCTGCCCTCTTGCACCTCTTTTTCCAGATCCTTGTTTGTGGCAGCAATGACCCGGAAATCTGCCTCTATGGGCTGGGTTCCACCCACCCGGTAAAAGACCCTTTCCTCCAGCACTCTAAGGAGATCTATCTGCATTCTGCTGCTGATCTCTCCGATCTCATCCAGAAACAGCGATCCTCCATAGGCCAGCTCCAGCCTGCCCTTTCTGGTCTCTCTGGCGTCTGTAAAGGCCCCTTTCTGATGCCCAAAGAGCTCGCTCTCCATCAGATGTTCAGGCAAGGCCCCGCAGTTCACAGCCACAAAAGGCCCGGAGGCCCTTTTACTATGCGTGTGTATTGCCCTGGCTGCCAACTCCTTGCCTGTTCCGGTCTCTCCAGTAATAAGCACTGTGGTCTCTACTGGCGCTATCTTCTGGATAAAGTCAAAGACCTCCTGCATGGCTGCGGACTGGCCTATAAGGCTTTCAAACCTGGTGCGCTCCTTCTTTTCCTCCTGCAAATAGAGATTTTCCCTGGCCCTGGCCTTGTCCTGCATGATCCTGTCAATGAGCACTCCCAGTTCCTCGGGCTCAAAAGGCTTGAGCAGATAGTCCTGGGCCCCCTCCTTCATGGCCTCTACTGCTGTAGAGATAGAGCCGTAAGCAGTAATCATAACCACTGCAGCGTCAGGGTCCAGTTCCTTGATTCGCTTCAAGGCCTCCAGGCCACTCATGCCTTCCAGTTTGATGTCCAGGAAAACCAGATCGAACCTTTGCTTGGAGATGAGTTCCAGGGCCTCCTCTGCGCTGGGGACACTTTGCACCTCGTGATCGTCCCTCTCCAGCCAGGCCTGCAATGATTCCCTGATGATCATCTCATCATCAACTATCAAAATCCTTGCCCTGTTCATAGACTCGCCTACTCGTATTTTTCCTTAGGCTGCTGCAAAGGCAGGGTCACAGTAACAGTTGTGCCCTGAGCGGGCTGGGAGGTAAACTCCAGATCGCCACAATGCTGCTGCACAATCCCGTAGGCCACGCTAAGGCCCAGGCCCACACCCTTGCTTTCTTGCTTAGTGGAAAAAAAGGGATCAAAAACCCTGTCCGCATCTGTCTGTTCCACTCCCATCCCGGTATCCTGGAATATAACCTGTACCTTGTTGTTGCTCTGCTTGGTCTTTATGCTGAGTTCCCCCTGGCCATGGGGCTGCATAGCCTCGCAAGCATTGGAGATCAGATTCATAAAGACCTGTTTCAGCTTTTCCCCGTCTCCAACCAGATCAGGCAAGCCAGGATCCAACTCCTTGTGCAGCTTGATCTGGTTTAGCTTCAAAAAATTGGCATTCAGGAAAAGTATCTCCTCCAAAAGGTGATTTATATTCAAAGGCTGCATCTCAATCTTGGATTCCCTGGAAAAGGATAGCAGATTGGAAGTAATCCTGCTTATTCGTCTGGTCTCTGTCTCTATCAGCTTCAGATAGTAAGAGAACTTCTCAGCCTTTTCCTGTTCCAGTTCTAGTTCCCCACTCATCTTCTGGATAAGCAAAATCAAGTTCAAGATGCCAGAGATGGGGTTGTTTATCTCGTGCACCACAGAGGCGGAAAGCTTGCCCAAAGAGGCCATCTTGTCTTGGCGCTGAATCTCCTGTTGTCTTTGCTTGAGCTGCTTGGTTCTTTCCTCCACCATCTCTTCCAGACGGCGGTTGATCTCCTCATCCTCCCTCTCTCGCTTGGTAACGTCCCTGCTGACCTCGATAAACCTGGACAAGCTGCCGTCATCCTCCCATATGGGATAGATGCTGACCTCTATATAGATTACCTTGCCCTCGGCATTCACCCTGGGAAAGACCTTATGACTGCTCTTTCTGGTCAGCAAGACATCCTGCAGAGGGCAGCTCAGGGAATCATCATTGTGCTTGCATTGCCGATTCATGCGCTGGAAGACCTCATAACAAGGTCTACCAATCACGTCTTCCCGCTCAAAACCCATCTGCTCCAGAAAGGCCTTGTTCACCTCGGTTACTTGCAGCTCTGGACTGATGACCACAATAAAATCCTGGATGCCGTCCAGTATGGCCTCAATCTCCTGGTTCCGCTTGCGCAGCTTGTCCGCCTCAGTGCTAATGGCCTCCCAGAAAAGTCGAAAGGTATGGTAGGACATGATCCTGATTTCCGGAGGCCTGCTGCCCAGAACATCATGCAGGATCTCCTCGCTGGGCTGCATGATAATTATCAGATTTATATCCAGTTCAGGATCATATAATTCCTTGTAGTCATTCAGGGTGACCAGCCCCAGCTTTCTAGCCCTGAGCATGCCCGGTGCCTTAGGATCAGGATCAGCCACAGCCTGGATCTTGGCCCGCAACAGCTCATGCTCCGGCCCTCCGTTTTTGGTCTTCTGCAGCACCTCTGCAGTAAACTGGCCGCCTCCGACCAAGCCTATATTCACAAAAGCTGAAAACATAAAATAAAAAAAGGAACAGGACCAGCCCAGGCTCCCTATTTTGCCTTCAACGGGCTGTGATCCTGTTCCTGCATTATTTATTCAAGCAATTTTGCTTGAGGTTAAAGCCATAAAGCCCAGGCTTTTTGCCTTAAATCCTATACCTGGGGCCTGGGCAGCAGACCTGCCCTCTCCACTATCTCCGGGACTTTGTCTTCCCACTCAATAGCCATGACATGGAATCCGCTGACCCCTTCCACTTCCTTGAGGCGCTGGATGGATTCCACACAGATATCGATGCCCTCCTGGGCCTGCTTCTCCTTGGGCTGATCTGCCATGCGCTTCACCACATGATCCGGAATGGACATGCCTGGGACCTTCTTCTTCATGAATTTGGCCATGCCCGCGGTCTTGAATGGGGTAACACCAGCCAGGATATAGACCTGCTCATGCAGGCCCCGATCCCGGACCTGCTTCATCCATTCCTCGAACTTGTCCAAGTCGTAGATGCATTGAGTCTGGATGAATTCCACCCCTGCAGCCACCTTCTTGGCCAATCTGGGAGCCCTGATCTCAAATGGATCAGCAAATGGATTGGCTGCTGCCCCCACGAACATCTGCGGAGGACGCTTGATCTCGTCCCCGCCCAGGAACTTGCCTTCATCGCGCATCCTGCGAACTGTCTGGATCAGCTGCATGGAATCCAGGTCGTGCACATTCTGGCCCTGGGGACAGTCCCCGAAGCTCTGATGGTCTCCGGTCAAGCAAAGGATGTTGTGGATATCAAAGGAGGCAGCACCCAGGATATCGCTTTGCAGGGCAATGCGGTTCCTATCCCTGGTCACCATCTGCAACACAGGCTCCAGCCCCATCAGCTTCAGCCTGATGCACGCTGCCAGGCTGCAGAGCCTGGTCACAGAAGTCTGATTATCAGTGATATTTATAGCATCCACATAATCCTTGATCAGCTCACCCTTCTTGGTAATGGCTTCAGGATCGCTGCCCCGGGGAGGCCCACATTCAGAGGTGACCGCCATGTGCCCGGACTTGAGGATCTTTTCCAGCTTGCTCGGAGTGTTCACATTCATATCTGTATATCCTCCCTGACAACTTTTCTGGGTCCGCCTGCCCGCTCCTTGGACCAGTCTTTTAAGGGACTAAGCTTTTCGAAATCCTCCAACCTGCCCAGGGCCTTCAAGCGATCGATTATCAACTGCCAGGCACAGGGCAGCTCGCTGTGGATCTCACATTTACCCTGGGTAGATCCTCCACAGGGCCCATTCAAAAGCCGCTTGGCACACCTGGAAATAGGACATATACCACCAGTCTGGGCCAGGATGCACTC
>JBNJDO010000124.1:0-5211 GCA_051744965.1 Thermodesulfobacteriota bacterium | reverse complement strand
ACAGTGGAACCCCAGGGCTTGATCACCTCCAGACTGGCCTGAAGATCCTCTTCAGATTCCGGGTGATGGTCGTAGACATGGATTTCTAGATCCTCTTTTTGCAAAAGGGGCTGGATATGCGCCAGCCTAGATTTCTGTCGAGTATCACAGAGAACCAGGGTCTGCACTGCCTTGGGGTCGATATCCTTATAGGAGTAGAAATTGAGCAGATAAGTGGTGCTTTGGATAAAGAAATCCCTCAGCCCTTGCTCCTGACTGCCCGGAAAGATCAAAATGGCCTCAGGATACAAGAGCTTGGCTGCTACCATGGAGGAGAGGCAGTCAAAGTCCGCGTTGCCGTGGGCTGTAATCAGAGTTTTGGCCTGGATTAGTTCCTTCATTGGATATTTATGCCTGATCTGGGGTGATATTGTTCGTGGATCTGCTGCAGTCTTCTGGAATTGACATGGGTGTAGATCTCTGTGGTGCTTACGTCTGCATGGCCCAGGAGAAGCTGTACCACCCTCAGATCTGCCCCCCCTTCCAGAAGGTGAGTAGCGAAGCTGTGCCTTAGGGTGTGCGGGGAGATGCTGCGCCTGATCCCGGCCTGCAAAGCGTAGCGCTTGAGCATCTTCCACACCCCTTGTCTGGATAGACTTCTGCCAGAGCGGTTCAAGAACAGATTATGCACCATGGGCCGAAACTTGGGCCTCCAGGCCTGGATATAATCCTGCAGAAACTTAAGGGCAATGTGGTGCACAGGGAGCAGACGCTCCCTGTCTCCTTTGCCCCGAACCTTGAGCACCCCGGCCTGCAGGTCCAGATCCAAAAGCTGCAGGCTGCAGGCCTCTGAGACTCTTAGTCCTGCCGCATACATGAGCTCCAGCAGGCATCTGTCCCTAACTCCCAGCTTGCTGGACAACTCAGGCTGCTGTAGAAGGGATTCCATTTCCTTGCGGGAGAGGACTTCTGGAAGCATCTTGGGCAGTTTAGGGCCCTCCATGAGCCTGGCTGGATTCTCTTTCAGCCAGGACTGCTCGCAGGCATGGTCAAAGAATACGCGCAGACAGGACAGCCTTCTGGCCAGGGAGCTGCTGGATAGGCCCTGCTTGCGTAAAAACAAAAAATACAGGAAGATGGTTTGCTCTTGGGTCTTTTCCAGGCTGCCGGATCTGGATTGCAGAAAATCCAGGAAATCTCGCAAATCGCTGGCATAGGCCTGTAGGCTGTTTTCTGCCAAGCCCTTGACCAGCAAGAGATTTTGCAAAAAGCTGTCCACCCAAGGATGTCCGGAGTCTGTCCCTAGCGGGGGGCTTGGTGTTTTCGCACCTAAACCGTGGGATCCGGCTTGCCTGTTTTGTTTCATGTTTTTCGCGTGTTGTGCTTTGGGAGTTGTAATGCAGCAGATGGTTCAAGCCTATGTGGGGCTGGGCTCCAATCTGGGTGATACAGGACGCAATCTGCAGCTGGCGACAGCTTTGCTCTCCAGCCTAAAGGATGTGCATCCCGGCCGGAAGTCCAGTATATACTATACAGAGCCCCAAGGGGTCAAAGATCAGCCCTGGTTTGCCAACCAGGTGCTGCAAGTGTATTGTGGTTCGAGGTGGACAGCTATATTGCTTTTGCGAGCCATGTTCAAGATCGAGGCCAGCTTGGGCCGGGTCAGGGACAGGATCTGGGGGGCCAGGAGTATCGATCTGGATCTATTGCTTTTTGGGGAGCAAAATGGAATTTGGCAGGAGCTGATCCTGCCGCATCCCAGGCTGGAGCAAAGGGCCTTTGTTCTGGTGCCCCTGGCTGAGATAGCGCCGGGAATCAAGCTTTCCCAGGACAGGAGTCCAGTCCAGCTGCTGAAGAAGTTGAACTATAGGTTGCAGGACAATAAGATCTGGCAGGACTAGACTGGAGTAAAGCAGTAGGACAAGGAAGATTTATGTTTAAGGTGCTGGTTTTCCTGGTGGCTGGCTTTTTGCTTTATAAGCTGATCATGGGCGATAAGAAAAAGAAGATGGAATCCCAACAAAAGCAGACTAGCCAAAGCGTAGAAGCCGGAGAGATGGTCAAGGATCCGGTCTGCGGTACATATGTCTCTACGGATAGCGATATACGGGTTAAGCAGGGGGATCAGGTGTATTATTTCTGCAGCTACGACTGCAGGGACGAGTTCCTGCAGCAAAACAAGTAGCTGTGAATAATACAAATTGGCGCAGGTATCAGCTTTGGGTACTCTAATAGCTGAACAGGTACCAATTCAGAGCCAATAGTAGTTCCCAGGGCCAAATAAAAAGACAAGGGACAGGATCACTGCCTGGAGTATGAGCATGGCTCCTCCTGTGCTTGATTTGTCCAAGATAGTTATGCCCTTTCGCTTTAGCTTTTCACATTGGCTCAGGCAAAAAGGATTTCAGTCTCCCAATAAGGCACTGTGGCGTGGCTTGGTGATTGTAGTGCTTTTTCTGCTGGGGCTTTTTCTGCTCTGGAGCTTTTCCCCCTTGGCTAGCTTGAGGGATCCAGAGGTCCTGCGGACCCAGCTGGACCGGATCCAAGACCATAAAGCCCTGCCTTTGATTTTGACCATTACTTATATATTGGGTGGAGTGTTCCTGTTTCCCATGTCAGTGATCAATATGGCCGGAGTCCTGCTTTTGGGGCCTTGGCAGGGATTTCAATATGCCTATCTGGGCAATCTGGCCAGCGCGGCGTTTAACTATTTTCTGGTGCGTTTTCTGGGTCCCAAGATGCTTGGGGATATATCCGAGCAAAGGGTTATCAGTTGGAGTAAAAAGCTTGCCAAAAATGAACTGCTGAGCATGATCTTGATCAGAAATCTGCCTCTTAGTTTTGGTCTGGTGAGTATGTGGGCCGCAATTTCCAAGTTCAGCCTTCGGGATTATTTCCTGGGCACTATGCTGGGCATGCTGCCTGGCCTGATTGCGGTCTGCTTTCTGGCCCAGGGGGTGAGACAGGTTATCTATGCCCCGGATCTGAAGCTTTTGCTGTTGATATTGGCGGTGGGCTTGATCCTGCTCCTGGCGGGTAGAACACTCAGGAGGCATCTGCAGCGCAAGGCGGAAATCGAGCTCAAGCAAATAGAGAAAAAGAAGTAGATGCATGGATGCCCAAATCCTCAAGTACCTGGCAGCACCTTTTATCTGTGCTTTTATAGGCTGGCTGACCAATCATTTGGCTATCAAGATGCTCTTTAGACCTAGGGAGCCGGTGAAAATCCTGGGCTATACCTGGCAAGGACTGCTGCCCAAAAGACAGAAGGAGCTGGCCCAGAAGCTTGGAGAGCTGGTGGAGCAGGAGCTGGTCAATCACCAGGATATTGATCAGGCCCTGCAGGATCCTGAGTTCCAGAGCAGGTTGAGGTACCTGGTGGACGTATATGTGCACAGCTTTATCCAAAATAAGCTCTGTGCCATCCATCCTTTGCTGGGTTCCCTGCTGCAGGGGCAGATTCTGCAGCGCATCAAAGGTTTGATCGTGCACGAGGTGGAGAAGTTCATTCCCCAGATGGTGGAGCATGCCTCTGAAGAGTTGAAGCAGAGGTTTAAGTTCAGCAAAATTGTGCAGGAAAAGATAGAGGCCTTCTCCATGGCCAAGCTAGAGACCCTGATCTATGGCATGATGAGGACAGAGCTGCGCTTTATAGTCTTTCTGGGCGCTGTGCTGGGGTTTGGCATAGGTGCCCTGCAGTCGGTATTTTTGTATGCTTTGTAATCTGCAATGAAAGTTGTTCAAATTATGTTAAAATAGCAATCTTCCCTTGGAATGTGCAGGAGGCTACTATGCCGGATCTAAAAAAGAGCCTTGGTTTCCAGTATCTGCAGCAGACCAAGCTAGACAGGCAGAGCCTGGTGCATATGTCCAGGCCCAGAATTTCCCCTGCCGCCCAATTCAAGTCCTATCCTGAGGCAGAAAGCTTTAAGCTGCCTGGACCTGAGCTGGCAGGGCAGGGGCTGCAAAAGCTCCTGCTCTCTAGAAGATCCAGGCGCAAATACAGGGATGCACCTTTGCATTTGCAGGAGCTGGCTGCATTGCTCTGGGCTGCCCAGGGCATAAGCGGCAGTATGGGCAGGCTGATGCTCCGCACCTCTCCCTCAGCAGGTGCGTTGTATCCCTTGGAGACTTATTTGGTGCTGCAGAATGTGCCTGAGCTGCCCGCAGGGATTTTCCATCTAGAGCAGGCCAATTTCTTTCTGGAGCTTTTGCAGCGGGGTGATTTTGCTGCCCAGGCTGCACGTGCCTGTCTGGACCAGGGCTTTATGGCCCAGGCCCAGGTGAATGTTTTCTGGTCCGGGGTACTGCGCAGGAACATGTGCAAGTATGGGCACAGGGGGCTGCGATATGTTTTGCTGGACGCTGGCCATGTCTGCCAGAATCTGCTTTTGGCTGCAGAGGATCTGGGTCTGGCTGCCTGTCCTGTGGGCGCATTTTTTGATCAGGAGCTGGATTCCCTGTTTGCTCTGGATGATGGAGAGGAGGAAAGCGTGATCTATGCAGCTAGCCTGGGCAGAAAAGCCTGAGGCAGGGGAGTCCTGAGCATGGAGCTGCGCGATACTGTCCTGGCCAGAGCCTATTTTGCCCTGCAGGAGAAAACCTCTTTGGCCTGGCTTAGATCTACCAGGATTACTGCTAATCAATTGACCATACTGGGTCTCTTGCTGGCCCTGCTGGTGCCAGGTGCTTTCTTCCTGCATCCCTGGCTGGGTCTTGTCTTTATGGGACTTTCTGCTGCAGCAGACAGCCTGGATGGGCCCCTGGCCAGGAAGAGGGGGGAGCAAAGCAGCCTGGGTGCATTTGTGGATTCCACTTCTGACCGGGTCGCGGATTTTTTCTATCTCTGCGGCTTTTGGGTGCTGTTCTGGCAGCATACTCAGCAGCGCTTTCTGGCCACTTTCCTGGTTTTTTCCGCTTTTTTGCTCACGGTTCTGATCAGCTATATCAAGGCCAGGATCGAGGGGCTGGGTGGAACCTGCCAGGTGGGGCTGCTGGGCAGGGCGCCGCGCACTATCTATCTCCTGTGCTGGGCCCTTTTATTGGCCCTTTGGCCTGCAGGCCAGGGCCTGCTGCTTTGGGGCGGGCTGGCCCTGTTTTGGCTTTTGAGCCTGTTTACAGTAATCCAGCGTCTGCAGCAGGCTCACAGGATCTGGTCCTTTCCAGATGCGGAATCGGTCACATATATTGATTCCCACCACGATCCAGATAGTGATAGCAAAATTTGAATTT
>JBNJDO010000123.1:0-5343 GCA_051744965.1 Thermodesulfobacteriota bacterium | reverse complement strand
CAACGTGGTCTTGCCGTGGTCTATATGACCTATCGTGCCTATGTTTACGTGAGGCTTCTTCCTCTCAAACTTCTCCTTAGCCATACTTACCCCCTGGTTCTTTGCTTTATTTCTTCTGCCAGATTCGCTGGCACTTTTTCATAATGCTCAAACTGCATGGAAAAGATAGCCCTACCCTGGGTCATAGAACGTAGATCTGTGGAATAACCGAACATTTCCTTTAGGGGCACTTCACACTTAATGATCTGGGTGCCCAATCTGGGCTCAATATTCAAGACCTTACCCCTTCTGCTGTTTAGATCTCCCATCACATCTCCGGTATATTCATCAGGGGTCAGGATCTCCACTCGCATTATGGGCTCCATAATCACTGGTCCCGCCTGCAGGCAGGCCTCCTTGATAGCCATGGACCCTGCTATATAAAAGGCTTGCTCAGAGGAGTCCACTTCATGATAGGAGCCAAATACCAGGTTAAGCTTGACATCCACCAGGGGGTGGCCGGAGATTATTCCGTTTTTCAAGGCGTCCTGTGCGCCTCGGTCCACTGCAGGGATGTATTCCTTGGGGATTATCCCGCCTACAATGGAGTTTACGAACTGATATCCCCCGCCTTGCTCCATGGGCTCTACTTCCAGTACACAATGCGCGTACTGGCCTCTACCACCTGTTTGCTTGACAAACTTCTTTTCCGCCTTGGCCTTTTTGGTAATGGTTTCCCTGTAGGCCACCTGGGGCTGGCCTATATTGGCGTCCACCTTGAATTCCCGCACCAAGCGATCTACAATAATCTCAATATGCAGCTCGCCCATGCCTGAGATGATGGTCTGTCCAGTCTCCTCATCTGAGCGCACCTGAAAGGAGGGATCCTCCTTGGCCAGCTTCTGCAGGGCCTGGCTCAAAGCATCCCTGTCCTGCTTGGTCTTGGGCTCGATAGCCACTGAAATCACCGGCGCAGGGAACTCCATGGTCTCCAAGATCACTGGCCTTTTGAAATCACACAATGTATCTCCGGTGCCCACCTGCTTGAGACCCACCGCAGCCACAATATCCCCGGCCCAGGCCTCTTTGATTTCCTCGCGCTTATTGGAATGCATCTTGAGCAGCCTGCCTATGCGCTCCTTCTTGTTGGTGGCGGCATTATATACTGTCATGCCGCTTTCTATATGCCCGGAGTAGATGCGCAAAAAGGTCAGATGCCCCACATAAGGATCTGTCATGAGCTTGAAAGCCAAGGCGCTAAGTGGTGCATCATCCTGACATTCGCAGGCAACTTCATCCCCTGTCTCAGGATTCTTGCCCACTATAGGCGGCAGATCAGCAGGAGAGGGGAAAAATTCTACTATAGCATCCAGCATGGGCTGGATGCCTTTGTTCTTGAAAGCGGAGCCACAGAGCACAGGGCATATACTCAGATTCCTGGTGGCCTTGCGAATTCCCTCTTCCAGCTCTGCTGGGGAAAACTCTTCCCCAGCCAAATATTTCTCCAGCAGGGATTCATCTTCCTCTACTATGGACTCTATAAGATAACTGCGCCAGCGCTGGGTTTCCTCAAGCAGGTCTTGGGGAATCTCTTCGGAAAAAGTCTTCTTGCCCAGGCTTTGCTCGTCAAAATAAAGGGCCTTGCCCTGGATGAGATCTACAACACCCTTAAAGTTCTCCTCCCCACCAATGGGTATCTGCATAGGAGCAGGTTTTGCCCCAAGCTTTTCGCGCATCATGTCCATAACCCGGAAAAAGTCCGCGCCAGTGCGGTCCATCTTGTTCACAAAAGCCATCCTGGGCACATGGTATCTGTCAGCCTGACGCCATACAGTTTCGCTTTGGGGCTCTACTCCACCCACAGCACAAAAAACCGCTACCACCCCATCCAAGACGCGCAGGGCACGTTCCACTTCCACAGTGAAATCCACGTGTCCCGGAGTGTCTATAATGTTTATGCGATGGTTCTTCCAAAAGCAGGTGGTGGCTGCTGAGGTTATGGTGATGCCCCTTTCCTGCTCCTGGACCATGTAATCCATAACAGCCTGACCGTCATGGACCTCCCCAATCTTGTGCGAAACTCCGGTGTAGAACAGAATCCGCTCAGTGGTTGTGGTCTTTCCAGCGTCTATATGAGCCATGAAGCCGATATTGCGCTGTTTATGTATAGGTATCTGCCTAGCCACAATTCCCCCGCACCGTGTCTTCGCCTGCCTGGGCTCGCCTGATGGCCTTGCAGAGCTTTGCTTGATACTTGTTCATGGTATTTACCAGCGATAATGGGCAAAGGCTTTGTTGGCCTCAGCCATGCGGTGAGTATCCTCTTTTTTCTTCACTGCCCCCCCTCTGCCGTGGAAGGCATCCACCAATTCGGCTGTCAGCTTGTAGACAATACCTTTTTCTCCCCTCCCCCTGGCTGCAGAGATGAGCCAGCGGGAAGCCAGAACTTCCTGTCTATCCGGCTTGACCTCCACCGGCACCTGATAGGTGGCACCGCCTACCCTTCTGGATTTGACCTCCAGCTGGGGCTTGGTGTTCTCTATGGACTTCTCGAAGGCTCGCAGGGGCTCTTCTGAGGTCTTTCTTCCCAGCTCCTGCATAGATTCGTAAACAATGCTTTCCGCCAGGCTCTTCTTGCCGTCCCGCATTATGCGATTGATGAACTTGGCCACCATCTGGCTCTTAAAGCGCGGATCAGGCAACACTTTTCTCTTTGGAACTGGTCCCTTCCTGGGCATGGACAACCTCTCCTTGCTAATTCCCTGTGTTTATTTGGGCCGCTTGGCCCCGTATTTGGACCTGCTCTGCCTGCGATCCTGGACTCCGGCAGTGTCCATGGTGCCTCTGACCACTGTATAGCGCACGCCAGGCAGATCCTTGACTCTCCCGCCTCGGACCAAAACCACGGAATGCTCCTGCAGATTGTGGCCTTCACCTGGGATATAGGAAGTAACCTCTATACTGTTGGTCAGCCTAACCCTGGCTACCTTGCGCAGGGCTGAATTGGGCTTCTTGGGAGTAGTGGTATATACCCTGACGCAGACCCCCCTTCTCTGGGGGCAGCCCTGCAAGGCAGCGGTCTTCTTGCTGGCCTGTATCTTTTTCCGCTGCTTGCGGATCAATTGATTAAGAGTCGGCATCTGGCCCTCCATATATTTAGTTCTTGAAAAGCTGAAATTAATAGTACATCCCAGCAGAAGTGTCAATGCTTTTTCTGACCCTGGCCCTACTCCCGCTCTTCCGGACTCCACTGGCCTTCTTCCAGTTCTTCCATGAAGCTGCTGGGCCGCTCAGGCTGCTCCGGAACATCGATATCCAGGTTCATATAAGGCCTGAATCCGCTTCCTGCCGGGATTACCCGACCCACGATAACATTTTCTTTCAGTCCTTGCAGGTAATCACATTTACCTTGCATGGCAGAATCTGTGAGCACCTTGGTGGTTTCCTGGAAGGAGGCTGCTGAGATAAAGGACTCGGTGCTCAAGGAGGCCTGTGTGATGCCCAGCACCAAAGGCTGGGCGGTGGCCGGCTTACCCTGGTGCCTCACTGCCTGCTCGTTTTCCAGCATGAACTTGCCCTTCTCTACCTGCTCGCCCAGCAGGAAGTTGGTATCACCTGGATCCACTATGCTTACCTTCTTCAACATCTGGCGCACAATAATCTCGATGTGCTTGTCGTTGATATGCACCCCCTGGAACCGATACACATCCTGGACCTCATCCACCAGGTACTTGGCCAGATGTTTCTCGCCCTTGATGCGCAACAGATCGTGCAGCTCTGGAGAGCCTTCAGTTAGAAACTCCCCTGCCTCTACAAAATCTCCTTCCTGGACAGTGATATGCTTGCCCTTGGGTACCAGATACTCCTTGGGATCTCCTGTCTCCGGAGTAACAATGATCTTGCGCTTGCCTTTGACATCAGGTCCGAAGCTGACCACGCCCTCGATCTCGGAGATTACCGCCATGTCCTTGGGCTTGCGCACTTCAAACAACTCAGCCACCCTGGGCAGACCGCCGACAATATCCTTGATCTTGGCGCTTTCCCTGGGCTTCCTGGCTATGACATCCCCAGCTTCCACTCTTTCTCCATCCTTGACCATAAGGATGGCGCCCACAGGCAGATGGTAAACTGCGTCGGATTGGGTATCAGGATGCTGCTTGATATTCTCCTGCTCATCTATAATGGATATACTAGGCCTGAAGTTTGTAGACCTGTATTCTATAATGGTCTTAGTGGCCCGATGGGTGGTCTCATCTGTCTTTTCCTGGTAGGTCTTGCCCTCCACAATGTCCGCGAACTTGACCACTCCAGGGACATCAGTGACAAAAGGCTCCTGAAAGGGGTCCCACTCTGCAAGCATCTGGCCCTTTTGCACCTTGTCCCCAGCGTTAAAGAAAAGCCTGGCACCTGCAGGCAAGGTGTACCTTTCCCTTTCCCTGCCCTGATCATCCACAACACCCAGTTGGCCATTCTTGCCCATGACCATGAGCTGTCCCTGCTTGTTCTTTACAGTCCTGACCCCAGTCAAGGTGATCTGTCCATCATACTGGGCAATTATTGATGACTGCTCGATCTCCTTGGAAGCGGTACCTCCGATGTGGAAGGTGCGCATGGTCAACTGTGTGCCTGGCTCCCCTATGGACTGGGCAGCTATGATACCCACTGCTTCGCCCACATTTACCAGATGACCCCGGGCCAGATCCCTGCCGTAGCAGTAGGCGCAAACTCCCTGTCTGCTCTGGCAGGTGAGCACAGACCTAATATGCACAGAACGTACACCAGCCTGATCCACCCTGCGAGCAGCAGTTTCATCTATCAAAGTATTGGCAGAAACCAGCAACTCTTCAGTGTCTGGATGATAGACATCGAACATGCTGATCCTGCCCAGGATCCTTTCAGTTAAAGTATCCTGACCCTCACCAGGCTGGCCGTGCCTGATTATCTCGATCCCGTCCACAGTGCCGCAGTCCAGCTCTCCCACAATTACATCCTGCACCACGTCCACCAGGCGCCTGGTCAAATAGCCGGAGTTCGCAGTCTTCAGCGCGGTATCAGCCAGTCCTTTCCTAGCCCCATGGGTAGAAGTGAAGTACTCCAGAACAGTCAGCCCCTCCCTGAAAGAGGAGGTAATGGGGGTCTCGATGATTTCTCCGGAAGGCTTGGCCATCAGCCCGCGCATTCCAGCCAGCTGGCGCATCTGGTCTGCGTTGCCCCTGGAGCCTGAGGTGCTCATCATGTAGATGGGATTGAAGCTTTCGTTTTGCACTTTTTCCTGGGTCTTGGGGTTGACCAAAGTATCTGTGGAGATCTGGGCCATCATGGCCTTGGCCACATCATTGGTAGCCTTGGTCCAGACATCCACCA
>JBNJDO010000122.1:0-5392 GCA_051744965.1 Thermodesulfobacteriota bacterium | reverse complement strand
TGATAGTAACCATAGCGATGGAGCAGGGTCTGAGGTTTGCGATCAGGGAAGGGGGCCGCACTGTAGGCGCAGGCGTGGTCTCGGAAATAGTGGAGTAGTAGGAGATATACCCAATGGTGACCATGAATAGCGAGAAGATCAGGATCAAGCTCAAGGCCTATGATTATCGGATTCTGGACAAGGCGGTCTCCGAAATAGTGGACTCAGCGCACAACACAGGTGCTGCCATTGCAGGACCAATTCCCTTGCCCACTAAGATCCACAAGTTCACAGTGAACAGATCTGTGCATGTGAACAAAAAGTCCAGGGAACAGTTTGAGATGCGCATCCATAAACGTCTCTTAGATCTGCTGGAGCCCACGCAGCAGACAGTGGACGCCCTGGGCAAGCTCAGTCTGCCCGCAGGTGTTGACGTGGAGATCAAGCTTTAAGCAGCATGAGGTGAGGATATGAATCGATTAGGTCTGATAGGCAAAAAGCTGGGCATGACCGCGATATTTTCCGAGGACGGGACCAGGATACCTGTTACTGTTCTGCAGGCTGGTCCCTGCCCTGTCATTCAGGTCAAAAACCTGGAAAAGGACGGATACACTGCCTTGCAAATGGGTTTTGATGAGCAAAAGGAGCACAGGCTGACTAAGCCCCAAAAAGGTCATCAGGCTCGGGCTGGTCAGGGCTATTACAGGGTACTTCGCGAATTCAGGCTGCCTGAGGAAGATATGGATTATGCCCAGGGTCAAAGGCTGGGCGCAGACATCTTTCAGATCGGGGAAAGGATTAAGGTCAGCGGCAAATCTAAAGGCCGCGGTTTCGCAGGAGTCATTAAGAGATGGAATTTCCACGGCCAACCCTCATCCCACGGACACCATAAAGTGCACAGGAGTCCAGGTGCCATAGGCCAGTGCGCTGATCCGGCTCGGGTCTTTAAAGGCAAGAAAATGCCCGGCCAGATGGGCAATAAGGATGTCAGCGTACGCAATTTAGAAATAGTTGACGTGCGCGAGGATGAGAATCTTATTCTGGTCAAGGGCCAGGTGCCAGGTGCAAAGAATTCCGTCCTGACCATATCAAAGCAGAGCTAAGGGGCTGAAAATGCCAACAGTAAATGTTGTGGACCAACAAAAGCAGGTGGTGGGAGAGCTGGAGCTGCCGGAACAGGTGTTTGCCGTGCAGATAAAGCCCCAGATTCTGCATCTGGTGATCAAATCCCAGCTGGCAGCCAAAAGGGCAGGAACAGTAGGAGTCAAAACCAGATCCAATATCCGAGGTGGAGGACGTAAGCCCTGGAGGCAGAAAGGCACAGGCAGAGCTAGGGCTGGCAGTACCAGATCTCCTTTATGGACAGGTGGCGCTATCACCCACGGACCTGTGAGCCGAGACTACAGTATTAAGGTCAATCGCAAGGTCAAAAGGCTTGCCCTACGCATGGCCCTTTCCAGCAAGCTGGCTGAAGGCAAGCTAGTACTGCTGGACAAACTGGAAATCTCCAGGCCTAAGACCAAGGATTTTGTGCAGGTACAAAATCTGCTGGATCTTAAAAAGGCCTTGATTGTTTTGGCAAAAAAAGATAACAACCTGGAGCTTGCGGTTAGGAATATTCCAGGGATTAAGCTCATTTATCAAGAGCAGTTGGGAGTCTATGATATACTGAGTCATGACACCCTGGTACTTACCCCAGCCGTTGTGGAGCATATTCAGGAAAGGTTGCAGTAGCCATGGATTATACCAAGATATTACTTAAGCCGGTGGTGACAGAGAAGTCCACTCATCTCAAGGATCTGGAGAACAAGGTGGTCTTCAGGGTGGCTGAGAGCGCCAACAAGGTACAGATCAAGGAAGCTGTACAAAAGGCCTTTAATGTAGAGGTCCAGGCAGTGAAGGTGCTTAATAAAAAGCCTAGAATTAAAAGGAAATTCGGCAGACAGAGTGGCAGGAAGCCAGGGCACAAGAAGGCCTACATTGATTTGGCTCCTGGAAATAAAATAGACTACTTCGAGGGTGTATAATATGGCTACAAGGAAGCTCAAGCCTACGTCCCCGGGCAGAAGGAATCAGACTGTATCTAGGTTCGAGGACATAAGCACTGATCAGCCAGAGAAATCCCTAGTGGTGGGTTTGCCTAAAAAAAGCGGCAGAAACTCCTACGGCAGGATCACTGCCAGAAGACGAGGCGGAGGCCGCAAGCGCAGATACAGGATTATCGACTTTAAGCGCAAGAAGCTGGACATTCCAGCCCAGGTTGCTTCAATAGAGTATGATCCTAACCGTACCGCTAGAATTGCCCTTTTGCATTACGAGGACGGGGAAAAGCGCTATATTCTAGCCCCAAAGGGGTTGCAGGTAGGAGAGAAGGTCGTCTCAGGGGAAAGCGCAGATATAAAGCCAGGCAACAGCCTTCCCTTCCACAAGATCCCTAACGGGACCATTGTGCATAATTTGGAGTTGCATCCAGGCAGAGGCGGACAAATGTGTCGGTCCGCTGGTACTTATGCCCAATTGGTGGACAAAGAAGGCAAGTATGCCTTGATCAAGCTTCCTTCCGGGGAGATACGCAAGGTGCTAAAGACCTGTATGGCCACAGTGGGTCAGGTGGGCAATGTGGAGCACGAGAATATCAAGATAGGCAAGGCGGGCAGGAACAGGTACCTGAATAAAAGGCCCAAGGTGCGCGGGGTGGCCATGAACCCGGTGGATCATCCTTTGGGTGGTGGCGAAGGTAGAAGTTCAGGTGGCAGGCATCCTGTGACTCCCTGGGGCATGCCTACTAAAGGCTACAAGACCAGGAACAGGAAGAAGCTATCAGCCAAGCTTATAGTCAAGAGAAGAGACAGAAAATAATAGGGAGTCTGTCATGCCCAGATCATTAAAAAAGGGCCCATTCGTGGACGGGCATTTGCTGCAGAAAGTTCAAAAAGCGCAGGAAGCCAGGGACCGAAGTGTGATAAAGACCTGGTCCAGACGTTCCACTGTGATACCAGAGATGGTAGGACTAACCTTTGCCGTGCATAACGGAAAAAAATTCATTCCGGTCTTTGTGACAGAGAACATGGTGGGACATAAGCTGGGCGAGTTTGCCATTACCAGGACTTTTCACGGGCATGCCGGGGATAAGAAAAGTCAGGTCCGGGGCAAGAAAAAATAAAAGAGGTCTAGAATGGAAGTCAGGGCAAAAGCTAGATTCGTGAGGGTTTCTCCGCGCAAGACCCGCCTGGTGGCAGCTAACATCAAGGATCAAACCGTAGGCCAGGCGCTGAATCTGTTAAAGTTTACTCCCCAGAAGCCTGCTAAGGAATTATACAAGGTTTTGTACTCTGCTGTCTCCAATGCCCAGCAAACAGCGTTGGATGTGGACAGTCTGTATGTGAAAAGAGTGCTGGTGGACAAAGGACCCTTTTTGAAGCGGATCAAGCCCAGGGCCATGGGCAGGGCTACCAGGATCCTGAAGAAGACAAGCCATATTACAGTAATCATTGACGAGGAATAGGAGGTAGCGGTCTTGGGTCAGAAAGTACATCCCTACGGCTTTCGCTTAGGCTACAACAAGAACTGGCAGTCCAGATGGTTCAGCAGCAAAAATTACTCCAACTTTGTGTTTGAAGATGACCAGCTGCGCAAGTTTCTAAAAAATAAGCTTTATCATGCAGGCATTGCCAGAATTGAGATAGAGAGGGCAGCTGAGAAGGTCAGGCTGATCATCTATACTGCCAGACCTGGAATAGTGATTGGCCGTAAGGGTGCAGAGATCGAAAAGTTGCGCACTGACCTGAAGAAGAAGTTTGGCAAGGAATTTATTATAGAGGTCAATGAAGTGCGCAGGCCAGAGATCGAGGCCCAGTTGGTGGCAGAAAACGTGGCCATGCAATTGGAGCGCAGGGTAGCCTTTCGCAGGGCCATGAAAAGGACTATTGGCCTGGCCAGGAAGTTCGGCGCTGAGGGCATCAAGATTTCCTGCGCCGGACGTCTGGGCGGAGCTGATATTGCAAGGACAGAGTGGTTCCGGGAAGGCAGGGTCCCCTTGCATACACTGCGGGCTGATATTGATTACGGATATGCAGTAGCTAGGACTACCTATGGGATAATTGGAGTCAAGGTCTGGATATTCAAAGGCGAAATACTGGATGAGGTGACCAATGCTTAGCCCTAAGAAAGTTAAATATCGTAAGCAACACAAGAATTTTCATAAAGGCTCTGCCTCTAGAGGAACCAAAGTATCCTTCGGGGAGATTGGACTCAAAACCCTGGAGCATGGCAGATTGAGCAATAGGCAGATAGAGGCTGCGCGAATCGCGATCATGCGACACATTCGCAGGGGAGGGAAAGTCTTTATCCGGATCTTTCCGGACAAGCCTTATACAGAAAAGCCAGCTGAGACCAGACAGGGCAAAGGCAAGGGTTCCCCTGCTGGCTGGGTTGCTCCTGTGCGCCCTGGAAAAGTGTTATACGAGATCAGTGGGATCAATCTAGAGCAGGCCAGGGAGGCCTTGATCAGGGCAGCACATAAACTGCCGGTGAAGACCAAGGTAGTGGTCAAGGAGTAATTTTTATGCAGGCCAAAAAGATACGAGAGCTCTCTTGGAAAGAGATGCAGCAAAAGCTTTCAGATTACGAGCGGGAGCTTTTCAACTTGCGCTTTCAGCATGCTACAGGCCAACTGGGCAATACCCAGAGACTGCCCAAAGTGCGCAAAAATATTGCCAGGATCAAGACTATCCTGCGGGAGAAGGATTTGGAGGGCAGCAATGACTAGGCAGATTTCAAAAGGCAGCAAAAGGATGCTCACCGGCCGCGTTGTAAGCGATAGGTCGGACAAGACAATAGTGGTGCTTTGTGAAAGTATTTTGCAGCATCCCTTGTATAAAAAATACATCCAGCGCAAGAAGAAGTTTATGGCCCATGACCCAGAAAATTCCTGCGCACTTGGGGATAAGGTGCAAATCATAGAAAGCAGGCCAATCAGCAAGCGCAAGAAGTGGGCCCTGCGAAAGATTCTGGAAAAAGCACAGTAAAAGGGGAAGCGAGATGATCCAGGTGGAGTCCAGGCTAGATGTAGCTGATAATTCCGGGGCCAAGCTTTTAAGCTGCATTAAGGTCTTAGGTGGCAGCAAAAGGCGTTACGCAGGCCTAGGTGATTTGATAGTGGTCTCAGTTAAAGAGGCCATGCCCCATACCAAGGTCAAAAAAGGGGATGTGTTCAGGGCTGTGGTGGTGCGTACCAAGAAGGAGACTGGCCGGCCTAATGGATCCTATATTAGCTTTGATTCTAATTCCGCAGTATTGCTGAATAAAAATATGGATCCCATAGGGACTAGGATATTCGGCCCTGTGGCCAGGGAGCTAAGACAGAGGAATTTTATGAAAATTGTATCCCTCGCTCCCGAGGTACTGTAGAGGA
>JBNJDO010000121.1:0-5486 GCA_051744965.1 Thermodesulfobacteriota bacterium | reverse complement strand
ATAAGAGCTGCCTAAGGCAAAAGCAAGTCTTTATGGGCCAGCACGATCTTTATCTGCCCATAGCTGACCTCTTCGCCAAGCATGTCCTTGATCTCCCTTAGAGAGCTGCCTTGGGCAGCAGCAATGGCTTTTTCAATGTCCTCTTTCAGCTCCTGGGACAGCAGCTCATCGATGTGCAGCTGGCCTTGCTGCACCATATAGCTCAAATGGCCTTCAATGGTGGATTGGGCCAGGCTCCTGGCCTTGGCGATCTGCACTGGAGTCTTGCCTTGCCTGAACATCTGCAGGGTGATGCCCTGGGTATCCCCTGCCTGTCTGGACTGGCTGTCTGGCCTGCTTTCTGCCGCTTTGCGCCTTTGCTGCAGTGGCACTTGCTCAACCCCCTGCTCGCTGCAATACCCAGCCACCAGATCAATCAGCTCCCTGCCATACTTGGCACTGGTCTTGGCACCTATCCCGCGTATCTTTTCCAGATCCGCCAAGGTCTGGGGCAGGGTTGCCGCGATCTGCAACGCTACTCGCTGATGCAAGACCTGATGAGGGGCAAGGCCTTGCTCTTTGGCCTTGCTTGTCCGCCACTTTTTCAAGGCCTGGAAAAGTTCTGGATGCTCGAGGTCTGTCTCAGTATACTCTATTTGCTCAGGCTTTTTCCTTCTCTGCGTGCTTGGCTCCACTTCAGCCTTGGATACCGCCTGCAGATACGAAGCTGCAGAAAAACCCTGCTCGCAGCTTTTGACCCCGGCCAGCTTGACTGCCAAATCCTTCTTTAGCTGGTTCAAAGCCCTGGTTACCCTTTTTTCCAGCTCTGCATTGTCTGTCTCCACCCCTACTGCATCCAAGGTCTGGCCCAGATTCTTGTGCAGCTTCTCCTGGAACCACTGGGAACCTTTGCTGATGCGTTGCAGAAGGTGGTCATCAGATTCAGGCAATTTATCCTCGGTGAACTTGCTGTTTAGCTCCCGCAAAAAGATCTGGCTGACCTCAAATAGTTCTCCTGTGTTGCGCTCTAGCTCTCGAATATCATTCAGGCCTGTGATCTGGAGCAGGTGCCTGTTCTCCTGCAGTAAGCGCAGCAAATATCCAAGCCGCCTTTGTAAAATCCCCATATCAAAGCACTCCAGCAGCAGCTGCTGCTGAAAATAGACCTGGGCCTGCTGCAGGTGCTCCCAGTTGGGCGGGTTTTGTCTAACCTGCTCATCAAACTCGAGTATGCATCCATCTATCCCTATCCCCTTCGCAGCCACTGGTGAGCTGAGCACCATGCCTTCCAGGCTCTTGCATCTGCTCAAGGCCACATAAACCTGGCCGTGGGTAAAGGCGTTCTGGACATCAATAATGGCCCGCTCAAAGGTCAAGCCCTGACTTTTATGAATGGTGATGGCCCAGGCCAGCTTCAGGGGATACTGGGTGAAGGAACCGATGACCTCTTCCTGGATCTCCTTGCTTTCCGGGTCCAAAGTGTATTTGATATTTTCCCAGGTCAGCTGCTCTACCTTGATCGGCTCCTGCTCGCCTGGACATAAGACCTGGATCTTATCCTGGGAAACAGCTGTAATCCTGCCGATCTTGCCATTGTAATAAAGCTTGTCCGGGGAAGGATCGTTGCGCACAAACATGACCTGGGCCCCTTTCTTCAGCAAAAGCTCAGAAGAAGTGGGATAGATATGCTCTGGAAAGTCTCCGTAAATTTGGGCTGAAAAACAATACTCCTTGCCTTTCAGTTCCTGCAGTCTGTGCTGGTTTATGTTCTGGGCCTTTTTATTGTGGGAAGTCAAAGTGATATAGCCTTGCCCTGTGTCTGGCACAAAATCCGGGCAATAGCAGGAATTCAGTACCTGAATGGACTCCTGATCCAGCTGATTGTCCCGGATTTTATTCAAGATACGCACAAAGCGATCATCCGACTGCCTATAGACATGGTTGAGCTCGATGCACACATATTGGGTCCTGGCCAGGGCATGGCTGCTGAAGAAATACACAGAATCGTAATGGTCCTTTAGCAGCTCCCAGTCTTCCTTTTTGGCTACAGGGGAGAGCTGATGCAGATCCCCGATCATCAGCAGCTGCACTCCGCCGAAGGGCTGTGCGCTGCGGCGATAGCGCCTCAGGGCATCGTCCACAGCATCCAGAAGATCAGCCCGGACCATGCTGATCTCATCTATAACCAAAAGATCCAGGCTCTGAATAATGTTCTTTTTTTCCTTGCTGAACTTGAACTGACGTTCCTTATTCCGCTCAAAGGCCTCGCTTCCAGGTATAAAAGGGCCAAAGGGCAGCTGGAAAAAGGAATGCAGGGTCACTCCGCCGGCGTTCAAGGCGGCCACTCCTGTAGGGGCTGTTGTGACCATGCGTTTGCTGCAAGAGCTTTGCAGCTTCTTCAGAAAAGTAGTCTTGCCTGTGCCTGCCTTGCCGGTCAAAAAGACATGCAGGCCGGTCTGCACTACATATTTTTCTGCCAGCTCCTGTTCCTGATTAGTTCTCCTTGTCAATGCCATAAACTGTCACCCAAGCACTTTGAATCTTACCTCAGCCTTCAAGGCTTATCCTGCATAGCCTCTTGCAATTTATCTGCGACCTTGAGCATGTTCTGTTTCCAATTCCGGCCCAAAGGATCAATGCTTACGATTTCTCCAGATATGGAATCAGCAATAGTCCGGGCACTACTCTCAGAAAACTGCGGCGAGACAAACACAGCCCGGATACCTTCCTGTTTGGCCTGTTCAATTAGCTCCCTCAAATGCCTGGCCTTGGGCTCCTTGCCCTCCACCTCAATGGGTACCTGCACTAGACCGTAGGTACGCGCGAAATAGCCCCAGGCTGGATGCAGGACCATGAACTTGCTGCCCGGGCTTATGCCCTGGAGTGCTGCCAAAATCTCCTGATGCAGCTGCAGTATCTCCTGCTGCAGGTCCAGCAGGTTTTCCTGCAAATCTGCCTTTTTTTCCGGCATGGCTTCTGCCAGGGCCTGATAGATGTTCTGGGCCTGGATCAAGACCAGGTCAGGCGCCAGCCAGACATGGGGATCCAGGCCTGCCTGCTGGTCTTCCTGCTCATGCCCCTGCTCTTGCTGAGCCTGCTCCAGCATGGGCATCTTTTTGATTCCCTTGTCAGTATGCACTATCTCCAGATCCGGATGCATGGACTGCAATCTGGGCAAAAGAGTCTTTTCATACCCCACGCCAATGGCCATATACAGCTGGGCCTGGCCCAGCTCCACCATCTGGGAGGACTTGGGCTCGAATCCGTGCGGGCTGGCCCCTGGCGGCAGCAGGACTGCAACATCCACAAATTCCCCCCCGATTTCCTGCACAAAGTACTTCTGCGGGGCAATGCTGACCACCACCTGGATTTTATTCTGATCAGCAGAGACTTGCCCAGGCCAGGCCCATATTGCAGCCAGCAGCACCAGCAGCACAATCGCTGTATTTAAGGATACAACTTTGCCCACAGCTTTCATACCTGCTCCTTGGTTGTTGTTCTCCTGCCTGTCATACTAGATGAAGTCTTCATTTTCTGCTAGGGAGTATAAGCTCCAAATGAAATTTGAGATTACCTCCAGCAGCCTGAATGTCAATGCTTAAAAGCTTTCGCTTCGTTCCCCAGGCTCCCGCCTGGGAACGACTCCCCCACCGGCTCCCGCTGCATTAGGTAACCACTATCCCAAACCAGGACTTGACAAATCCCAAAAATCAGCACTAGCATTGCAAAAAATAATCGCCTAGGTGCTCAAAGCGCAATCCTGCCCTGGCATCAGGACAGGCTGCGCTTAGAGCTTGGAAAGGGAACCCTGTGCAAGTCAGGGACGGGCCCGCCGCTGTAACCGGGGACGAAAGCCGCATTTAAGCCACTCTGGAGATTTTTTTTCCAGGGGAAGGCGCGGCGACTAGGACGATCCGGAAGTCAGAAGACCTGCCTGGGCGAAAGGGGACGCTTGCTTTCGGGCCAAAAGCGCAGCTCCCTGGATCACGGAGGATAAAAAGGGAAATCCCCCGGATCGAAATTCTCGATCCGGGGGATTTTTTTATGAACTTTGCAGCAGCTAAACCATAACCAGGAGGCAGCGTATGCGTTATAAACAGGAGATCCTGCAGCTCACCAGGTCAGAGAGCCTGAGCCATTTCTTTCTGGACAGGCAGGATCTGGAGGAATGGGTCAAGGTCTGCACAGAAACCTATCTGATCTGCAGCCAAATCCATGCCAGGGATATGCAGTCCTCCCATTTGGAAAGGATCCCTTTCCAGGACATCTATGAGCATATCTATACAGAGCAGGGAGGCTGTCCCTGGTGCAGGAACCGCGTGGATAAAAAGATGAGGAGTTGGCTGACCGACCAGGAAAGGGAAGACCAAGCTCCCTCCAGGCAGGCTGGGCTGAACGTGCTGCCGGTGAGTTTGTCCTAATTTAGCATCCCATATGCACTCCTTAAACCCTTCAACCTGCAGCAGGGCGCTGTTTTAAGGGCCCTGCTGCAAAAACTGCAACCCATTTATCTGCAAGGAGGTTTTTATGCGAAAAATTATCAGCATCTGCAGTATCCTGATCCTGGGCCTTTTCCTGTCCAGCACAGCCCTGGCCCACAGCCACGGCCACCACGAGGAAGACCAGGAGCACAAGAAAGGCATCCTTTTGGTGACCTTCGGCTCCAGCTATCCCCAGGCCCAGGCCGCATTCGAAAACATTGAAGATCAGGTCAAGCAAGCCTTCCCTGACACCCCTGTACACTGGGCCTACACTTCCCATATGGTCCGGGCCAAGCTGGCTGAGGAAGGCCAGGAGCTGGACTCCCCTGCCCAGGCCCTGGCCAACATGCAGGATCAGGGCTTCACCCATGTGGCTGTCCAGTCCTTGCACACCATTCCTGGAGCAGAGTTCCATGATCTGCATGAAGTAGTGCAAGCTTTCCGCTCCATGCCAGGCGATCTGGAGCATATCCAGCTGGGCTATCCCCTGCTGGGTTCTGATCAAGACTTAAGGGAAGTCAGCCAGGCCCTGCTGCAGAACATCCCGGATGAACGCGGATCCCAGGAGGCGGTGGTCTTCGTGGGCCACGGCAGCTACCACCCCAGCAACGCCTTCTACAAGGCCCTGGCTTACCAGCTGCAGCAGGAGGATCCCCTGGCCTATGTGGGCACTGTAGGGGGCTCGCCGTCCATTGAGGATATTCAGGCCCAGCTTGAAAACGAGGATGTGCAAAAAGCCTATCTAATGCCCTTCATGTCCGTGGCCGGGGATCACGCCCAGAACGACATTGCAGGAGAGGGACAGGATTCCTGGAAGTCCATCCTGAGCCAGGCAGGCATAGAGTGCGAGACAGTAATGAAAGGCAGTGCTGAATACGACAATATAGTGGACGTCTGGATCAGGCACCTGGAGGAGGCCTATTCAGAGCTTGAGCACTAGTGCCACTTTATGCTCCGGTTATCGGCAAGAAACTCTCTTCCTCTGATTCCCCTCCCTGCTGCCTGTCTTCCAGGCAGGAGGGAGGG
>JBNJDO010000120.1:0-5543 GCA_051744965.1 Thermodesulfobacteriota bacterium | reverse complement strand
CTTCCTGCTCCAGGTCCTCTTTGCTCCACTGCTTATATCCTTCATCCACCCAGGTCTGGTTGCCAAAAGGATAGACCACCACATTCTCATAGCCCATTTCCTCCGCCTTCCAGGCGGACTTGTGGCTAAGGCTTCAGGTAGGATTCATGCAATGGAAGACCAAAAGGGTGGACTTGTCCTCTGGCAGCAGATCCTTTTTCTCCTCGAATTCAGACTCGGGCAGGCTGATCGCTGTGGGGATATGCCCCCGGTCATACCTGGACCTCTTGGGTCTGGAGTCTATGAGCAGCACATCGTCCCTGGGCTCTTCCCGCAGCAGGTTGTCGCAGACTATACCCTTCACGAAATTCGTATCCACAAAGGTATGAAAGGGGTTGGGCACATCTGTCTCAGCCTCCACCTCCGGGATACTCTCTCCTGGCGCATATGCGCTGTCAGTCTCAGGGGCCTGCTTGGCGCAGCCCGCAGCCAGAAACATGGCCAAGGCCAGCAATAGCCCCGGCCAGAATCTCTTTAATTGTTTAATGTGCATAATTGCCACCTCCTGCAGATTAAAGATTGGAGCCCTGGCTAAGGTCCTGGTACCAGAGCTCATGATGGTGTCTGGCATATTCTTCTGGCACGTAGCCGCTCCACATGGATTTCAGGGCAGGCCTCTCCTCCCTGGATATGGCTGCCATGTAGACGTGGATGATCAACCCTGCCACTGCCAGACCGGCAAAGAGATAGTGAATGGTCCTGGCCCAGGCCACTGGTGTAGAGTTATCCAGTATGATGGTGGACAATACCATCATAATTCCTGTAACCAGCAAAATCAGGCCAGCCAGGACAGCTAGCTGGGCAAAGAGCTTCTGGCCTGCGTTGTAAAAGCCCTGGGGTGGGATCTCAGTGGAAAAACCCAGCCTGCGCAGAAAACCATTGCCCAGAGTGAGCTGGATGTTCTTCTTCAGCATCCAGATCGTGTCCTGCACCGGATCCAGGCTGAAAACCTCCTTTACAAAGCCCAGGCTATGCCTAAAACGCAGCAGGATGTACACCAGACAGGCCAAGGCCCAGAACAGCCCTGTATAGACATGCACGTTCCAAAGGGCCTCCCCGCTGCCAAATATGGAACGTAGCAGCTCTGGATACCAGGCCCCCAGGGGATTTATCTCCTGGTTCTGGATCAAGCCCAGCCCGGTCAGGGTCAAAAATATCCAGCACAGGGCATTGAACCAGTGCATGGCTATGGCCCCGTTGTCATGGCGTAGGATCATATTCTTGCTCATTGCTTAACCCCTTGCATATTGTATGTCTTCCCCGGGTCCTTCTTGACTGCGACTAAAACCTGCAATACTGACCTGCAGCCCTTTTAATCCCGGGTCTCTTCTTCTTCCTGGCTGGACAAAAGCTGCTTGGCCAGCATGGCTAAGGCCCCGACAGCTGATAGACCCACGGCAATCTTGAGCACAGGGTTCACCACATCTGACATGAATCTGTAGGCTGAAGGATACTCCACCTTCCCCACCCAATCCGTGGGACTGGTGGAGGCCAGGTAGTACATGTTGGGTTTGGTATCCACAGGATTGCTAATGATGCGTACTGTGTTGTTCTTTTTAAGAAGCCTTGCAGCCTCGCTCTCCGGGTCGTTTAGATCCCCAAAGACCCTGGCCTTGGTGGGACAGGTGTCCACGCAGGCCGGCAGCAGGCCCTGGGCCAGCCTGTTCTGGCAAAAGTCGCACTTGTCCGGGACCCTGAGGCTGGGGTGCCTGTATCTGGCCCCGTAGGGACAGGCCTGGATACAGTTGCCACACCCTATGCACAGTTCTGTATTTATCTGCACAATGCTGTTTTCCTGATCCTTGTATGTGGCAGCGCTGGGACAGGCCTGCACACAGGTGGGCTCTTCGCACTGCATGCAGCCTCCGGGCTGGAAATGCTGGCTGCTGCTTTTGCCCTGGCTGAAATCCGGCTCATTGCGCTTAATCCAGTTGCGCCAGTAGCCTTGAGGCACTTCGTTCCAGACCTTGCAGGAAACCATGCAGGCCTTGCAGTCCAAACAGACAGAGGAATCGATTACCATGGCGTATTTTTTGGGCATCAGGACACCTTCCTTACCTTGACCAGGGTCTCGTGCATGGCCATGTTGCCGGTTATCTGATCGTAATAATCCTCCATGACCTCGGTAATGCTGGCACCTTTTTCATACACCCGGCTCATGCGCGGGGACAAAGAGCCAAAGCCAGTAGCCATGTACACGGTCTGCTTCTGTATGCCGTCTTTCAGCTCCAGCTTTAGTCTGCCTTTGCTGGAACTACTTTGCACCTCCACCAGGTCCCCATCCTGCAGACCCAGTTCTTTTGCCGGCTCCGGATGCATATGCAAGGTGTTCTCCTGCATGAATTCGGTCAGGAGCTCATTGTTGGTATTGCTGTGGGTGAAAAAGGCTGTACGGCCCAACACCAGCCTGAACTCCTCTTCCCCTGGCTGGCTGGGCCTTTTGTATACAGGCATGGGGTCCTGGTCTGCCCGCTCGTAGCGCCGGTTGTAGATCTCCTTGACCCCGCTTTCGGTTTTCAGAGGTGAATCAACGTAGATGCCGTAGACTTTGCTAGGATTGTAGTAGGCCCCGTCCTCCTGCATAGCCATAAGCGCCCCTTCCAGATTCTCCAGCTGCTTTTCCCGGTAGTCATCTATGCTGAAGTCGAAGGAATCACCAAACCCAAGGCGTTTTGCCAGCTGCTGGCAAATCCAGAAAGGGGACCTGGCCTCGAACATCTCCGGGACCACCGGGTCCCTGAGCACCGCACAGGCGCAGGCTGAGGAGCCCTGCAGGGCTGAGACCGGGTCTTTTCTCTCCAGAAAAGTATTCCCGGGCAGAACCAGGTCCGCATACCAGGCAGTGTCTGTCATGTAGATGTCTATATTTACAAAGAAATCCAGATTCTCCAGCATGCGGATGGTCTTCTGCCTGTTGGCAGCGGTTTGCATGAAGTTGGTCTTAAAGGAGAACCAGCCCTTGATGGGATAGGGTTCACCTGCAAGCACCGCCTCCCGCATGAGCTGGAATGAGCCCTCATGGTCTATCAGCCCGGGCACCTTGCCTGCCTCCACCCGATCCGGAGGATTGTCGTCGTACCAGGGTATATCGTAGCGGGGGCTCTTCACGCCCACTTCCCTGGCTGCCAACAGGCCGCCTGGCTTGTCCCAGTTGCCCAACAAGGCGTTGACAATGGCCATGGATCTTCTGTTCTGGGTGGAGTTCTCGTAATCAGAGCTGCGTCTGCCAGGATAGACCATGGCCCTGGGAGCCTGGGCAGCGATCTCCCTGGCGATGCGCTCAATATCCTGGGCAGGAATGCCGCATTCCTTTTCAGCCCACTTAGGGGTGTACTGCTGTACATGCTCCCTATACCGGTCAAATCCATAGGTCAGCTCAGGGCAGCACTCCTCTGCATCATAGAGCCTTTCATTGATGAGCACATGGGAAAGGGCCAGGAAAAAGGCCATGTCAGTGCCAGGCACAATCTGGTGCCATTCGTCAGCCAGGGCCGCGGTCTTGGTAAACCTGGGGTCCAGGACTACTATCTTGCAGCCCTGCTTCCTTGCCTGCATAAAGTCTATGGTATCCGGAGTAATTATGGCCTCGAAGGGGTTGGCCCCAGCCACAATGACGTACTTGCTGTGCAGGACATCAGGAAAGGGCACCTCCCCGAAGGTGTCCAGATAGGCCCTGTTCTTGCTCAGCAAGCACATAGACTCATGGGTGGTGACGTTATAGGAGCCAAAGACATCAGCGAAACGGCGCACGAACTGGGTCTGGGTGTCTGAGCCCGGGGTGAACATCACACCACAGCGGGTATACTGGTCTGCAATCTTCTGCAGTTTTTCCGCACAGTAGTCCAGGGCTTCCTCCCAGCTGATGCGCTCCCACTTGCCTTCCCCCCGGGCACCCTTGCGCAGCAAGGGGTGCTTGAGGCGATCCTGGTCATAGAGCTGGGCTATGCCTGCGTTACCCCGGGCACAGACCATTCCCCTGGACTTCAGGAAATTGGGGTTGGGGTCCAGCTTCTTGACCGCCCCATCCTTAACCCGCGCGATCATCCCGCAGCGATTGAAGCACATGTCACAAACCGTATACTTGGACTCCCAGCCCGGATCCTCTTTGGCCTGGGCTGCCTGGGCCCTGGGCAGCAGAGTATTGAAAGTCCCTCCCCTGCTGCCTGCGCCAAAGGCCGCAGCTGCAATCGAGGCCTTAAGAAAGCCCCTCCTGCTGATGGTCTTGTTTCCTTCGCTCATACCTCTCCTCTTTTGTTGCCCTTTGCCACCTGCCTAAGCCCTGCCCTACCTGTCACTGCTTCATCTGCTGTTAGCCGCAGCTGGTGGGTGTAGGCGAATCCTTGGCCCCTTTATGCATGTAAGTATGGATATCCAAAAGATCCTGTTCAGAGAGATCAGACCATTCCTCATGGCAGGGCAGATCCTGAGGGTTGGCGAATACTTCCTCCCACTCTGCCTGGGTCTTGGCATCCGGGCCCAGGTAATCTGCATCTTCCCTGTCACTGTGGCACTGGGTGAAGCAGTTCTGTCTAAAGAGATAGCGGCCCTTCCTATGGTTGCCGTCCAGCTCTGCCAGGGAGACGCCCACATGGGCTACTAGAAATACAAACAAACCCAGAAAAAGCACCAACTTCTTGTTCATGCCCAAACCTCCATTTTTTTGCTTAATAAAAATTCCTACTCTTTTAATATAGAGCAGGATCCATGCCAAAAGACGCCCTGCAGACCATCTTGCAAAACATGCTGAATTAAATGAATATTATCAAATTGGCCTTAAGACCTTGGCCTTGGAGTTCTCATGTGTTATTTAAACAAATGATTAATCAACTCCTCCAGAGAGCATGATGGTCATGTATAACTCAAAGGTGGCTTATGTCCGGATTTGATCTGCACAATTACTGCCGCAAGATCCTGGAGATCATGCAGGAAGGCTTGATAATCGTTTCCCCTGAAGGGGAGATAATGGCCGTGAATAGGGCCTTGGAGAAGATGACCGGCTACAGCAGGCAGGAGCTGGAAGGCAGGATATGCACTGTGTTTGACTGCGACGCCTGCAATATCCTCAGAAAGCGTACTGAAGGGGAGGCCTGGTGCCAGCTATTTGAAAAAAAAGAATTCTTGCGCCGCAAGTGCCATATAGTGCGCAAGGATGGCTCCTACTTGACTGTCTTTAAGGCAGCCACAGTGATCCAGGACAGGCAGGGCAGCCCTATGGGGGCCATAGAGCTGCTCACAGAGATCAGCGAGTTGGATCGCCTGGACACAAAAGTGCAGCAGCTCTCCAGGCTCCTGGACCAGGACACTGAGTTCCACGGCATGATAGGCCATTCCAAGCAGATGAAGGACATCTTCCAGCTCATCGAGCGCGCTGCTCAGACCGACTTCCCGGTGTTCATCTATGGAGAAAGCGGAACAGGCAAGGATCTGGTGGCAAGGGCCCTGCACAAGCTAAGCCCCAGAAGCGACAAGCCCTATGTCCAGGTCAATTGCGCCGCCTTGAACGA
>JBNJDO010000119.1:0-5560 GCA_051744965.1 Thermodesulfobacteriota bacterium | reverse complement strand
AGGCAGTATGGTGGGCAGGATGCCCTGCGCCTGGGTTTGCCCCTTTGGTTTCCTGCAGGAGCTGATACACAAGATTCCCTCGCCTAAAATCGAGATTCCCGGAGCACTTTCCTGGATAAAATATGTGCTGCTTGCCCTTTTTGTGGTTCTTTTGCCGATTATCCTGGTTGATGCTTTTGGCTACGGGGAAAACTGGTTCTGCAAATATCTCTGTCCAGCCGGGACCCTGGAAGCAGGCTTGCCCCTGGCTTTTCTGCAGCCGCAGCTGCGCGAGCTCTGGGGCATTCTCTTCATGAGCAAGCTGGGTATACTTGTTTTGCTTCTGGTGGCCATGGTCTTCATCAGGCGGCCGTTCTGCCGGGTGCTTTGCCCCTTGGGCGCAATCTACTCCCTTTTCAACAAGGTCAGCCTGTTTAGGATGGTTCATCACCCGGACAATTGTGTGCGCTGCGGCGAATGCTACCGGCATTGCCCCATGGGAGTGAAGTTTTACCAGGGGGCGAACCAGAAGGATTGTATACGCTGCTTGCAGTGCCTGCGTACATCCTGCAAGTACGGAGCAATAGATTATGAACTGCCTGGCAGGTTGCCTGTACCTGAGAAGAAACATTCCAAAGCTTAACCGCTCCTAGTCCCTCCCTTGCACCCCTGCAGGCACTGCCCAGCCTAGCAGAGCTCGTCAATGTTGATGGGCCTGCCGCATTTGGGGCACCTCTTGAGCATTTTCATTCTGGATGTAGGGCCATAGAGGTGAAAGATTCCTCTGGGGGTGAATACATAGGCCACATATACCTTGTTGCCGCATTCGCAATATCTTTCCTGCATCAGGAGCCTCCTTCAGCTTGTTGTTTACATTTGTAAATCATAAAGACAAAAAAATATCAGTATTCTCTGCTGCTCCAGAGCACCCTGCCCATGATCCTCAAGGTTTCTATCTCCTCTCCCTGCAGGGTCAGTGGCGGGTATTTATGGTTTGTGCTGAGCAAGAGCACCACACCCCTGGAAGATTGCACCCTCTTGACCTGGAGTGTGTCCTCCACTCCCACCAAATACAGGGCTTGAGCCTGGAGCTGGTTCTGGCTTAGGTCCACCAGGATATGATCCCCTTCCTCCAGCTCAGGGGACATGCTGTCTCCTATGATCTGCATGGTCACCATGTTCTCCGGGCTGCCCTTGCTCCTTAGCCAGGGCTGACTAAAAGGGACTTCATCCACTATATTGTCCTGGACCTGGAAAGATCCTGCACCTGCGCAGGCCTGGGCAGAGACTTGGGGCACAAAAAAGGCCCGCTCCTGCCTGGGCTGATGCACAGGGCCCTGGCCGGTCTCCAGCCAGGCTGGATTGAGATGGAAAATGGAGGCTATCTTCAGGCTCCAGCTTTTGGGCACCCCTCGCCTCTTGGCCAGGGTGATGGCTGAAGGGCCTACCCCCAAAATCTCAGCCAGATCCTTCTGGGTGCTGATCTCAGTGGCCTGGCTTACTCTGCGGAAGAAGTCCTGGAATTCCATGGCAATCCTTTTTTGAATTCAATTAACAAAAGTAAATCAGCTTTGTCAATGCAGTAATCCAATAATTGAGCTAATTTTGTGCAGGCATAGCTCTTGCCTGGACTTGGCTATATCCATCGGTCCTTGATCAAAGACAGCAAAAAAGACAAGATTGTGTGTAAGCGTATTATGCGCTTGATTCGCTGAATCAAGGCGTTGTTTTTTATATCTATTTGATGCTGCTGCCCAGGAGCAAAATTATGAACATCATTGATTTGAGGTGGAGGAATCTTGCAAGCAACTGGCTGGATCCAGCCCAAGGCTTGGCTGTCTTGCTCCTGTTTGTGGGCAGCATTTTGTTTGCACTGATTCTTTTTCTTTATGATTTAAGGCCAGAAATGGTCATCCATTCTGCTGTGGTATTGGAGGGACTCTTTGCCTTTTTTATGGGACTGGCTTTGCTAACCATTGCCTTTCGCCTGTACAAGGGGACGGAATCCTTGCAAAACAGGGTCTGGATTTTGGCTATCCTGGGTCTTGGCTTGTTGTATATATATGCTGCAGCTGACTTTGCAGATAACTTTGTAGTTACCCCTCCAGGGGGTAAGCTTGCTTTGCTGGAGGGTTTAGCCAAGCTGCTCGGGGTAGCTGTGCTGGTGATCTCAGTTACTCTCTGGATCAGGGAGCTATTGCAGACTCAGCAGGTGCTTCAGGCTAGAGAAGAAAGCTTAGGGGAGAGTGAAATCAAGTTTAGACGTCTTTTTGAGCTATACCCGGTGGCCACCCTGCTCATTAACCCAGATGATGGACTGCCTGAAGATTTCAATCAGGTGGCCCCTGAGCAATTGGGTTATACCGCCCAGGAATTTGCCACAATGAGTATTTCGGACTATGAGGCCCTGGAAACTCCGGAAGAGACACACCAACACATTGAACATATAAAAGAGCATGGCCGGGATGATTTTGAAACCAAACATCGTTGTAGGGACGGCAGCCTGATAGATGTGCATGTGACGGTAATGTTCCTAGAGATAGGCTCCAAAAGCTATTTGTTGTGCGTCTTCTCCGACATAACAGAGCTTAAGAATACCATCCAGGCTTTGGAAGAAAGCGAGCAGCGCTTTCGGGATGTGGCCGAGGCTGCCGGAGAATACATCTGGGAGATTGATCCTCAAGGTAAGTACAGCTTCTTGACCTCCAAGGTGGAAGACCTGCTTGGCCGCAAGGTGGATGAGATTTTAGACTACTCTCCATTTGATTTCATGCCCCAGGACGAGGCAGAGAGGGTGGAAAGGATGCTGGCTGGATGGGCTGAAAGGGGCGAATCCTGGCAGGGCCTGGAGCACCAGTCCATCCGGGTGGACGACAAGATCGTCTGGCAACGGGTCAGCGGAATGCCCATACTGGATTCCCAGGGGCAGCTGATCGGCTTCAGGGGAACCGGCCTGGATATAACTGCGGAAAAAGAGGCCAGGCAGGCTCAGCAGGAACTGTCGGAGCGGCTGCGTTTGGCAGCTGAAGCTGCGGAGTTAGGGATTTGGGACTTGCGACTCTCGGATAACTACCTGGAATGGGATGAGGGCATGTTTCGCATCTACGGCAAGAGCCGGGAGGAGTTCAGCAATTCCGTGCAGGACTGGCTGGATTCTTTGTTACCAGAATTCCAGGAAAAAGCTCCCCAGGATGTACAAAAGGGGATCACGGATGGTCAAGCCTATAAGTCCGAGTTCAAGATCCGCCGCGGTGATGGTGATATTCGGCATATAAGGGCCATGGCCCAGCCCATCTTTGATGATAGCGGCAACCCGGTAAGGGTGGTGGGAATCAATGAGGATATTACAGAGAGCAAGCGGGCGGAAGAACGTCTGCATGAGCAGGAGCGCCTGTACCGGGGCTTAGTTGAGTCGCAGCAGGATTTGATTGTTAGAGTGGATAATCAGGGCCGCTTTACCTACGTCAACGATGTTTACTGCAAACTGTTCGGGAAAGGGCGTGAAGAACTGCTGGGCACCTCTTTCACGCCGCTTATACATGAAGAGGATATTGAGGCTACCTTTGCAGCCATGCAAGATCTTTATCAGCCTCCTTACCGGGCATACATAGAACAGCAAGCGATGACGGTAAATGGCTGGTGCTGGCTTTCCTGGGAGTACAGTGCTGTTCTGGATGATCAAGGCCAAGTAATTGAGATCCAAGGGGTGGGTCGGGACATTACCGCTCTCAAAGAGATGCAGAGGGAAGCTGAAGCTGCCAATCAAGCCAAGAGCGAGTTCCTGGCCAACATGAGCCACGAGATCCGCACTCCCATGAATGCGGTCATAGGCCTTATCCAGCTTTTGCAGCAAACCCCTGTCAATGATCAACAGCGGGATTATCTAAGCAAGATAAACAGCTCCTCGCGCATGCTCCTGGGGATTATCAACGACATCCTGGACTATTCCAAGATTGAGGCAGGCAAGCTTGAGCTAGACACTCACGCATTCCGGGTGGATGAGTTGCTGGATCAGATGAAGACCCTGTTCAGTGAGGCAGCCGTAGAAAAGGGGCTGGATATTTTTTTCCGGGTTTCTCCGGATGTTCCCAATGCGGTGGCAGGGGATTCCCTGCGCTTGGGACAGGTCTTGACCAATTTGCTGGGCAACGCGGTCAAGTTTACGGAAAAGGGCCAGGTGGAACTGGTGGTAGAGAGGTCAGATGTCAGAGATCAGAGGACAGAGGTCGGAAGTCAGAAGGCAGAAGCTGGAGATCAGGGATTCGAAGAGGGACAGCAAGTTGCGAGCAGCCCTGAAGTGGTGCGATTGCGTTTCGAAATAAGGGATACTGGGATAGGCATGGATAAAGATCAGCTAAGCAGGTTGTTCCAGGCCTTTTCCCAGGCGGATACTTCCACTACCCGCAGGTATGGCGGTACAGGTCTGGGCCTGATTATCAGCCAGAAGCTTGTGCAGCGTATGGGAGGCAGTCTCCATGTGGACTCCACTCCTGGAGAGGGCAGCACCTTTTTCTTTGAACTGGACTTGCCTGTATCCAGGAAGGAGGAGAGAGCTCCGGAATGCCGTGAAATGAAGGGCATGAGGGCCTTGGTGGTAGATGATCAGGCCCCTGCCAGGCAAGTCCTGCGCCAGATCCTGGAGAACTGCGGATGTGAGGTGACAGAGGCCGCAAATGGACAGGAAGCGGTTCAGGCCGTAGTTGCTGTGGATAACTCCGAATCTTTTTTTGATTTTATTTTCATGGACTGGAAGATGCCAGGTGAGCTGGATGGACTGGGAGCAATCCAAAGGATAGAGACAATGCACGCAAACAGGGAGCTTAAGGGACAAGAGCCCCCGGTGATCATCGTGAGTGCCTACAAAAAGGAGGATATGCCGGAGATAAGCAGCGAGTACCTGAAAGGTTTCCTGAGCAAGCCCGTAACTGCCTCCTCGGTGTTTGACGCCATGTCCGTAGCACTGGGGCACGCCCCAGAGTCTGAGCTGGAGCCCAGTGGGACTATGCTACCTTCCTTTGCAGGGGCCTCAATCCTGTTGGCGGAAGATAACATCTTGAACCAGGAAGTGGCCCAGAATATGCTGGAAAAGACCGGAGCCACTGTCACATTGGCTAACAACGGGGCTGAGGCAGTACAGATGGTTGCAGCAGGAAGCTTTGATCTGGTTTTGATGGATTTGCAGATGCCGGTGATGGATGGATTTGAGGCCACTCGAAAGATCCTGGAGGAATATCCGGAGGTTCCGGTTATTGCCCTTTCTGCCGCGGTAATGGAAGCTGATCAAAGGCAAGCTAGACAGGCAGGGATGAAAGCCCATTTGGCCAAGCCTATTGACAGTGCTGAGCTATACCGAACCCTTTCCAAATGGCTGCAAGTTCAGCAGGGCAGTCAAATACTCCAGACTGGGGCTTCAGCTGATGATTCAGGGTTGCCCGAGTATATGGAGGGCTTTGATCTGGATCAGGGACTGAAGTCAACTGACGGAGACGCTGCTTTTTATCTCAAGATGCTGTATCGCTTTAAAGAGCAATTGGAAGGCGAGTTTGCATTTATTGATGATAAACTGCAGCAAGTAGAAAAT
>JBNJDO010000118.1:0-5581 GCA_051744965.1 Thermodesulfobacteriota bacterium | reverse complement strand
CACCGGGATTAGGAATCCCGTGCTCTATCCTACTGAGCTACGGGGGCAAGTTTGTCCCCTTTGCGGCAGGAGATAGAGCAAGGCAGTGCCGCAAAGGGAACCATTAACTATTATTTTCCAGGCCTGCTTGTCAAGCAGTTGGATATCCTTGCTGATGCTTATGCTAGGCTTCAATCTTGGAGCCCAGGATCTCCAGGAACTTGCGCATCCATTCCGGGTGTGCAGGCCAGGCCGGGGCAGTAACCAGGTTTTTGTCCACTACAGCGTTGCTCACAGTAGCGTTTACTTCCTGCCAGGTGGCGCCTGCAGTCTCCAGGTCCGGGCGTACAGCAGGATAGGCTGTGCACTGTTTGCCCTGGACCACGCCTGCTGCAGCCAGAATCTGCTGGCCGTGGCAGACTGAGGCGATAGGCTTTTCCTGCTGGGCAAAATGGCGAACCATCTCCAAGACCCTGGGATTTAACCTGATGTACTCCGGAGCCCTGCCTCCAGGCAGAACCAGGGCGTCAAAATCAGCAGGGTCCAGATCCTGGAAGGTGGCGTTCAGGGTGAAGTTGTGGCCTGGCTTTTCGCTGTAGGTCTGATGGCCTTCAAAGTCGTGCACTGCAGTAGCCACCTGCTCTCCAGCCTGCTTGCCTGGGCAGGCTGCATAGACCTCGTGGCCCACCATGAGCAGCATTTGAAAAGGAACCATGACCTCGTAGTCCTCCACAAAATCACCCACCAGCATGAGTATCTTCTTGGCTGCCATTTTGTTTTCCTCCTTTTGGGGCTTTCCGGAACAGGATGTATCCAGCTGGAGATATTCTAACCCAGGAGCATGTTTTGTAAAGGCCTGGAGGACATCCCCGGGCATTGACAAGCTGGTTGGAAATTGCGATTGCAGGCCATAGGCTTGTTTGTCCCCAAGCCTGCAGGGCCCGTTGTTCCGGAAAACCGGTAATCCAGATCCATAAACAGGAGGCAGAGATGCAGGATCCATTGTTCAAGCCGATTACAATCGGCAATCTGGAAGTCAAGAATAGAATCTACTTACCGGCCATGCATCTGAATATGGCCCAGGATTTTCAAGTCACTGACCAGATCCTGGCCTTCTACCAGGAGCGAGCCAGGGGAGGGGCAGGCATGATCTGCACAGGCTTTGCTACCGTGGATCAGATGTCCGGAAGTACTCTGAATATCGGAGCTCACAAGGACGATTTCATCCCAGGCCTCTCCAGGCTAGCCCATACCATTCAGCAGGAAGGGGCCAAGGCTGCAGTGCAGCTAAATCATGCCGGACGCTATAATTTTTCATTTTTTATGGATGGTAAGCAGCCTGTGGCCCCCTCACCCCTAGCCTCGCAGATGACCAGGGAGACACCCAGGGAGCTGGGCACCGGTGAAGTGCGGGAAGTGGTGGACTGCTTTGCTGCAGCAGCAGCCAGGGTCAGGCAGGCAGGCTTTGACGCAGTGGAGGTCCTGGCTGGCACAGGCTATCTGATCAGTGAGTTCTTGTCTCCTTTGACCAACCAACGCACAGATCAATACGGGGGCTCTGAAGAGAATCGCATGCGCTTTGCCCTGGAGGTGATGCAGGCCATTAAGCAGGCAGCAGGAACAGATTTTCCCTTGATTGTGCGCATGAACGGCAATGATCTGATGCAGGGCGGCCTGGGCAGGCAGGAGCTGCAGCGCTTTGCCCTGGCCCTAGTGGAGCAGGCCAAGGTAAATGCCTTGTGCGTGAACGTAGGCTGGCACGAGGCCAAAGTGCCCCAGATCACCAGTCAAGTGCCCAGGGCGGCATTTGCCTATCTGGCCCGGGAGATCAAGGAAAAGGTTCTGGTTCCGGTCATAGCCAGCCACAGGATCAATGACCCCTGGACAGCCAGAGAGCTTATCTCCAGTGATGTCTGTGACATGGCTGCCATGGGCAGGGCCCTTTTGGCTGACCCCTATTTGCCTCAAAAGGCCAGCCAGGGCAGGGAAGAAGAGATTGTGCACTGCATAGCCTGCGGCCAGGGCTGCCTGGACAACATCTTTCGCATGCAAAGCGTGGAGTGCATGTGCAATCCCAGGGCTGGACACGAGCTGGAGATAAGTATCCAGCCTGCGGAAAAGGGCAAGAAGATATTGGTGGTAGGAGGAGGTCCAGCAGGCCTAAGCGTTGCCCTGGCTGCAGCCCAAAGGGGACACCGGGCCCTGCTGTATGAGGCCCAGGATAGGCTGGGCGGGCAGCTCCAGCTGGCTGCTGTCCCCCCGGGCCGGGAGGAGTTTGCTGTCTTGGCCCGGGATCTGGCCACTCAGGCAGAGAGGGCAGGAGTGGAGATTTATCTAGGCAAGAAAGTGGACCAGGAGCTTTTGCAGCAGGAAAAGCCGGATACAGTGATTCTGGCCACTGGGGCAAGGCCCATAGAGCCTGATATTCCTGGAGTAGAACAAGGGCATGTCTGTCAGGCCTGGGATGTTTTGCAGAAAAAGGCCTATCCAGGCCGCAGGGTTGCGGTAGTAGGGGGTGGAGCAGTAGGTGTGGAGACAGCCCTCTATCTGGCGGAGAAGGGCACCCTGGGTGCAGAGGAGCTGAAATTCCTGCTGCAGAATCAAGTGGAAGATTGTGAGCATTTGCAAGATCTTTGCCTTCAGGGCAGCAAGGAGTTGATTTTGCTGGAAATGCTGGCCAAGCTGGGCAGGGATATAGGCAAGAGCACCCGCTGGAGCCTGCTCAGGGAGCTGCAGCTGCGCGGAGTGCAGTCCAGGACCAAGACCAAGGCCCTGGAGATCACCCCTGCAGGGATCAAAGTGCAGAACAGGCAGGGAGAGGAGGAGCTTATCCCTGCGGACACAGTGGTTCTGGCTGTAGGTTCCAAGCCGGAGAACCCCCTGCAGGAAGCTGTGCAAGAGCTGGGTCTGCAGTGGCATGTGCTAGGCGACGCCCAGGAAATAGGCTTGGCTATGCAGGCCATACACAAAGGCTTTGCCCTGGGGGCCAGACTTTAAGATGACAGAAGACAGAGGATAGCAAAACTACAGAGATACGCTATACACTTGTTGCATTGAATCTGTTTTTGGGCCTTTTTGCAGTCAAATTATTTAAGGAGGATTGCCAGTGTGCGTGGCCTTTCTGGCCCTGGGCCAGCATCAGGAGTACAGCCTGATCCTGGCTGCCAACCGGGACGAGTTCTATAAAAGATCCACAAAAAAGGCCCATTTTTGGGAAAATGCCCCTCATGTGCTGGCAGGCAGGGATCTGGAGGCCGGAGGCACCTGGATGGGGGTGACCCTGTCCGGTTCAATGGCCCTGTTGACCAACTTCCGGGAAGCAAAGGGGCAGGAGGAAAATCTTCCCTCCAGGGGAGAGCTGGTCCGGGACTATCTTTTGCAGGAGCCAGAGCCAAAGCATTATCTGGATCGACTGCAGAAGGCTGGTTCTAAGTACAGCGGATTCAGTCTGCTCTTTGGCCGGGGAGATGAGCTTTACTATTTCAGCAATCGGGATATTGAGGCGGTGGGCAGGCTGCAGCCCGGGATCCACGGCTTGAGCAATGCTGGCTTGAACAGTCCCTGGCCCAAGGTGGAGCTGGGCAAGGGATTGCTGGCCGAGCACCTGAGGCAGGAGGAGAGCCCTGATCCTGCAGCTCTGCAGAATCTGCTCAGTAGGCGGGATAGGTTCCAGGATCAGGATCTGCCTGATACAGGCGTGGGCCTGGAGCTGGAGAGGTTTTTATCCCAGATATTCATCCTGGGTCATGAATATGGCACCCGGGCCAGCAGCATCCTGCTGCTGGATCAAAAGGGCGGTCTCTTTTTCCAGGAAAAGAGCTTCAAACCTTTTTCTGCACCTGGCAGGGGCTATTGTCTGCGGGCTGAAAGTGTAGAGTACAGGTTCTTATGTAGTTTGGGGCAGGATAGTGTCTGGCAGGGCTACTGATATAAATTTCAAATCACAAGCACCAAATTACAAATACAATCATTGGGAGCATAAGATAAATAGAGTAGCGACTGCGATTACCACAATGATTTCGATTCAGAAGGAATGAGCAGGGGCGAAAGATCCTTCGCCCCTTAGAAGAAGTATGCAAGCTGCCGGGAGCTTTGCAGGGTCGGCAGCCAAAGGCCCTTATTCCTCCTGCAGCTCCTGCAAAGGGGTAAACATCTTGCGCTGGCTGTACTCCTCCTGCTTGCCCCTGTTCCACATCTTAATTGGCCTGTAGTAACCTACCACCCGGGTATAGACCTCTGCCTCCTGACCGCAGTGGGGGCATTGCCAGTGCTCGCCAAACAGATAGCCGTGCTCCTTGCAGATGGAGAAAGTGGGAGTGATGGAGAGGTAAGGGATTTTGGTCCTGCCCATAGCCTTGGTGATAAAGGCCCGCAGGGACTGGGTGTCAGGTACTGCCTCGCCCAGGTAGGTATGGAAGACTGTGCCCCCGGTGTACAGGGTCTGCAGCTTTTCCTGGTGCTCCAGGGCTGCGAAGATGTCCCCTGTGGCATCCACAGGCAAGGTGGTGGAGTTGGTATAGTAGGGCACCTCCTCTCCAGCGGTCTGGATGTCCTGGTAGAGGCCCTTGTCAATCTTGGCCAGGCGATAGCTGGTGCCTTCGGCAGGAGTGGCCTCCAGATTGTACAAATGGCCGGTTTGCTCCTGGAACTGGGAGGTCAGCTGGCGCAGGTGCTCCAGGGTGCGCTGCATGAGCCTGGTGCCTGCCGGGGTTTCAATGCCTTTATTCAGCAGGTTCAGGCAGGCCTCGTGCCCGCCTATGAGGCCGATGGTGCTGAAGTGGTTCAGAAGCCCGTTCTTGAGATAGCGGCGGGAGAAGGGGTACATGCCCCTTTCCATGTTGTCAGTGATCCATTTGCGCTTGAACTCCAAAGAGTCCCGGGCCAGGCAGGCGTACTCCTCCACTAGGTCCAGGAAATCCTCCTCGTCCTGGGCCAGGTAGCCCAGCTTGGGCAGGTTCAGGCTGACCACGCCTATGGAGCCCGTGAGGTCCCCTGCACCGAACAGCCCGCCTGTCCTCTTGCGCAGCTCCCGCAGATCCATCTGCAGGCGGCAGCACATGGAGCGTACGTCTTCCGGCTTGAGATCAGAGTTGATGAAGTTCTGGAAGTAGGGCACCCCGTACTTGGCTGTGAGCTGCAGCAAAAGTTCGCCCACTTCTGATTCCCAGGGAAAGTCCTGGGTTATATTGTAGGTGGGGATGGGGAAGCTGAAGATACGGCCATGGTAGTCCCCCTGCAGCATTACCTCCAGGAAGGCCTTGTTGATCATTTCCATCTCCGGGCCGAACTCGCTGTAGGTCTGGTCCTGCAGTCTGCCACCTATGATCACTGCCTCCTGGCCGATGTGCGTGGGCGGGACCAAGTCAAAGGTCAGGTTGGTGAAAGGACTCTGTCCGCCCCAGCGGGAGGTGGTGTTCAGATTGAAGACGAACTTCTGCATGGCCTGCTTGACTTGCTGGTAGTCCAGCTGGTCATAGCGTACAAACGGAGCCAGGTAGGTGTCCACGTTGTTGAAGGCCTGGGCCCCAGCCCATTCGTTCTGCAGGGTGCCCAGGAAGTTGACCATCTGGCCCAGGACAGAGTCGAAATGCCTGGCCGGGCC
>JBNJDO010000117.1:0-5773 GCA_051744965.1 Thermodesulfobacteriota bacterium | reverse complement strand
CCTGCTGGATGCGCTTTTCCAGGTCAGGCTTGGATAGGGCGGTCTTGATGGGGACGCGGGTCTGGTCCAGGTAGAGGCTGATGCTCTTCTTGCTGTCCAAACCCCTGGCTGCTGCTTCTTCTGGGTCAATCATCTCCAGATCCACTGCTCCAGGGTGCTCTGCAGCTATTTGCCTGGCCACCTCCAGGGCTTTTTCGCAGCTGGCTCAGACAAAGCCTGCATGGGGCTTCTTGACCAGGGTCAGCTCCAGCCTGGATGGCATTGTTCACCCCTAATCATCCAGAAAGTTATTGCTTGGTGACTTCGGCTGGCTCCTGCTCCTCCCCTTGGGCCAGGTGGGTCTCCTCTTGCAGGGAGGCGTAGCGCTTCTGCATCTCCTGCTTGGCCAGCAGGAACCTCTGCAGCTCGTCCCCTTCCAGGGTGCGGCCAGGCGGAGTCTTGATCTTGGCAGGATTGACATACTTTCCAGCCCGCTTGACCTCATAGTGCAGATGGGGGCCGGTGGATCTGCCTGTGGAGCCTACATAGCCTATGGTCTGGCCTTGCTTGACCCGGGCCCCTTTCTTGATGCCCCTGGCGTAGCTCCTGAGATGACCGTAGGCAGTGTGGTAGTGGTTGGGATGCCGGATGCGGATATAATTGCCGTACCCGCCTTTGCGGCCTGCGTACTCCACTACGCCGTCCCCTGCGGCCATAATGGGGGTTCCGCTGGGTGCTGCAAAGTCCAGGCCGCGGTGCATCTTGTTGTAGCCCAGGATGGGATGCTTGCGCATGCCGTAGCTGGAGCTGAGCCTGGCCCCGTCTATGGGAGTGACCATTAGGGTCTTGCGCACGCTCTTGCCTTGGGGATTATAGAAATCAGCCTCTCCGTCAGAGGTTTCATAGCGGTAGATGGACAATTCCCTGCCCCTGGTCTGCAGCTTGGCGAACATGGCGGAGCCAGCTTCCAGGACCTGGCCTTTTTCATCCACCCGCTCCTCGTACATGACCTCAATATTGTCTCCAGGACGGATGTCGCGCTGGAAGTCCACATCATAGGAATAGGCCCGAATGATCTGGATCAGGACCTGAATAGGCAGACCTGCGTCCAGCGCAGCATGGTATAGGCTGGAGTCAATCCTGGCTTCTGCCACGGCAGGTTTGGCCTGCAGTTCATGCGTGATCTCCTGGGCAGAGAAATCGTTTTCCTGGTCCCGGACAACGCGCACCTCCCGGTCCACATCCAGCTTGATGTTCATGCCCTGGAATATCTGATGCCCCTTTTTCTCCACAAAGGCCAGGGTCACTTCCTGCCCCTGGCGCAGCTTTCTGGGATTGTAGACCTCCTCCAAGGTGTTGATCAGGCTGTGGGCCTTGGAGCTGCTTAACCCCGCCTTCTGCAGCAGATCGATCAAAGTGTCCCCGGAAGAGATGGACAGGTCCTTTTCAGAGGTGCTGGCCAAAGGGCCCTGATGCCAGGAAAGACTGGCTACAAAGTCCTCTGGAATTGGTTCAAACTCTGGCAGGCTGGAATTGTCCTGGCTTTGCTCCTGCGGCTCATTGGGCTCAGGTGCAGGCAGCAGGCGTTCCTTCAGGGAGGTTAAGCTAGAGAAGGGCTCAGAGCCCAGGGTCATGTAGCCCAAGGCCAAAATAAGCAAGGATAGCAGCAACAGCAAGGGCTTTTTGCTTTTTTTCCTCTTGAAGGAAAGCTTGCTAGCTGATTCCAGCCGATAGTAGTTGCGCATGACAGGGATCCTGAGCTGTCTAAGGTTCCAAACTCAATTTTAGGACGTTACTTGGTTTTTGGCAAAAAATCAAGTAGTAAATCTAGTTGGATACGATGTTAAAGCTAACCTTCTGGAATATTAGATGATTGCTGCTGGCCAAGCGGCTGGACCCGAGTGCTCGGGATTCTAATGGAATCCTGATAAGTTGCTTTGATCCAGTCTTAACTCTTCCACTGGGGAGTCCTTTTCTCCAGGAAAGCGCTAATGCCTTCTTTTGCATCCGGGCTGGTGCTGTTCAGGCTGATAACCTCAGTGGCGTAGGCCAGGGCCTGGAAATCCTCCATGTTAATCTGCTTGTAGAATAACTGCTTGCCCAGGCCCAAGGTGTCCAGGCTGTACTGGGCAATCTTTTGGGCCAGGGCTTTGCTCTCCTCTTCCAGCTCCTGGGCAGGGACCACCTTGTTCACCAGTCCGTGGGCCAGGGCCTTTTGGGCAGGCAGCAAATCTCCGGTAAGGAGCATTTCCAGGGCCTTTTTGCGGCCTATGCTGCGGCTCAGGAAAACAGCAGGGGTGCTGCAGAAAAGGCCGATTTTGACCCCTGGAGTGCTGAACTGGGCATCCTCTGAGGCTACAGCCAGATCGCAGGCAGCCACTAATTGGCAGCCTGCTGCAGTGGCCACGCCGTGGACTTGGGCGATCACCGGCTGGGGCATGTCCCTGATGGCCTGCATGGTCTGTTGGCAGGTCTGGAAGAGGTGCAAAACTTCCTGGGGATCTCCCTCCAGGACCTCCCGCAGGTTGTGTCCTGAAGAGAAGTGCTGGCCTGCGCCCTTGATGATCACTGCCTTGACTTCCCTTTTGGCCCCTATATCCTGCAGCATCTGGGTCAGCTCCTGCAGCAGCTCCAAAGAGAGGGCATTTCTTTTTTCCGGCAGATTCAAGGTGAGATGGGCTACAGCATTCTCCTGCTGCAGCAAGATGTTGCTCTGGGGCATGGCTTTTCCTCCTTGGGGCTGTTTTTTTTGAACATATTTACAAACTCTAGCATTGCCCAAGGTAAAACTCAATTCAAGGGTAAAAGTTTTGGCTTGACAAAGGGGATTCGATTAAGTATATATGCAAATACTAAGGAATTGAGCCAAGGAGGGAGTATGGCTGAGCCAGAAGAGATGGCCAGGGTGTTCAAGGTCCTTGCAGTGCCTGCCCGGGTGCGGCTTTTGCAGATCCTGAAAAGCGGCAGCCTGTGCGTGAACGCCCTGGCCCAGGAGCTGGAGATGTCTCCTGCTGCTGTTTCCCAGCACTTGCGGGTGCTTAGGGACAGTGGCCTGATCAAAGGCAGAAAGCACGGGTATTATGTGCACTACGAGGTGGAGCAAGAGGCCCTGCAGAGGTGGAGGTTTCTGGCCCAGTCCCTGCTCTCCGAGCCCTTGGACAAGGTGTTGAGTCAGGAAAAAGAATAAACCCCAAGGAGGTGTATTATGGGTTGCGATTGCCAAGATTGCCAGTTCCCGCACAAGCTAAAGGACAAGCCAGAGGACTGCACTCCGGAGCAGATTCAGGAGTGCCATGGCCAGGAGGCTGCTAAGGAAAAGCAGGAAAATGGCGAATAGGCCCTGGCCCAGAAAAAGCGTGGGGCATGGAGCATGGGGCATGGAGCAGGGGGCAGGGAGCATGGAGCATGGAGCATGGGGCATGGAGCAGGGGGCATGGAGCATGGAGCATGGAGCGGGGAGCGGGGAGCAGGAGGCATGGGGCAGGGAGCATGGGGCGGGAATCCGGGAAGGAAATGGTAGAAGTTGATTCGCAGGCGGTGTTGCAGTCATGGGATTCTTTGTCCTGCTCTGGATCGCGGTATTCGCGATCTCTTTTGTGCTGACCATGGTAGGCCTGGGCGGGGGGTTGATATTCTCCCCGCTCTTTTTGCTGCTGGGGCTGTCCAAGTCCGCGGCTGCCTCCACTTCGCTCTTCCTGAACCTGGTGGCTGCTTCTTCAGCTGCTGTGGCCTATGGCCGCAAGAAGATGGTGGATTACACCCTGGCCCTGCCCTTGATCCTGTCTTCTGCTTTAGCCGCGCCTTTGGGCTCCTATGTGAACGCCCTGGTGGATCTGCAGGTGTTCATGTTGATCATGGCCGGGATCCTGATCCTGGCAGCAGTGCGCATGGCTATCTCTCCAGGGCAGAGCGAAGAGCAGGTCCAAGCCTCGAGTTGGATGAAAGCGGCAGGAGGCTTGGCTATCGGTTTGGGAATCGGCTTTTTAGGAGGACTTTTGGGCATTGGCGGCGGGGTGTTCGTGGTGCCCCTGCTTATTTATATTCTCAAGGTCCCGGCCAGGATCGCTGCTGCCTCCTCCACCTTCATTGTCTGCTTTTCTTCCCTGACTGGATTCCTGGGCTATGTATCCATGCATGAGATAGATTGGGCCTTTGTGCTGCCTGCTGCGGTGTTTACCTTCCTGGGCGGGCAGGCAGGGGCCAGGTTCATGGCTGCCAGAATGCGGGGCAGGAGCATTTCAATAATTTTTGCCATTGTCTTGTTGCTGCTAAGCGCCAGGCTTTTGCACCAGGCCTGGGGCTAGAGCTAATTTTTAACGGCTTATCGGTGGTGGGAGAGGAATAGTTATCGATGACTGATAAAGGATTGCATGTCCATGCCACAATTCCAAGGCAGGGGCAAGGCAGCAGTAATGCCTGGGGTGATTTTGCTCAATATTGCTAAAGAATAATATATACAAGGGGCAAAAGACCTTTCGCCCCTTGTATACTACTGGAGCCGGGCAAGGCTTCGGCTGCAGCAAAAGATTTTATTCAGCCAGCCTAGAACTCCACAGCCAGCTGGGTGGTGACTGTGTGGGCTTCATCTCCAGTACCCCCCTTGGATTCGCTGTAGTCTTCATCATATGCATATTCCAGGGACAAGGTAGCCAGGTTGTCGAATAGCCCCATACTGGCCACAGCCAGGTAGCGGTGCTCAGGCAGATCCAGGCCCAGGGCCTGGTCAGTACCCTGGTAGGCTGCCGCCAGGGTGGTTTCCCTGCCTTGGAAGTCAAAGCTGTAGCCCAGCTCCAGATTCCAGGCGCTGGGTCTTGCACCGTCAGAGTCAAACTGCAGCTCATTTTCTTCAAAATCCTCCAGTGCGGATATGTACTCAGCAATAAACGTAAATCCCCTGGAGGCCAGCAAGGCCCTGGCAAAGCCTCCGTCCACGTAGTCCCGGACTTCGTCATCCAGCTCATCAGAGATGCCGTCGGTGTCAGCCATGTTGTTCATGTAGCCCAGCTGCAGATCCAGCTCCAGATCGGCAAGTTCAGCTGCATAACCCAGGCTGAGGCCGAAGTTGTCCAGGTGGCTGTCAGAGCCCTTTTCCTCCACGTCCCCGTTAAAGAGATAGCCGCTGCCGTAGAGGCCCTGGTGCTCAAATCCCAGCAGGGCTGCTGTCTCCTGGGTCTCGCCCATCTCCAGGCTTAAGGGATCGGATACCATGTGGGTCTCAAATGCGCCAAAGGGCACATACTGCCTGCCCAGGATGCCATAGGCTGGGCAGCTTGCAAAGTTGCCCAAGCTGACAAATGCCTCGTCCACACTTATATTGTCGTTGTTTTCCCCTTCTTCCCAGAGGAAGAGGATATGGGTGGAGACATTGTCGTGCAGGTCAGCATCCAGGCCTACTTCTGCAGTGGCCACCTCCAGAGAGCTTTCCTCCTCATCCTGGAAATCCTGGTGGTAGTAGCCTTCTACTTCCAGCAGCCCGGAGAGGCTGATGCGCTCCCAGGCTTTATCCAGAGCTGTCTGTTGCTCCTGTTCTTCCTCTTGCAGGCCGGATTTGACCTCCTCCAGTTTCTGCTCCAATTCCTGGATGCGGTTTTCCAGGTGGGTAGTATCCTGGGCCAGGGCAGGGGCTGCAGACAGGCAGAGCATAGCCAGAAGGGTGCAAGCTGCGAATGCGAGTTTGTGCATAAAGTCCTCCTTTGTTTCTGCTGGCAGGTTTGAGGTGCAGTTTGGTTTTGTACTAGTACTGTGTAAGGTCTTAAGTTTCGCAATAAAGAACCCTCCCCTGGCCCCTCCCTCC
>JBNJDO010000116.1:0-5796 GCA_051744965.1 Thermodesulfobacteriota bacterium | reverse complement strand
CAATAAACTAGAGATCCAGGAGCAAGTCCAGAACATGCCAAGCCAGAACCTGCGGGAAATTACTCTAGGAGAAATGCTGGACCGGGCCATTGCCGCTTACCCGGAAAATGAAGCTGTAGTTTATGTGGATCGCGACTTCAGACTGACCTACAGCCAATTCGGAGAGCTGGTGGACGAAATGGCCAAGGGTCTGCTGGCCCTGGGAGTGCAAAAAGGGGAGAAAGTGGCCCTCTGGGCCACAAACGTGCCCCATTGGGTAGCCATGCAGTTCGCCACCGCCAAGATCGGGGCCATACTGCTCACCGTGAATATCCACTACAAGAAAAGCGAGCTCAAGTACCTCCTGCAGCAGTCAGAGGCTGAGAACATCTTTATCATAGACGGCTTTAGGGACAACGACTATGTGCAGACCATGTACGAGCTTATCCCGGAACTGAAGACCAGGGAAAGGGGCAATATCCAGAGCAAAGATTTTCCTTGCTTACAAAGGGTCTTTTTCCTGGGCCAGGAAAAGCACAGGGGCATGTACTCCCTGCCTGAGCTCTTGGCCCTGGGCCGCACTGTGTCTGATGCCGACTATAAAGCCAGGCAAAGAATCCTGGATTCCCATGATGTGGTCAACATGCAGTACACCTCAGGCACCACCGGCTTTCCCAAGGGTGTCATGCTCAGCCACTACAATATTGCCAACAACGGCTTCTGGATTGGAGAGCATCAGCGACTTGGCCCCAGGGACCGCATTTGTCTGCCTGTGCCTCTTTTCCACTGCTTTGGCTGCGTACTGGGTGTGCTGGCTGCTGTAAGCCACTGCAGCACCTTGGTTATACTGGAGGAGTTCAGCCCGGTTATGGCCATGACTGCGGTTCATGCCGAGGAATGCACAGCATTGTACGGCGTGCCCACTATGTTCATCTCCATCCTGGAGCACAGCCTGTTTTCCAGATTTGATTTCAGCAGTCTGCGTACCGGGATCATGGCAGGTTCCCCCTGTCCCATCCGGGTCATGCGCCAGGTCATGGAACATATGCACATGCAGGAGATTACTATCTGCTACGGCCAGACCGAGGCCTCGCCTGTAATCACCCAGACCAGGGCAGACAATGATATTCAGAAGCGGGTGCAGACCGTGGGCCAGGCCATGCCAGAAATCGAGCTCAAGATTGCAGACCCAGAGACAGGCAAGGAACTCCCCTCTGGAGAGCAGGGAGAGATCTGCTGCCGGGGCTATAATGTCATGCAGGGCTATTACCAGATGCAAAAGGCCACCAATGAGGCCATAGACCAGCAAGGCTGGCTGCATACAGGGGATCTGGGCAGCCTGGACCAGGAAGGATATCTCAGCATCACCGGCAGGCTCAAGGACATGATCATCCGGGGCGGAGAAAACATCTATCCCAGGGAGATCGAAGAGTTCCTATACACCATGCCAGGCATCTATGATGTGCAGGTAGTGGGTGTGCCCAGCCAGAAGTATGGAGAAGAGGTAGGGGCCTTTATCGTGCTCAAATCCGGATACAGCTACACCCCTGAGGATGTTCAGGACTTTTGCCGGGGCCAGATCTCCAGATACAAGATCCCCAAGTACGTAGCCTTTGTAGAGGGCTATGACATGACCGCCAGCGGCAAGGTACAGAAGTACAAGCTCCGGGAGCAGGCCGCAAAGATCTTCAATCCCGGATAAAGGATCTTTTCAATCTTTAGCCTTTGCAGACAAATCCTTTGGTCCCATCTTGCGAGCAAGATGACTTGGATATTTGGCAATAGCCTGGAAGTATGAGCAACAATGATGATCACTTTGAATGCAATATAAAATCACTGCCTGGGCGTCACCCTTTTCAGATACCAGATACTCTCTGCCATGTAGATGATGATCCCAGTCCAAATGCAGATAAATGAGATCAGCTTGGCCAGGTTGAAGGGCTCCTTAAAGGCCAAAAGCCCCAGCAGGAACATGCAGGTGGGAGCGATGTACTGCAGTATACCTACCTCCACTAGACGCAGCCTCCTGGCACTGAAGGCAAACAGCAGCAAAGGCAAGGATGTCACTAGCCCTGCGCCAGCCAAAAGCAGATCGATCTCCAGGCCCAAGGAGGCAAAGCTGCCCTGCCTGTCCTGCAGCAGCAAAAAGCCCAAGGCAGGCACACCCATGATTGCGGTTTCCAGCCAAAGCCCGGGCAGGGACTCAGTGCGCACCACCTTACGGATCAATCCATACAGGGCAAAGGAAAAGGCCAGAATCAAAGCAATCCAGGGTACCCGACCATAGTTGAGGACCATGTTCAAGACCCCGACTGCCGCCAGCAAAATAGCCAGCACCTGCAAAGGCCGCAGTCTGTCCCTGAACACCAGACAGCCCAACAGGACATTGACCAGGGGATTGATGTAGTATCCCAGGCTGGCCTCCAGGACAAAGCCTGCGTTCACCCCCCAAATATAGGTAAACCAGTTGGCAGACAACAAAAGGCTGCTCACGGCCAGCAGGGCTACACTCTGCCTGGAGCGCAAAAGGCTGTGCACCTCCTGCCAGCGTCCGCAACAAAACAGCACCAGGGCCACAAAAACAAAGGACCAGACAATACGATGGCAAAGGATCTCTGCTGCAGGCACTGCAGAGAGCCCTTTCCAGTACACCGGGAGCACTCCCCAGATAAGGAATGCTCCCAGGCCTGCGAAAAGCCCGCTCCAGCTGACAGCATTCAAGCCCTGGGATCCATTCATAGAAATCGCCTTTAATTGAGCCTGGACAGAATATGTGCAAGCAGTGCCCTGGGTCCTAGCAGCAAATAGAGCCCTTGAGTCCTTAACTGACAAGTTGTATACCTGAAGAGAACAGCAACTGATACCTCAAACCAGGCCAGGGAGCAATTACCTTGAGTACCCAGTCCCAAAATCTCCAGGCTGCCTCTGAGGTGGAGCCCCTTTTGCAGATCATGCCCCCGCACATTCAGCGTGCAGCCAACAATGCAGGGGACTTTCAGAACCTGATAGAAATCGTCCTGGACTTGGGCCGACTGCCAGAGGCCCGCTACGCTTCAGGCCTGATCCAGCTCTCGGACATTGCAGTCTCCAGGCAGGACCTGGACTACGTCCTGGGACGAGTGGGCACCTTTACCCAGGACAATCGGGCCGGGATTGAACGTACCCTGCACCGGATTTCAGCCATGCGCAACCGCAAAGGGAACATTATCGGCCTGACCTGCAGGGTGGGCAGAGCAGTCTTTGGTACCGTGGACATTGTCCGCGATGTGATAGAGCAAGGCTCATCCCTGCTCCTGCTGGGCAGGCCAGGGGTGGGCAAGACCACCTTGCTGCGCGAGTCCGCCAGGGTCCTGGCAGAGGAGTTCGGCAAAAGGGTGATCATAGTGGACACCTCCAACGAGATCGGCGGAGACGGGGATGTGCCCCATCCAGGCATAGGCAGGGCCAGGCGCATGCAGGTCCCTTCCCCGGACCGGCAACATGCAGTCATGATCGAGGCTGTGGAGAATCACATGCCAGAGGTCATTGTCATAGACGAGATCGGCACCCAGGCAGAGGCCCAGGCTGCCAGGACCATTGCAGAACGCGGAGTACAACTCATAGCCACTGCCCATGGCAACACCCTGGACAACCTGGTCCAGAACCCTACCCTCTCGGATCTATTGGGCGGTATCCAGGCCGTGACCCTTTCGGATGAGGAAGCCAAACGCCGCAGAAGCAGGAAAAGTGTACTGGAGCGCAAGGCCCAACCCACCTTCCAGGTCCTGGTGGAGATCCAAAGCAAGGATCGCCTGGTTATCCACTCCCATCTGGACCAGGTAGTGGACGAGCTCTTGACAGGAGCAGACCTGGAGCCGGAGATCAGGTTCCGCACCACTGAGGGCGAGATTCAGGTGGAGCAAGCCCCATTCAATAGTACTGCCGGGTCTGCAACAGGCCCCTTTACCGAGCCCCTGGAATCATCCAGCCAGTTTGCGCCCAGACGCAGGATGCTGCGCATCTTCCCTTACGGAGTGAACCGGGACAGGCTGGAGAAGGCTATCCAGAAGCTTGGAGCCCCTGCGGTTATTGTCCGGGATCTGGAGGCAGCTGATAGCATTGTGACCCAGAAGAGCCATGAAAAGAAACAGTCCAGGCGCCTAAGGCAGATGCAGGACAGCGGGGTGCCCCTGCATGTAGTGCGCAATAACACCCTGACCCAGATGGAGCACTTCCTGCGCAGCATCTTGGATCTGCAAGGAGATCAGCAGCAGGAGCTGGAGGCTGTGCAGGCTGCTGAAGAGGCGGTCAGCGAGGCCTTCCAAAAAGGGCTGGCAGTGGAACTAACCCCGCAAAACAGCTACCTGCGCTCTTTGCAGCATCAAATAGCAGAGCGCTATGGGCTGGTTAGCGAGAGCAAGGGCCGGGAACCAAGGCGCAGGGTGGTCATCTATCCTTTATAAACCTGGTTCAAGGCTCCAGGTTCTCGTCTCCGGAAACAGTCTCCCCGCCCAGCAGCTTCCAGCCCAAAACCCCCCAGGCCAGATTATAGACCCGGGTATAGCCCTGACGTTGCAGTCGTTTGGCTGCTAGCGGAGATCTGTGCCCGGTCATGCAGACCACCAACAGGGGGGCGTCCTGGGCCAAGGGCAACCTCTTGCTGTTCAGCAAAAGCTCAGGACGCTGCACAGACTTGGGAAGGCGCAGCAGATTAAACTCAGCCTGGCTGCGCACATCCAGGACAAATGGCCTTTTCCTTTGAGGCAGGCGCTTCAGCTGCCAGGGATAGATCTGCCTGACCCCTAAAAGATGCCAGAAGATCTCCCAGAGGGGGAAGAGTGCGAGCAAAAGCAGCAAAAGCACTTGGGGCCACATACAGAGCAGCTTATATCAAGCCTGCTTATTTAGCAATCCACGCTCGTATGAAACTAGAATCCAGAAAGAATACTCATGCCTGGCTCTGCTCGGCCTTGTGGGCGAAGACAAGCTTCGCCCCTAGGAATTCATCCACGGCTGGGGTAACAGCCGTAGGGGCGGACCTTGTGTCCGCCCAGGTACAAGAGGGCGAATAATTATTCGCCATGCTGATCCGTATGTTTCATAATTGATCAACCCGGCAAATTTTCTTTTTTTGCCCGCTTTGGGGCAAAAGATATGTCAAATTTGCCGGAGGCAAAGCTGACCGGTTACAGCCCATATCTTCCTGCAGCAGCGCTCCACCTGGGAGGCTTTGCGCAAAAGGCTGATGAGCCAGGTCAAAATCAAGTGCCTGGAGATCTCCGAGGAGCACATCCAGGGCAGGGACATGCTCAAGATTCGCTTCGCCCGTATCTACAAAAAGAGCAGCAGGCGCTACCAGAGGATAGTCCAGGGCTTTCTGCACCAGGACTAACGTTCCTCGTACTATTTACCTATACAGAAATTGGAGAATATACGCTGCAGGATATCCTCTGAGGTGATCTCGCCGGTGATCTCTGCCAGGCTCTGACACGCGGCATCCAGGTGCAGCTGCAGCAGGTCGAAAGGAATCTGCTGCTTGAGCCCAGAGGCCAGCTCCTGCAGCTCCTGTTTGGCCTGGAGCAGATTCTCCTTCTGGCGCAGATTGGGCACCAGCTCTCCAGGCCCGGGCTCAGCCTGCCTGCCTACAATCTTCTCCCTGATCTTCTGCGTTAGACTGGACAGATTTGCTCCAGTCTTGGCAGAAATCTGCACCTGATCCAAACCATTTGCATTGCACCAATCAGCACACTCCAGCAACCCCTGCCCCAGATCCATCTTGTTCAGCACCGCCAAAAGCTTCTTCTCAGGCAGCTCCTGGGCCAGACTCTGGGTCTCCTG
>JBNJDO010000115.1:0-5846 GCA_051744965.1 Thermodesulfobacteriota bacterium | reverse complement strand
TGCAATGTTTTATTATCCTAAAACTTAAATCCCAATATTCAACTTCGAAACCAAAATTTGCAACACCCTGGCTTGCTTTTCTTTTTGTGTAGTTTGGAAGTTTAGGCCTTCTGTCCAGTTCTGGCAGGCAATAGAAAAGACAGGAAGAAGAACAGGGCAGCGCTTAGCACAATCGTGGCCCCGGTACTAAGATCCAGGAAATAGGCCAGCCAGATCCCTGTTTGGGTAAAGGCCAGGTTCAGGAGAACAGCCAGAAGCATCATCTGTTTCAAAGATGTAGTGTATTTCTCTGCTATGTAGGGGGCAATGCTCAAAAGTGCGATGACTAGGATTAGGCCCACCACCTGGATGCTCAGGACCACGCTGATGGCCACCAATACCAGGAGCAGGAAGTAGAGCCTGCCTACAGGGACACCCATGGCCTGGGCAAATTCTTCGTCATAGGACAGGGCTAGGAACTCTTTAAAGAACAAAAAAACCATCAAGAGCACCAATAGCACCAGCAAGAACATTATGGACACGAATTGGTCCGGGACCATAAGGATGTTGCCGAACAGATAGCCCATGAGATCCACTCTGTAGCCCGGGGTCAGGTCCATGAAGACAATGCCTAAGGCCATGCCCACGGCCCAGATTACCCCGATCATGGTGTCTGCCCGGTGCCTTTGCTTGCTGCTGGCCAGGCCCATGACCAGGGCGCTTAGCAGGGCGAAGAGGCCAGCCCCCAGCCCTGGGGAGAATCCAGCAAAGAAAGCCAGGCCGATGCCCCCGTAGCTGGCATGGGCAATGCCTCCGGAGATGAACACTATGCGGTTGACTACCACCAGGGAGCCCATGATCCCGCAGGCCATGCTGACCAGTGCTCCTGCCAGCAGGGCATTGCGCATGAATTCGTATTCCAATATTTCCAGCATATCAGGGATGTTTTTTAAGCACCCGATGCGGGATACTGCCATGGGTAACCAGATCCACAGGACAGCCATAGATCCTCTCCAGGACATCCTGGTCTATCTCTGCAGGGCTGTGATGATAAAGGCACCGGTTAACACAAGCCACTGACTTGGCGTAGCTGGAAAGCACGGAAAGGTCGTGGCTGATGACCACAATAGTAATACCCTGGGTATTCAGGTCCTGGAGGATCTCGTAGAGCCTGGACTGGAAGGCGTAGTCCACGCTGGCTGTAGGCTCGTCCAGAAACAGGACCCTGGGCTGGCAGGCCAGGGCCCTGGCTATGAGCACCCTTTGCTTCTGCCCGCCGGAGAGGTTGTTGATCAAAGTATTCTGGTGTTGTTGCATCTCTACCTTTTCCAAGGCCTCTAGGGCTAGATTCCGGTCCTTTTGGCCATAGCCATGTATTCTGCCTAGATGCCCCAAGCGGCCCATGAGCACTACCTCCAGGACATTAATGGGAAACTTGTCCGCGCCGCTGGCGTGCTGGGGCACATAGCCCACCAGATGGGGAGCTTGGCCAGGAGGGCGGCCCAAGACCTGCACCTGGCCTTGACTGTAGGGCAAAATGCCCAGCAGGATCTTGATCAGGGTGGTTTTGCCCCCGCCGTTGGGCCCCAGCATGAACATGAAATCGCCCTGTTGCAGGGTGAGATGTACATCCTCCAGAACCAGGTGCCCAGTGTAGGCAAAGCTTAGGCCTTCTATTTGCAGTGCAGGCTCTGACATTGGCTGCTCCCAGGCCAGGCTTATAAGATGCATGTGTTACATAGAGCACAGATGACAGAGTTGTTGAGCATGACCTGTCTTTGGATTTAGTTAGAGTATCTGCTGGAGGTTATAGATTTGTACCTTAGAACCCAACACAGTGGGGAACCAGGAACCCAGAGTCTAAAGCCAGAGCACATGAATAAACCATCATTTACCATAAATCAAGGCAACACTCTGGAAAGAGCTATGTGGCTGCCAGAAAGAGCTGAACTCCTTCTTCCATCATCTTCACTGCCAGCAGGATCAAAATCAGGCCCATGAGCCTTTCCGCAGCCCTGCTGCCCCTGGGACCCAGTACATGCTGCAGGGCTGTAGCTGCCAGCATGATGGCCAAAGTAGCACACCAGGCCAAAAGCAGGGCAGTGAGCAGGACCTCGGTGGCCATGTCTCGGTGGGAATAGAGCATGATCGCAGCCAACAGGGAAGGTCCAGCCACAAAAGGGGTAGCTATGGGCACGATAAAGGGGTCTTTTTCGTATTGCGCCAGGGAGCCTCGTTCTTCAGGGAATATGAGTTTCAGGGAGATGATGAACAGGATCACTCCCCCAGCCAGTCTGAGGGTGGACTGCTGGATATCCAAAACATCCAGGAGCATGCGGCCCAGGAACTGGAAGGCCAGCATCAGGATCAGGGCGATTATGAGTTCCCGGAAAATGATCCAGCGCTGGTAGGCAGGGGAGTAGTTCCTGAGGATGGCCAGGCAGGCAGTGGAGTTGGCAAAGGGATCCATGATTAAGAACAGGGGCAGGGCAATCTCGAAGATGGGCTTGAACTCGTTCATGGCTGCCTGGACGTGAGGTTGAAGCGTTTTAACCGGTTTTCAGCTGGCCCCGGATTTCTTCCCAGGAGCTGATGCCCAGCTCCTGGCAGAGCTTCTGCAGCTCCTGGGTCAGTCTGAAGCTCATGTCCGGCCGGATGAAGTTTGCAGAGCCGACTTGCACTGCATGGGCCCCGACCAGGATGAACTCCAGGATGTCCTCTGCGCTGCTGATCCCGCCCAGTCCGATAACAGGAATATCTACTCTGCTGCAGACCTGGTGTGCCATGCGCAGGGCCACAGGCTTGATAGCCGGGCCGGAGAGCCCGCCATAGGTGCTCTGTAGTTGGGGCTTGCGAGTGCGGATGTCCACTGCCATGCCCTGCAGGGTATTGATCAAAGAGATGCAGTCCGCACCAGCCTCCTGCACTGCCAGGGCAATTTCCGTGATGTCGCCTACATTGGGGCTCAGCTTGACTATGACCGGCTTTTCTCCGGCCTGGGATTTGACTGCTTTGCAGGCCAGGGCTGCGGCCTCAGGGTCCTGTCCGAACTGTAGGCCCCCGGACTGGACATTGGGGCAGGAGATGTTGACTTCCAGGGCAGCTATTCCGGTTTGCTGGGAGAGATAAAGGGCCAGTTCAGCAAATTCCTCCCTGCTTTGGGCATAGAGATTGGCTATGATCGCAGTTTCCTCCCAGGGCAAAAAAGGCAGCTTCTGCTCCACGAAATTTGTGGCCCCTATATTCTGCAGGCCAATGCTGTTCAGAAAGCCGCAGGAGGTCTCCAGCATGCGCGGCTGGGAGTTGCCCTGCCTGGGCTGCAGGGACAGGCCCTTGACCACGATCCCACCCAGGGAGCTTAGATCGCCGTAAGCAGAAAATTCCAGACCGTAGCCAAAGGTGCCTGAGGCGGTGAGCACCGGATTCTTGAGCTCCAGGCCGCAAATGGACAGGGCTAATTGCATTTTACTGCTCTTATACTTTTAAAAGCTTGATTAGATCCTGATCCCTTCTGCAGGGAAGACCGGTCCCTGCACACAGGACTGGACATTTTCACCCTGACTGTCTTGCACCACACAGCCCAGGCAGGCCCCTATGCCGCAGGCCATGTAGCGCTCCAGGCAGAGCTGGGTCTTGGCTCCGACCTGCAGGGAGATATTTTGCACCATGCGCAAAAATGGTTCCGGTCCGCAGGCCAAAACTCTGCCGTCAGGGGCATAGCCCTTGATCTTGACTTGTACCGCCCTTTGCAGTCGCATTAGGTCCTTTTCCGTCTTGTCCTGGACATCCCAGGCTAGAACCCGCTCCGCCAATTGGCTGAAGGGATAGTTCTCCAGGTCTTGCCTGTGCCCGAAGATGAGCTCCAGTTCCCTGGGGTGGGGGTGATTGTTTATCAGGCCTACTAAAGGGGCTAGGCCCATGCCTCCGGCCAAAAGCAGGGCCGGGAGCTCCGGCTCCAGCCTGAAGCCTTGGCCCAGGGGCCCCCAGACCAGGACCTCCTCGCCTGGCCTTAGTCTGGATAGGTTCCTGGTGGCCTTGCCCAGGACCTGGATATAGATGTGCAGGCCATCCTGGCTCTGGTCTGCGATGGAAAAGGGCCTGGCTCCCAAGGGATCGTGGCCCCAATCCAAGGATCTGAGCATCAAAAATTGCCCTGGAGTCCAGCTCCAGTTCGGGGACTGCAGCTTAAGGTGCCAGAACCTCTCATCTGACATGGGGTTTATGTCCAGGACCTGGAGCTGTCTGCAGGGATTGGACTCCCTGGCTTTGTTGTTCATTTTTCTGCCCCCGCGCGTTGATCCTCCAACAGCTGCCTGGCCAGAAGACGGCCTTTTTCCCCGCCTCCTGCCATTCTGGCCAGCTCCTGCAGGAGTTCTTCAGACTGAAGCATGTGGCAGCTGGTGTATGTGGCGTTATTTTGGCTTAGCTTCTGCACCTTGAAGTGGCAGTGGGCCAGGCAGGCCAGCTGGGGCCAGTGGGAGACCAGGATGATCTGCTGCCTGCGGGCCAGGGACTGTAGTTTGCTGCCCACTTGATCCAGAACCATTCCTCCTATGCCTGCATCCACCTCGTCAAATAGCAGAGTAGGCAGGTTATATCTGGCGGATAGGCTGACCAGGGCCAGCAAAAAGCGGGACAGCTCTCCGCCGGAAGCAATCTGCTCCAGGGGCTGGGGGGGATGTCCTGGATTGGGAATCCACATCAGTCTGGGGATCTCTTCCTTAATGCCTGGCCTGATTTCCTGGGGCTGGAACTGGAAGGTTACCTGCACACTGGGGTCAAAGCCCAGGTTCTGCAGCTCCTTTTGCAGCTCAGCAGCCAATTGATCCGCTGTCTCGCGCCTGGCTTGGTTTAGCTTTTGTACAACCTGGTCCAGTTCTGTATCCAGCTCTTGCTTTTTCCTTTCCAGCTGTTGCAGCTCCAGATGGCATCCGTCCAGGAAGGAGAGGTTGTCCTCGATCTCCTGTTGCAGCTGCAAAACTCCTTGTAGGGACCTGCCCAGTCTGCGCTGCAACTGGCTTAATTGCCACAGTCTGGCCTCAATGCGCTCCAGTTCCTGTTCATTCTCTGCAGGCAAGGGCATGGCCTTCAGGTCCCTATCCATCTCCTGCAGCAGGTGCCTGGCCTCTTCCAGGCCCTGGGCGTACTGCTGGAATTTCTCCTGCCCAGCACCCAGCTTCTCACTCTCCTTTTGCAGGGTCCAGAGACTGTCCTCCAGGGACTGGCCTTGGCTGTGCATAACTTCCAGACATAGCTGAACGCTTTTCTGCCTCTCTGTTTGTTCCTTCAAGGCCTGCTTTTTTTCCTCCAGCTCCTCTTCCTCCCCGGATTTGGGCTGAATCTTGGCTATCTCTGCCTGTTGGTACTGCAAAAAATCCCGCTTCTCCTCCAGTTCTCTGGCCTGCTGCTGCAGATTGCCGCTTTTCTGATCTAGTTCGCGCAGCTTTTGAATCAGGCTATTCTTTTTTTGCAGCAGTTCTGCCTCTAGCCAGGAGTCCAAAAGTTGCTTGTGATAGCTGGGCTCCAAAAGGCGCTGCTGGCTGTGCTGGCTGGTGTGCAGGATGAGCTCTGGCTTGAGCTCCCTGGCCTTGTTCTGGGAGCTTAGCTGATCGTTTAGAAAAAACCTGCTTCTATTGCTCTGGGCGTTTAGCTCCCTGCGCAGGATGTATTCCTGGTCCTGCCTGGTGAATACAGCCTCCACCACTGCCTTATCCTGGCCAGGACTGATCAGGCTGGAGCTGATCTTTTCGCCCAGGACAAAATCCAGGGCCCTGAGGATAAAGGACTTGCCTGCACCGCTCTCTCCGCTGATCACGTTCAGTCCAGGGGAGAACTCCAGCTCCATGTCCTTGATCAGGGCCAGATTG
>JBNJDO010000114.1:0-5930 GCA_051744965.1 Thermodesulfobacteriota bacterium | reverse complement strand
CCTATGTGAGATCTTCCAGCTCCTCAGGATCCCCTTCCTCAAGCTTTTGTTTTATCTTCTGCAAAAGATCCTGGGCAGAGCCGCGCTGCAGGAGCTGATCAAACTGGCTGCGATAATTCTGGATCAGACTCATCCCCTCCACATGCACATCATACACTTTCCAGCCCTCACCTCGGGTAGCTAAACGGTAGTTAACAGGTATCTCCTTGTCCTGGTAGTGAATTATGGATTGCACTTGCGCCCTCTTGCTGGAGAGCAGTTCATGTCCAGTGACCTGCATATCCTCTCTGCTGAAGTCCTGCACCTCCTGCAGGTGCTCATCCATACGGCCCAGATAATTCTCCTGCAGTAAGGCTGTAAACTCCTGCACAAACTCCTTTTGTTGCTCCTGATCAAAGCTGTTCCAGTGTCTGCCCAGGCTCATGCGGGACATGAGCTCGAAATCGAATATCTCCTCAGCCATATCCCCCATGCTGGAGGACAACTGATCCGGATCTGGCTCCTCCTGATCCTGGACCAGCTCCAGGGCCCGATCCATGTAATCCCTGATTAAATCTGCGGCCTCAGAGGAGTCCGCCTCTTGGGCCTTGGCCTGCAGAGGCAAGCCTGCAAGCAAAAGCAGCAACAAGCTGATAACCAATGTGCGCATGTCCTCCTCCCTGCGATTTCCTGTAACCTTTGTTTATCTAATCCCCTGAATCGCCAAATACATACTTGCCCAACATTTCCTGGATATCAAAAGGAGACTGGGTCTCGATAATCGTCTCCCCTGGCTCCAGGTAAATGCCTGAGCCTCCAGGGGAAAGACTGATGTACTTATCCCCGATCAGCCCGCTGGTCTTGATTGCGGCCATGGTGTCGTCAGTCAGTCTAACCCCTTCCCTGATCTGGAGCTGGACCAGGGCCACGTACCGTTCCTGGTCCAGCTCAATGTCCTGGACTTGGCCCACCTGGACCCCGGCTATCTGCACCGAGTTGCCGCTTCGCAGCCCGCCCACATTACTGAACCTAGCCTGGAGCTGATAATAGTCCGGACCAAAGAACTGCACCTGGCCCAGCTGCATGGTTAGATAGCCCAGGCAAACCAGCCCCAGGAGCACAAATGCGCCCACTATAGATTCTACTTTGTATCCCTTTTTCATATCCGACCCCACCTGTTATTTAGCAGGATTCTATGCCTCGCTTGCGCAGACCAGGCTGATCCTTTGCTGCTCCTGCTGCCCTGCCATTCTTGCCAGCTCCTGCAGGGAAGTCTGCCCATCCCAGTGCAGCGCAGCGTAATAAATGGCAAAATCCACGCAGCTTTTGGTGTACTCCTTACTGCGCATGAAACTTACTTCCTTTAATTCCTGCAAAACCTCCCTACCCATTTCTTCTGCTTCTTGGAGGCTTTTTTCCACCAAAATGCATAGCACCCTATCCTGGCTATAACGGCCCAGTGCATCCCCAGGGCTCTGCAGACGCTTTTGCAGGCTCCAGGAGACAGCTGAAACTATCTCCTGGGCCAGAAAATGCCCTGCCTGCTCTTCTACCCGCTCCAGATTCTCTATCCCTACAAGCAAAAGGCAAATCCCCTGCCCTTGTCTATCTTGCGCCAGCTGCAAAAAGTAAGCCTCCAGCTCCCTTCTGGTCTTAAGGCCCAGGATGTGATTCCGCAGACTCTGGGTACTGTTCAAAAAATCATGCACTACCTGGTGCTCAAAGCGCTCCAGCTCCCTGGAGCTGCCCTGGAACAATACCCTGCCCTCCTCCAGGACCGCAACTCGATTGGAGATATAAAATACATCCGGGACATCATGGCTGACCAGAATGGAGGTGAACCCAAACTGCTTCTGGTTCTCAGTGATCATGGCCAGGACATTGTTCTTGCGCAGGGGATCCAAGCCTGTGGTGGGCTCGTCAAAGAGCACCACCTCAGGGTCGGTAATCAGGGCCCTGGCCATAGCCACCCTCTTCTGCATCCCTCCGGAAATCTGGGAGGGGAATTTCTCCCAGATATTCCCCAAATCCAGCAGCTCCATCTTTTGCCTGACCTTGTCCTCTATCTGCTTGGAACTTAGCTTGTGCCTTTCCTGCAAAGGCAGGGCGATATTCTCGAATACGCTTAAGGAGTCAAACAAGGCATTATTTTGGAACATATAGTTCATTTTGCCCATGAGCTGCCTTTTTTCCCTGCCGGACATCTGGCCCACATCCTGGCCCTGATAGAGGATCCTGCCTGAATCCGGGCTCAAAAGACCAATTATCAACTTCAGGGTCACGCTCTTGCCCACCCCGCTCTTGCCAATCAGGGTAGTCACTTGACCTGGATAGACCAAAAGATCTGCCCTATCCAGGATCACTTTGTCCCCGAAGCTCTTGCTCACTTGCCTGAATTCTATCAAAGGTGTCTGCATAGGCTACAGCAAAAAAGAAGTCAGTACATAATCGAAAACCAAAACCGCCACGCAAGACATAACCACCGCACTGGTGGTGGCCAGGCTCACCCCTTTGGCCCCGAAGCCCTGGCTGCGCAGATGCACGTAATAACCCTGGTAACAGCAAATAGTCACCACCAGCAATCCAAATACCAGGGATTTGTAGAAGCCACCAGTGATATCCGTCATAACCACCATATCCTGCATACGGGAAAAATAAACACCAGAGTTGATTCCCAGCATCCAGCAGCCGGTGACATACCCGCCCAGAATGCCTACCACATCAAACAGGGCAGTAAGCAAGGGAAAAGAGATCACTGCAGCCACAATCCTGGGGCTAAACAGATAACGCACTGGATCCACTTCCATGGTCACCAGGGCGTCGATCTGCTCTGTAATGCGCATGATCCCTATCTCTGCTGCCATGGAGGAACCCGCCCTGGCTATAACCATGATCGCGGTCAATACCGGACCCAGCTCCCTGATAATAGCCAGGGCCACAGCAGCGCCTAAAACTCCCTCGGAGCCGAACTTAACCAGGGTGTAATAAAGCTGCAGGCCCATGACCATGCCGGTGAACAAGGCCACCAGGATGATCACAAACACGGACTTGGCACCTATGAAATAGATCTGTTCCAGATTCTTGCGCAACTGGAAAGGATACTTGAAGATCGCCAAGAAACCATGCAGGAAAAAAAGAAAGATTCCGCCCAGCTCTTTTAACAGGAAGAAAAACAATCTGCCCAGTTGGGCCAGGAATTCTGACAGGGGCAAGAGAATATTCATACTGATTCCGCGTCCGAGTTGATTCTGCTTCCTTAATCTGGGCCAATCCCAAGCAAGGCTAAAATTGCCTGTCCAGGACCAGATGGGAAAAATATCCAAGCACAGCAGCCAGATAAAATGGCAAGAGCCTCTGCCAAGGCGTCTCAAAAAAGAATACTGGCAGGGCAGCAACCAGCAAGGGCACACCCAACATCGCCCACCAGGTATGGGTCCAACGCCTGTGCTGGGACAGAGCCGGAAACATAGCGCAAAAACCCAGGATCGCAGCCCATTTGTATAGCCCCTTAAGCATCAGAGTCAAGCTGCACAAGGCCAGGATGCCGTAGAAAAGTCTCTGACTTGCAGAATCTGTATCTATATCCGGAAAAAGGCTGCCCAGATATACAAAAAACAGCAGGATCAGCATCTGCCTAGGTTCAGGATCGTACCAACCCTGCCAAATCAGCCCTGCCAGGACTCCGACACCCAGTATGAGACCCACAGGGACATGCACCTTGTAGCCAGGCATGGGATCCTCCTTTGCTGCCCCCCATTAGAAATTTTTTAGCTTGGAGTCCTAAGGGAGGGTCAACATACAAGCCTAGAGAACAAAAAGCAAATCCAGTGGCTGTGGCTTGCTGATTGCTCCAGTGCGACCTGGCCCTACCTCTATGCACAACAAGCAGGCCCAATACAGACCCACTGCCCTGCTATTTCTGTCAAAGACCTTGACATGCAGGCTTAGCCTGACGTATGCAAAGGCAAAAAAGTAAAAAAATGGAGCTACAAATGGCCAGCAAGCACAGCCTCAACCGTAGAGAGTGCCTGCGCTATCTGGGCGCTATGGGCCTAGGCGCAGCAGCCCCGGGCCTTTTCTTCCAGCCTGGATTCGCCGGTTCCAAGTCCCAGCTGCAAAAGACCTCCAGGACCCTGCCCTTGATGGGCACCATGGTCAGCCTCACCATCTATGATCCCAGCCGGGATAAGGCCTTGCAGGCCCAGGAAAAAGCCCTGCAGGAGATGCAAAGACTGATCCCCATATTCAACCGCTTTGACCCCCAGGGCCATTTGGGCTGGCTGAACCAACACAAACTCCTCAAAGATGTGCCCCCCGAGCTGGACTTGGTCTTGCACCAGGCCTTCAGACTGCACCAGGCTAGTAGAAACAGCTTCGACATTACAGTCTTGCCCTGGTTGGAGGAGTATGCCCAAAGTGCAGACAAATCTGGTTACCCACCGGATCCCAAGAGGACAAAAGAGCTGCAAAAGGCCTTGGGCATGGACAAGCTCCTTCTCCAGCCGGGTAGAGTCAGCCTGTTGCACCCAGAAAGCAAATTGACCCTGGACGGCATAGCCAAAGGGTATATTGTGGACAAGGCTGCCCAGCTCATCCAGGAGCAGGGCATCAGCCATGCCTTGATTGAAGCAGGAGGAGATATCCGGGTTGTGGGCGGCAAGGACCAAGCCTCGCCTTGGCTGATAGGTATCCAGGACCCCAAGGGCAAAAAGGATTATGTGCAAAGGCTAGCCCTACGGGATATGGCTGTGGCTACTTCCGGAGATTACCAGAGATTTTTCTCTCCGGGTCGCAGGCACCACCATCTACTGCTGCCAGGGCAGGATTCCTCCCCTGCGCGCACAGCCAGCTGTACCGTGACCGCAGCCAGTGCCATGCTTGCGGACAGCTTGTCCACAGCCCTGTTCGTGCTTCCAGCCCATCAAGGTCTGGAGCTGATCCAAGGCTTTCCCCAGGCCCAGGCCCACATTATACAGAAAGGGGGCAGAAGCTTCAGCTCCCGGGGCTGGTCCAGACTGCGGGCCTAGGGAGTTGAGAACATTTCTATACCAGCCTCCCCGGCACTCACTTGTTGGTACAAAAACCTCTCTTATTCAAAGTTAGTTATGCAAGTGAGTGCCGGGGAGGATCGTCATGGGACCAACTTCCTTACCTCGTGGACTATGATGAAGAATCAGCTATACATATCGATTGCGATAACCACAACGAAGTCTGAATTTCGCTGTCGCAGGCGCAATCGATACTGATGATCCCTACCTCATTCCCTCCATTCAATCTGGACATTTCACCTGCAGGCCTGTTTGCCCATGCTTTTGTAGATTATCTTCCAGCTCTGCCCTATCTACTTCCCTGCCCTGCAGGAGAATATTAGCAGGCGCTGCCCAAAAGCTTGAGCCTTGCAGCTGCACGAACTCCAGCAGCGGACTGTTGTCCAGAATGATGACCCTGGAGAGGAAGTTCTCTGCCAGCTCAGGGGCCAGAAAGTTGAAGAGCTTGATCTGCAGGGGCAGTTCCTGCTGCCCTTTTGCTGCTGCCTGGCCCTGGTAGCTGATGTCCCCGCGGAGGGCAGCGTAATATCCTCCCTTGCGCATAGTAGCCCCTACCAGTCCAGGCATGGCAGAGGACAGGGCCACAACAGACCAGGCCCTGGGGTAGGCCTTTTCCAGCTCATCCACAGGACTGGAATCCAGAAATATGGTCTGCACCCTGTCCTGCAGATACTCCCGGGATATGCCGAATTCCTGGTTCAGGACCTGCTGCAGGGACAGCCCCCCGGGCACACGCACATAAAACCCCTGCCGCAGCAGGCTGTTCAAGCCGGACCATCTCTCCCTGGGCAGTCTCATCTCCACTAGAGGCAGATCGCTGTTTTCCAGGCTGATCGGTTCAGGCATGACAAATCCCCTCCATGAAAAAGGCGGCCCGGGGCCGCCTTTTTGTTCTGAGCTTTG
>JBNJDO010000113.1:0-6039 GCA_051744965.1 Thermodesulfobacteriota bacterium | reverse complement strand
AGCTTGTGGTAGAGCTCCAGGTGGTTGCCCTGCTTGAAGAGATAGATGTCCATTTCCTGCAACAGGCTAAGATCATAGTAAATATTCTCTGACATGGCCTTGGTCCTTGAGTTTGAATGTTGTTTATAATTTGTGCTTTGAAAACTAGGGAGTTAGCTCTTAGAAACTGTCACGGAACAACGAGGGCAGCAACTTGCAAGCTTATGTTTATATTTTTCCTGGGCGAGCGCCGCTCGCCCCTACACGTCCATCCCGCCAGTACCTGCTTGAAAACATTTTCATGGTTGAGCGCAGGCTTGCAGGGGCGACTGGCAGTCTCCCTTGCAGGGGTCAATGCTCGCTTTCACACTCTGTGGTATGCTTATTTCTTTCCACTCCCTCAGATTCAGCACTTACTTTTGCATTTCAATTCTAATCTTTGTAAACGGAAATTTACAGCAAAAGTAGGTGCTGGAAGCCCTGTGGGCCAAGTCCCCGGACCCTGGCTCCTCATTAGTGCATAGGTTTATTAAGGTCCAACAAGATGGTGCATAGGTACGCTAGAGCTTGCAGACCAGGGCACTAGATACCCTGTCTGGCCAGGATGCTCTTGATCCCTGCCAGAGGGATGCCCATCCAGTCAGGCCTGTTGTTTAGCTCATAACCCAGCTCATAGACTGCCTTTTCCAGCAGGAAGGTGTCCAAAAGCAGACCCAGCTCCTGCTGTTTTTCCGGCACCAGGCCGGAGCCCTGCATGCTCTGCAGATAGCTGTGCAGGAAAATGCCGCTCACATACTGGAACCAAGGTTCAGTCCAAGCCAACAGGCTGGCCTCGTCTGTGGGCCTCACCGTGAGCTGCTTGGCCAGGGCAGTGTGGGCAGCGTAATGGAAGGAGCGGATCATGCCTGCCACGTCCTTGAGGCAGGAGCGCTTGAGCCTTCTTTCTCCCAGGGATCTGGCTGGTTCGCCCTCGAAATCCACTATACAGAAACTGCTGCCTGTGTACAGGACCTGCCCCAGGTGGTAGTCCCCGTGCACCCGGATCTTTTGCGAAGTGATGCTTTGCATGGTGATCCGGAAAAAGGCCCGCAACAGCTCCTGCTCCTTTTGCAGCAACCAGTCTGCATCTAGCTGCACATCCTGGGACAGTTTATTTCTGGACCGATTCAGGCTGTGCAGGGTCCTTCTGGTCAGGCTGCGCAGGGATTGGTACAAAGAGCGCTGGTAGAGCTTGGAGAACGGCTCAGGAGCAAAATCCGGATTATGTCTATCTCCCAGGCTCAGGTGCATGCGGGCAGTGATTTCTCCCAGATGGGAGATCATCTGCGGGAAATAGCCGCCCATGTGCTCCAGGAGCTTTCCTGGCACACTATCTGGATGGACCTGGTAGAAGCTGGGAAGCAGCTTTATCTGCCCGGCATCCGCCTGGGTTACCTGGACCTGGTCCAAAAACTGATCCAGGTGGTCCAGGACAAAGGACCAGGCATCCCCCTGGCTGGGCACAAAACCCTGCAAAAGGGCCATGGACATGGACTGCAGGCCAGGCAGCCTGTACTCCAGCTGGGCCATGAAAGGCGGGGCATAGGAAAAGTTTCCTTTGTCTGTGAGCTGGATGGTTAGCTCTGTGTCTGGATTCAGACCTTCCTCCAGCTTGCGGTAGAGCTTCAGGAAATACTCCTGGCTGTAGATGATAGAGGTGTTGCTCTGCTCTCCGCGCAGTACCCTGGATTCCAGACTCTCTGTCTGCAGGGGCCCCTTTCCTGAAAGTCTGCTGCCCTGCCTGCCCCTGAGCTGGCCTTTTTCTCCAGGGATTTCCTGACCAGAGGCTATGCATTGCAAAAGTGCTGCCCTAAATTCCGGCAGACAGACCGCATCCACCAGCTGCCCCTGGCTGGAGGGCAGCTGGATGCGGGCCAGGACAAATTCAGGTTCCTGGTCCATTTCCTGCTCCAGGAAGCCCAAGGGCAGGACATAGGTCTCGCTGGGTCCCTCGCTGAAGAAGACCTCCAGCAGGACAAGATGCATGCTCCTGTCCTTTGCAGGCAGCAGAAGATCATCCTGGAGCTGCACATTCCTGATGCGCCTGGCCTTGGAGCGGAACCAGCGGCTCCTTTGCAGGAATCCGGGCAGGATCTTTCTTTCCAGTTCCCGGCTCAAAGGCCTTGAGAGCACCTCCTCCCAGCCCAGGGAAGGCCGCATCCAAGGCAGCTCTGTCTCTTTTTCCTGGCTTAAGGAGCTCTTCTCCTTTTGCAGCAAGAACCAGAAGCAGTCGTGGCTGCCCAAGGTGAAGACATAGTCGTTGCTGCTGATTGCTGGAAATCTGTTCCCGCTGAAAACCTCCACAGGTACAAATCCAGAGTAGTCTGTCAGCTGCAGACTGGCCACCTGGGCAAATCTGGAGAGGTTGATGACCACCAGGATGGTCTCCTCCTGGTACTCCCGGTAAAAGGCCAGGACCTTGGGGTTGTCCGGGAGCAGGAATCTGATTTCGCCCCTGCCAAAGGCCTGGAACCTGCCGCGCATGGCCACCAGCCTGCGCATCCACCACAAAAGGGAAGATAGGTTTTTATCCTGGTTCTCCACATTGACCACTTCGAAGTGGTACTCAGGATCCAGGATCACCGGCAGGTAAAGGTGCTGGGGGTTGGCCCTGGAAAAGCCAGCGTTGCGGTCCGGGCTCCACTGCATTGGAGTGCGCACTCCGTTGCGGTCCCCCAGGAAGTAGTTGTCTCCCATGCCGATCTCGTCCCCGTAATAGATGATCGGAGTCCCTGGCAGGGAAAAAAGCAGAAAATTCAGAAGCTCGATCTTCCTGCGGTTGTTGTTCACCAGGGGAGCCAGCCTGCGCCTGATGCCCAGGTTGATCCTGGCCCGGGGATCACGGGCGTAGACCCGGTACATGTAGTCCCGTTCCTCGTCAGTGACCATCTCCAGGGTCAGCTCGTCGTGATTGCGCAGGAAGATGGCCCACTGGCAGTTCTCAGGGATCTCCGGGGTCTGCTCCAGGATGTCCACTATAGGGAAACGGTCCTCCATCCACAAGGCCATGTACAGCCTGGGCATGATAGGGAAATGGAAGGCCATGTGGCATTCATCCGCCTCCCCGAAATAGGCTGCCGCATCCTCTGGCCACTGGTTAGCCTCTGCCAGGAGCAGCCGGTTGGAGTAGTGCTCCTCCACGTGCCTGCGCAGCTTTTTCAGGAACTCGTGGGTCTCTGGCAGGTTTTCGCAGTTGGTGCCTTCCCGCTCATACAAATAAGGCACTGCATCCAGCCTGAGGCCGTCCACTCCCATGCCCAGCCAGAAGTCTATCACCTTGAGCAGGGCCTTGTGCACCCGGGGATTGTCAAAGTTGAGATCAGGCTGGTGGGAGTAGAAGCGGTGCCAGTAATAGGCTCCTGCCAGCTGATCATAGGTCCAGTTGGAGGTCTCGAAATCCTTGAAGATTATCCTGGCCTCCTGGTACTTGTGTACAGTCTCGCTCCAGACGTAGAAGTCCCGCAAGGGGGAGCCAGGTCTGGCCCTTCTGGAGAGCTGGAACCAGCGGTGCTGGTCAGAGGTGTGGTTGAGCACCAGTTCGGTGATTACTCTGATTCCCCGGTAATGGGCGGATTTGAGGAACTCCTGGAAATCCTTCAGGCTTCCGTAATCCGGATGCACGTTGTAGTAATCAGCAATATCGTAGCCGTCATCCCGCAGAGGGGAAGGATAAAAGGGCAGCAGCCAAATAGCGGTTATTCCCAGTTCCTGCAGGTAGTCCAATCTCTGCAGCAGGCCCTGGAAATCCCCGATGCCATTGGAGTCCAGGTCCTGGTAGCCCTTGACATGGACTTGGTATATCACTGCGTCCTTGTACCACTGGGGATCATCCACCAAGGAGACCTGTCTAGGTCCCATGGGCAGTCTCCTTAGAGTCTCGAGGTATCTATTAGAGTAAATAGCCAAAGCCTGTTCCTGGCAGAGCCTTTTGTGGGGCAAAAAGTTCTGGGCAGGCAGTACATGTGGGTTTAGCTCTATGTGGTTCCATTTTTGGCTCCTGATAGCTGTCCTCTCCCAGGAGCTTCTGTACCAGGTAGGACTGGTCAGGTCTGAGGCCTAGCTCCTGGACATGGACTTTACAGGAAATGTTCTAACAAGGAATTATAAGCAATACAGAGAGCTTGTGCAAGAAACAAGCCCTGCAGTGTTCTGGGGGATAGGTTCCGGGTTCCAGGTTCAGGCTTAAGAAGTTCCATCTGGTTTTGATTGCAGGGGTGAGCTGTCCAGCCTTTGCTCAGGCGGGATTTCTTGATTTTTCCATACTGAAAGCATAGTATTTGGTGCATTAATGTCTCGGGCAAGATCAGTTTGTGTAAAGCAATCAACTGTTACCTGGACAGGGGTTATAGGATATGCATATCGGAAAATATACTTTTGAGGAATTTAAGTCCATGGCTGCAGAGTTCCATGGCTATCCAGCACCTGGGATCATGATCGGAGGCTACATGGTAGACCTGGCCAAATCCCATCTGCCTGAGGGCACTTTGTTCGAGGCAGTGGTGGAGTCGCCAAAATGTCTTCCTGATGCTGTACAGCTCTTAAGTTTATGCAGCGTGGGCAACAGCTGGATGAAGGTCTATAATCTGGGCAGGTATGCCCTTAGTTTGTACGACAAGTATACCGGCCAGGGGGTACGGGTGGCCCTGGATGAGCGCAAGCTGGCCAACTGGCCTGAGATCAGGGCCTGGCTGCTCAAGACCAAGCCCAAGCAGGAGCAGGACACGGAAAAGCTATTTGAGGAGATCCGCAGGGCAGGACCAGGGGTGTGCAAGATAGAACAGGTGCAGCTCAAACCTAGGCTCCTGGGCAAGCCCAGCATGGGCAGGGTGGATATCTGTCCGGCCTGCGGAGAGCCCTATCCTGTGCACGATGGAGCGATTTGCCGGGCCTGCCAGGGTGAGGCCCCTTATGAGAGCCCTGCTGCGGGGCCAGATCTGGAGCAGACCGGACCAGGCCTGCAGGCCGTCCCGGTGCAGGAGGCTGTGGGCCGGAAGGTGGCGCATGACATGACCCGCATTGTGCCTGGAGAGCAGAAAGGAGCAGAATTCTGGGCTGGACAGACCCTGGGCCCTGGGGATGTCTGTCGTTTGCAGCAGATGGGCAGGAACACCGTTTATGTAGAGCAGGATGCAACGCCCCTGCAGGGATGGGTGCACGAGGATCAGGCTGCCTTGGAGTTTGCAAGGGCCATGGCTGGTCCTGGGGTGGAGTTTGAGCAGCAGCCCAGGGAGGGCAAGGTTAATTTTTGGGCTGAAAGGGATGGGCTGTTCCTGCTGGCCTCCCAACTCTTGCAAGCCTTTAACCTGCAGCCCAGGGTGATCTGTGCCAGCAGGCAGAATAAGCTGGTGGTGGAAAAAGGCAAGATCCTGGCTGGAGCCAGGGCCATTCCCCTGTATCTAAAGCAGGAGGAATTAGAGCGTGCCCTGCGCATCCTGGGCAGCGGCCCTTTGCTGCAGGTGCTGCCTTTGCGCAGGCCTAGGGCTGGAATTCTGGTGACAGGCACCGAGGTCTTTACTGGATTGGTCCAGGACAAGTTCATTCCAGTGATCAAGAGCAAGGTGGAGGCTTTTGGGGGCCAGGTGGTAGGCACTGATATCGTGCCGGATCAGGCCGCAGCGATTGAAAGGGGGGTGCACAAGCTCCTGCAGGCAGGGGCGGATCTGTTGATCACCACTGCCGGCCTGTCTGTGGATCCGGAGGATGTTACCAGGCAGGGCCTGTTGCAGGCCGGGCTGGAAAAGGAGTGCTTCGGTCTGCCTGTACTGCCCGGGGCTATGACCTTGAGCGGCAAAATAGGCTCCACACAGGTGCTGGGGGTTCCAGCCTGCGCCCTGTTTTACAAGACTACCAGCCTGGATCTGCTGCTGCCCCAACTGTTGGCAGGGCTGGAGCCAGCTGCACAGGAGCTGGCAGCCATGGGCGAGGGCGGGCTTTGCCTGGGCTGCCGGGCCTGCACCTTTCCCAAGTGTCCGTTTGGCAAATAATAGCTTCCGGGATTTAGTTCTGATCTTGCTCCTGCTT
>JBNJDO010000112.1:0-6129 GCA_051744965.1 Thermodesulfobacteriota bacterium | reverse complement strand
TCCAGATCCACCTCAGGCTTGGCCAGCAACAGCCACAGACCCCAGCTCTTTGCTATTGCATCTCTGAAGTTGATCACTTCCGGGAACTTGCAGCCGGTATCCAGGCTGACCACTTTTGGGGCCCAGACAGCCTGCATTTCCTCTTGCCAGAGCTGCAAAAAAATGGCCAGGAGCAGGGTGGAGTCCTTGCCCCCGCTCCAGGCCAGTAAAATCTCCTGCGGAGCAAAATCCTGCAGGATAGAAGCAAGCCTTTGTCTGCTAAGCTCCAGCTTGTCCTGCAGGCTCTGCCCACTTGCGTCTGCCAGGTCCATAATCTATCCAGCCAGGGGCGGTAAACCCCGCCCCTGGACGTTTAGCACATCAGATCTATATGCCCTTGGACTTCATGGCCTTGGAAATGCATACGATCGCACCCCCCCAGGTGACCAAGAGGCCAAAAAGCATCATGATAATTGCTCCGGCAGTCATTTTCCACACTCCTTTTTTTAGGCCTTCTCTTCCCAGCTGTTCTTCATGGACTGCAGCACAAAGCTAAGCAGTACAATGCCTACCACCACGCACCAGCCAAAAAGCACCAAAGCACTGCCTGGATAACCCTCGTAGTTCTCCCGGATGTCCCCGACCAAGTTGGCCACAGCCATGTAGCCCAGAACGATAGGAGTAATCACCTTCAGGCAGAAATTCCACCAGGAGCCAATTGCGAATTCTGACAGGGCATTGATGTGCTCCCGCACAGACTCCAGCTTAAAGAACCAGGAAAGCAGAATCACTTCCACCAGACCGGCAAAGACTATGCCGAAGTTGTTGATGAAATGGTCCACAATATCCAGGACAAACAGCCCGCCATTAGTCATGAAGATCAGGCTGAGCAAAAAGCCCACCAGGCAGAGCAGGCTGGAAGTGGGCTTGCGATTCCAGGCAAACTTGTCCATCAAGGCGGAACAGCAGGCCTCTGAGATGGAGATCATGGAGCTCAATCCGGCAAATACCAGGGAGATAAAGAACAGGAAACCAAAGAACTCAGGCGCAGGCAAAAGATTTATAGCCTCAGGTATGGTCACAAAGGCCAGGCCCACACCTGCTCCCACCACTTCTTCCAGGGGTACTCCCTGCTCTTTTGCCATGTAGCCCAGAACACCAAATACCATGATGCCTGCCAGCAGGCTGAAGCCGCAGTTGATAAAGGCAGTCATCATGCCGTTATTATTGATGTCTGACTTGGCTGGCAGGTAGCTGGAATAGGTGATCATGATCGCAAAGCAGATACTCAAGGTAAAGAAAATCTGCCCGTAGGCTGCAGTCCAGACCTTATAATCCAGGATAGCACTGAAATCAGGCCTAAAGAGCCAATTAATTCCTTCTGCAGCCCCATCCAAAGTTACTGCCCTGCCCAGCATGATCAAAAGCAGCAAGAACAAGACTGGCATGAAGATCTTGTTGGCTACCTCTATGCCCCGCCTGACCCCGCTGAAAAGCGCCAGCCAGGTCACCAGCCACATGGCGATGGCAGCAATAAATACTGGCCAGACAATGCCCCCCAGGCTCATAGGCCCGTCACTCAGGGCCAGGAATTCCCCAAAAAAGAAATCCCCTGGGCTTTCTCCCCAGCCCAGATTCAAGGCCAGCAGGGCATAGTTCAGGGCCCAGGCAATAACTACCACATAATAAATGGAGATAACAAAGGCCACAAACACCTGCCACCAGCCCAGCCACTGCCATTTCTTGAAGATGTTGAAGAAGGTCATGGGCGCGGAGCCCTTGTATTTATGCCCGATGCCGAATTCCAGAATAATGATGGGAATACCCGCAGTGAGCAGGGCGAAAAAATAGGGGATTAGAAAGGCCCCCCCGCCGTTGTCAAAGGCCATGTAGGGAAAACGCCAAATGTTGCCCAGGCCAATGGCCGAGCCCACTGCAGCCAGAATGAAACCCGTCCTTGTGCCCCATTGTTCACGCTGCGCCATAGTCTCCCTCCTCCTGCGGTTTTCTCTGCCCATACTTCCAAAAGATATCTATTGTGTACAATAACTAAGTCAGTTAGCAAACAGCCTTTGCCTAGTCAAGACAATAACTGCCAGATTTCCCAATATATTCAGAAAAAGAGGCTAGCAGAGAGCTATCAAGTGTTCTATGCCCCATGCAGGATATAGATACTTTATTAGGGCGCAGGCCTCAACTTCTGGCCAGGAAGGGCGTCATTTTATGCAAGCCAAAACACCAAGCCTGAAGCCAACTGGGCTCAACATGGATCTGATTTGCCAATTTTTCAACCAACAGTTATCCTTGCCCAAATATAGCAAGAAATATCTCCGCTCTGATCCCAACAAACCATAGTCTGAAAGGACATTATCCTTGCCTACCTTGGATATCCTGAACTGGATGATCGTAATCCTGATCCTGACCCTGGATTTCCTGGCTGCAGGACATGCCCTGCTATACAAAAGGGATCCCCGGGCAGCCTGGGCCTGGATCATCATCTGCATCATGCTGCCCACCATCGGGCCTTTTCTATACTTTCTGCTGGGCATCAACCGGGTCCGCACCAAGGCCAAGAAGCTGAAATGGTACTGGCCTCCCCTGGATACCGAACTGGCGGATCAAAAGCTTCGCTCCAGAAGATCAGAGAAGACTGTATACGATTTCGAGATCTCCCCAGACTTTCATCAACTGGCCCACCTTTCCGAGGCCCTGAGCAACCGAATGCTTTTGGCCCAAAACAATGTAGAGACCCTGTACAATGGGGAACAGGCCTATCCAGATATGCTGCAGGCAATCCGCAGGGCACAAAAGAGTGTGCTTTTGGCCAGCTATATCTTTGACTCGGATCACACAGGCAGAAGCTTTGTCCAGGCCCTGGCAGAAGCCCAGGCCAGGGGGCTCGATGTGCGGGTCATGGTGGACGGCATTGGTGAGTTCTATTCCAGGCCCAGGATAGGCCATCTGCTGAAAAAGGAAGGTATCCCCTTCACCCGTTTTCTGCCCCTGAAATTCTATCCCCCTTCTCCATTTATCAACCTGCGCAATCACCGCAAACTGCTGATTCTGGACGGAGAAACAGGCTTCACCGGAGGCATGAACATCGGGGACAGCCATCTGGTACAGCTATCCCAGAACCCCAAGCGCAAGCAGGATATCCACTTCAAGTTCCAGGGTCCGATTGTGGCCCAAATGGAGGAGGTCTTCCTGGAAGACTGGTCCTTTTGTACCGGGGACTATAGCCGTCCGGAGAGAAGCTGGTCAGAACCTGGCAGACAGGACTCCGCCATCTGCAGGACCATCACTGTGGGCCCCAACCAGGATCTGGATAAGCTGCGCATGCTGCTCACCGGGGTAGTCTCCCAGGCCAAGAGCAAGATCTCCATCATGACCCCTTATTTCCTGCCTTCCAGGGAGCTCACAGGAGCCCTGCAGACTGCTGCCTTGAAAGGAGTGGATGTGGATATTGTCTTGCCCCAGGTAAACAACTTGCCCTATGTGCACTGGGCCACCCAGAACATGCTCTGGGAACTTCTGCAATGGGGGGTCAAGGTCTTTTACCAGCCTGCGCCATTCAACCACTCCAAGCTGTTCCTGGCTGACGACTCTTATGCCCTGGTGGGCTCTGCCAATCTGGATCCCCGCAGCCTGCGGCTCAATTTCGAGCTGGTAGTGGAGGTCTATAGCCAGGAATTGGTGCGCAGCCTGGAGCAGCATGTCCAGGACAAGATCAGTGTCTCCCACGAGGTCACCCTACAGGAGGTGGACAGCAGGACCTTTCCTGTCAGGTGCAGGGACTCTTTGTGCTGGCTGTTCAGCCCCTACCTTTAAATCAGCTTTGGCCCTGCCCCCGCAGGTACTTGACAGCCTGCTCCAGTCCGGAGACAGTCAGCTCGAACATGGGGAATATCTGCCTGATCATACCTATGCTCCTGGTATAGCCCCAGTATCTTCTGGGCACTGGATTCAGCCAGACAGAATATGGAAATGTGCGGGCTATGAAGCGCAGCCTTTCCAGGCTGGGCAGTCCAGACTTTTCCTCCACATGAATGGAGCCGTCCGCAGCCATAAGCTCATAAGGGGCCATGCTGGCATCACCCACAATGATGAACCTGGTTTCTGGATCCAGTCGCACCAGGTCATGCACTGCATAAGGCTTGTGCCGTCTGGGAGGGTCCTCCCAGAGGACATCGTAGATGGTATTGTGGAAGAAAAAGGTCTTGACATCCTTGAACTGGGACCTGGCATAGGAAAAAAGTACCCGGACCACCTGCACATAAGGATCCATGGACCAGCCGCCGTTGTCTATGGCCAGAACCAGCTTCAGCTTGTCCTTCAGGCTGCGATCATAGACCAGTTCCAGCTCACCAGCGTTTTTCATGGTCTGCCTGATGGTCTCCTCGATATTCAGCACATCCTTGGGACCGGCAGGGACCAGGTTCTTCAAGCTCTTCAAGGCCTCGCCCACTTTGGCCCTGGTCAAAGGCTGATCATCACTGTAGTCCTGGTATCTCCTGTCCATGGCCACTTTCAGGGCGGATTTGCTCCTGGAGGTTCCACCCACTCGCATCCCGCCTGGATAATAACCAGAGTGTCCAGTGGGCGATGTGCCCCTGGTGCCAATCCACTTGCTGCCCCCGTGGTGCTCCCCCTCCTGCTCCTCTAAGCGCTTTTGAAAGTACTCCAGAAGCTCCTCAGGGCTCATGGAGGCCACCTGTTCCGGGTCCAGATCCAGGGCCTGGGCCAGGCCCTCAGGATCCTCGCCCAGCCACTGCCTGAGAAGCTCCTGCATCTGCTCGCCCAGCTCCAGACCCTGCGGTTCGGGCAGCTCCCCGCCCTGGAAATAATGGGCAAAGACTTGGTCATAGAGGTCGAACTGCCTTTCGCTCTTGACCAGAATGCACCTGGCAGCGGTGTAGAACTCCTCCAGGGAATTGATCAGGCCCAGGCTCAAGGCCCGCTGCAGACGCAAAAAAGCAGTAGGGCTGGCATTTACCCCGGACTGGCGCAGCAGATAGAAGAAATCCACAAACATAGTTGCTCCGGCCTAAAGCCTGCCACAGCGCTCCTGGGCTACCTGCAGGTCGCTGCTTTTTTTGAATAGGACCCCTAGATAGGGAATGTCTCCCTTTTTAAGGCGCTTGGGCTGGAAATCAGGCTCGTTCTGCAGGGCCCGGATCCAGTTGATCAGCTCTCTGGTGGCTGGCTTCTTCTCCACAGAAGGCAGCTGCCGCAGCCGATAGAAGGCATCCACAGCGTTTTGCAAAAGCTCCTGGCTCAAGTTCGGGAAATGGGCCCTAACAATGCTGCGCATCATCTCCGGGTCAGGAAAGGCGATGTGGTGGAAGTTGCAGCGGCCCAGGAAGGGCTCGGAGAGATCCTTCTTGGCGTTGGAGCTTATAATCATCACTGGTCTGTGTTTGGCCCGAATGGTCTTGTCTATCTCAATGATGTCGAACTCCATCTGGTCCAGGACATCCAGCATGTCATCCTGGAAGTCGCTGTCCGCCTTGTCTATCTCGTCTATCAGCAGCACCACCCTTTGCTCTGCCACAAAGGCCTGACCTATCTTGCCCATCTTGATGTAGTCCTCGATCCTGCTCACATCCCGGCTGGAGTCTCCGAACCTGCTGTCGTTCAGCCTGGTTAAGGTATCGTACTGGTACAAGGCCTCCACCAGCTTCATGTTGGATTTCACATTGAGCACGATCAAAGGCATGCCCAGGGCCTCGGCTATGGCGTGGGCCAGCATGGTCTTGCCTGTGCCTGGCTCGCCTTTCAGCAGTAGAGGCATCTCCAATGCCATGGAGACATTTACAATCCTGGCCAGCTCGTCATCCAGGACATAGCTGCTGGTCTTCTCGCATTTGCTTTGCAGTTGACTTTCAGAATACATCCCTTACTCCATCTAATTGTTTTTTTTTGTACTCAAAGGCAATCTCTGCCGAATTGGTTCCTGTTTTTAGCACAACTTGCGGCATTGATCCAGGGCTTTTGCAAGTTGACCGGCCCAGGGATCCCTGCTATAGGCAATAGATTCTTATCCTGCACTAAAAAGCTAAATCCTTGAGATTCCTCGGGAGAGTCAAAAATTGATTGAGTTCAAGCATGTGCACAAGTGGTTCCATAATCTGCATGTCCTAAATGACATCA
>JBNJDO010000111.1:0-6136 GCA_051744965.1 Thermodesulfobacteriota bacterium | reverse complement strand
CAAGGCGGCAGGATCCATATTGAGGCCAAGAATGTTCACCTCTCTAATCAGCTGCAGACTGCTGATTCAGTTTTAAAGCCGGGTGATTACGTGCTGCTCAATATCAAAGATACAGGCCACGGCATGGAACCGGAGACCCTGGAGCACATCTTTGAGCCCTTTTTTACCACCAAGGAGGTGGGCTCAGGCACCGGGCTGGGCCTGTCCACTGTGTACGGGATAGTCCAGGCCCACCAGGGCCATATCCAGTGCCACAGCCAACCCGGGGAAGGAGCTACATTTAGCATTTATTGGCCATCAACCCGGTCCCAGGACAAAGCTGAACAAAAGCAGGAGGAAAGCGCTGGGGAGCTGCCGCAAGGCACCGGGACCATCCTGGTAGTGGATGATGAAGGCGCCTACAGGGATATGATGCAGATTGCCTTGAGCCAGAGCGGATATACAGTATTGGCAGCTGCCAACGGAGAGGAAGCCCTGCAAATATACTCCAGGCAGTCAGCCCAGATAGATCTGGTGATCCTGGATTTGAGCATGGACGGAATGGGCGGTGAGCAATGCCTGCAAGAGATATTGAAAGCCGATCCAGGGGCCAGAATACTGGTGGCCAGCGGCTATTCAACTGAGAAGTCCACATTGCATGATATTCTGCAGGGCGAGGCAGTGGATTTTATAGGTAAGCCCTTCCAATTGTCTGCTCTCATGCACAAAGTGCAAGAGATACTGAAGATTGAATAGCTTGATTATGATTATTGCTATCTTAAGCACTCCTTGATAAGGGTTATCCAAGCTTTAGCGCGCCTAGCTGGATAGCTTCTTCATCCTGGTAGCCTAAGTCCGAGGAGTTGCTGCATGCCTAAAAAGCGTTCCCAGGCCAATAATATATCCCCTGCAGTAGGCTTCAACCCCCAGGAGTCCTGGGAACTTTTGCAAAACGCACCTGTGGGCTTTTTCAAGTCCACGCCCCAAGGAAAATATCTGGCCGCAAATGCAGCCCTGGCCAGGATGCTAGGATACAATAGCCCCCAGGAGCTGATCTCCTCTGTTACGGACATTGCTGCCCAAGTCTACAAATATCCCCAGGATAGGCAAGACTTGCTGCAAATTTTGCAGCAACAGGATAGAGTGCTCAATTATGAGTGTTGCCTGCTGCGAAGGGATGGCACAGAGATCTGGGTCAGCAAGAGTGCTGAGATCGTGCGGGATAATGAAAGCAATGTCCTTTATTATCAAGGAGTTCTTGTAGATGTCACCGCACACAAGAAAACAGAAGAAAAGCTGCATGCCAGCGAGAACAAGCTGGCCCAGATCGTATACAGCACTCCTATTGCTACCTTTGTGATTGACAAAAACCATTGCATCACCCACTGGAATCTGGCCTGTGAGAAACTGACCGAGCTTCAGGAAGAAAGGATGCAGGGTACAAAACGACAATGGCAAGCCTTTTATTCCTCACAAAGGCCGGTTATGGCTGATTTGATCCTGGAGGAGAATACCGAAGACAAACTGCAGGAATACTACCCAGGCAAATGGAGGCGCTCTTGCCTGGTCAATGGGGCTTTTGAGGCTGAGGACTTCTTTGCTGACCTGGGCCAGGCAGGCAAATGGCTGTTTTTCACAGCTGCACCTATTGTGGATCTGAATGGTAAATTGATCGGAGCTGTGGAAACCCTGCAGGATGTCACTGAACGTAGGAACGCGGAAAAATCAATGCAGGAAAGCGAACAGAAATACAGGACCCTGATTGAAGCCGCCTCTTCAGGCTGCTGGCAGGTGGATCACAGGGAGATCACTGTGGATGTAAATCAGGCTCTTTGCAACATCCTGGGCTATTCCAGACAGGAGATTATCAGCAGGACTCCCCTGGATTTTGTAGATGAAGAAAATGCCTCTATCTTTCTGCAGAACAGCGCAAGGAACACAGAGCAGACTAATCGCAGCTATGAAATTACCCTGACCAGGAAGGACGGCAGCAAGGTGTATGCCCAGTTCAACTCCACTACGCTTTTTGATAGTGCCGGGAATATAACTGGCTCCTTTGCCTTTGTCACAGATATCAGCAAACAGAAGAGGATAGAGCAAGCCCTGCGGGAGAGCGAAAGAAAGTATAAGCACGAAAAGGAATACCTGGACAACATCTTTGAGAACTCTGCTGATTCCATAGCTATTGTGGATAGCCAGGGCAGATTCATAAGATGGAACAAAAGGGCCGCGGATATGTTTGGCTACAGCTTTCAGGAGATGCAGGGCAAGCACTTTTCAGAGTTTTATGCAGATGCAGACAAGCTGAGCGAGCTCTTGAGGCTGCTTGGCGAACAGGACTTTGTGCACGACTATCAGGTCCAGTTTATCAACAAGGACAACACCGTAAGGCCCTGTTCAGTCTCCATAAGCAAGATCCACGACGAGGATAGCCAGCCCATGGGCAGCATCAGCATAGTCAAGGATCTTACCGAGTGGGAAAGGGCCCAGAAAAAACTGGAGGAAATGAGCCTTTATGACTCTTTGACCTCTTTGTACAATCGCTTCTTATTTGAGGAGGAGATGCAGCGTCTGGGGGATTCCAGGCACGCTCCAATCGGGATTATTGTCTGCGATATAGATGGTCTGAAACTGATCAACGATACCCTGGGCCATAACATGGGTGATGAGCTGCTCCAAAAAAGCGCGGAGATCCTAAGGTATTGCTTTCGCAGAAGCGATATCCTGGCCCGGATCGGCGGAGACGAGTTCGCGGTGTTGCTGCCCAAGAGTGAAGAGAGCGTGGTCCAGGATTGCTGTCAGAGGATAAAAACCAGGGTGGAGGAGTACAATCAACAGGACCCGGAGCTGAGGCTTTCCATTTCCATCGGCTATGCGGTCTCCAAGGGACCCCAGGTGGACATGCAGGAGCTTTTCAAGCTTGCAGACGATGCCATGTACAAGGAAAAGCTGCAACAAAGCTCCAAATCCCGGGATGCCACATTCCAGGTCCTGCTCAGGACCCTGGAGGCCAGGGATTACATTGCAGAGGGGCATCCAGAACGGCTGCAGAGCCATGTCTCGAATATGGCAGAGGCTTTAGGCCTGGCAGAGGAGCAATTGAAGAACCTGCAGCTTTTGGCCCATTTCCATGACCTGGGTAAGGTGGGGATTTCAGACAGGATCCTATTTAAGCCTGAAGCGCTTTCTGCTGCTGAATTCCAGGAGATGCAGCGACATTGCGAGATTGGGCACAGGATCGCCTTGTCCACCTCCTACTTGGCACATATAGGGGATCTAATCCTCAAGCACCACGAATGGTGGAACGGCCAGGGTTATCCCTTGGGTTTAAAAGGGGAGGAGATTCCTGTGGAATGCCGTATCCTGGCTATTGCGGACGCCTTTGATACCATGACCCATGACCGACCCTATCGCTATGCCATGTCCAGAGATCAGGCTTTGCAGGAGCTCAGGCGCGGCGCGGGCAGCCAGTTCGATCCTGACCTGGTGGAGAGATTCTTGCAGATTATATCGGCTGAGGCTGAAGAGTAGGATTCCTGGGTTAAAGTGGATAGTCAGGCCAAACACATATGGGCAACAAGCAAAACAGGACAGAGCAGCTCTCGGTATTGGTAGAGCTGGGCAGGATCGTAGCTGACTCCAGCAGGACCAGACAGACCCTGCAGGACATTGTCGGATTGCTGTCCAAAAAGTTCCAGGTGGAGGTCTGCTCCATCTATCTTCTGAACCGCAGCAGGGAGCTGTTGACCCTGGAGGCCTCTGTGGGCCTGAACCCAGATTCCATAGGCAAGATAAGCATGTCCCCCCAGGAAGGGCTGTCCGGCCTGACCCTGGAGGAAAGACAACCAGTCTTTGTAGTCCAGCCCCAGGAGCATCCCAGGTTCAAGTATTTCCAACAAAGCGGGGAGGAAGCCTACCAGACCTTCCTGGGCCTGCCTTTGATTTATCACCAGGATGTACAAGGGGTGCTGGTTATCCAGACCAGGGAGCAGGACTCCATCTCAAACTCTGATATAGAGTTTTTTTCAGCCATAGCCTCCCAGATTTCCTCTATTGCAGCTTATACCGGCCTTATGCAGGATGTGGAGCAGGAAAGGGCCCAGGCCAGAAAGCTGCAGCAAAGCATAGAGCTCCTGCAAGGCCAAAAGAGCCAGGTCCGGGAGAAGAAGTCTCTGCTGCGTGGCTTGCCTGCATCCTCTGGTTTCGGGCAGGGCCGGGCCCATTATCTGGGCCAGGGCATTGGCTTTGACCAGGTGGAGGAGGAGCATGCCCAGGATCCGTTGCTGGAGGAAAAGCGCCTGCAGGAGGCCTTCCAGGAATCCCAGCAGGAGATCCTGGAGCTGGACCAGGGCGGGGGGAATATCTCTGCAGAGGAAAAGGCCCTCTTAAAGGTCCATCTGGCCCTGCTTCAAGACCAGGGATTTTTGCGCAGGATACTGGATAAGATCCAGCTGGGGTATAGCGCCGCCTACAGCCTGAAGCTGGCGGTGCTGCAATACCTGGAGCACTTCTCAAATCTTGCTGATCCTTATCTGCGGGAAAGGGGACAGGATATCGAGAACGCTGGAAGGCAGGTCCTGCACCACTTGCTGGGTATCAGCCAGAAGCAGGTCCAAGAGTTCAGCCAAAAAACAGTAATAGTTGCCGCGGACCTAGCTGCGACTGAATTGATGGCTCTCAGGCAGGAGAACCTGGAGGGCATTGTGCTGAGCAAAGGGGGCAAGACTTCCCATGCGGTGATTCTGGCCAGATCCCTGGAGATTCCTGCAGTGATCGGTGCAGGAGACATTCTGGACCGGGTAGGGGAAGGGGATCAGATCATTGTGGATGGGGACTCGGGACTTATATTTCCCAGCCCCTCCCAGGAGATCGAGGCTGAATACGCACGACTGGCCAGGGACAAGCAGGAGTTGGATAGCAGGCTGCACTCTTTGCGGGATCTTGCAGCTGCAACCCAGGATGACTCCAGGGCTGCCCTGGGGGCAAATATAGGTTTGCTTTCTGATCTGGAGCTTGTGCACAGGCACGGCGCGGAGTTCATCGGTCTGTACCGCACAGAGTTCCCTTTTCTGGCCAGAAGTGGGTTCCCTTCTGAAGAGGAGCAGTTCGAACTCTACAAGAGCATTGTGCAAAAGGCCCAAGGCAGGCCGATAAGCATTCGTACCCTGGATGTGGGCGGGGACAAGTTTCTTTCCTATCTGGACTACCCCCGGGAGGACAACCCTTATCTGGGCTGGAGATCCATCAGGATCTCCCTGGAGAAGAGGGATGTCTTTCAGGCCCAGCTGCGGGCTATGCTCAGGGCTTCTGCCTTTGGTCAGGTGCGCATTATGCTGCCCATGGTGGGCACTGTGGGAGAGCTAAGGACCGCCAGGGAGCTGATAGAGGCGGAAAAATCCAATCTGGACCTGGAGGGCAAAGAATTTGATCCAGACCTGCCTGTGGGTATTATGCTGGAGATACCCGGCACTGTGAAACTCTTGCCCAGGCTGGCTAATGACCTGGATTTCATCAGCGTAGGCAGTAACGATCTCTTGCAGTACACCCTGGCTGTGGACAGGAACAATCCCAAGGTGGCTTCCATGTATCAGCCCTTGCACCCTGGTTTTTTGCTGACCATGCAGGAGATCGCAAACCAGGCCCGGAGCCTGGGCAAGGAGGTTACCATCTGCGGAGAGGCAGCTTCCAACCATTTGTGCGCCTATCTGTTTCTGGCTATGGGCCTGGATAGATTGAGCATGAATCCTGCTGCCATACCCTTGATCAAAAATATGGTGCGCAGCATGAATCTGGCCCAGGCCAGAGAGGACTTGCAAGGGGTCTTGCAGATGCAGGAGGCATTTGAAATAGAGGCTTTTCTGCAGGAACAGGTGCCTGATCCCAAGCAATGATTTTACTGCCCCAGCTTGCGGGTGGGGCAGACAATGCCAGGCTCTGGCCTTTGGGCTGCAGGCCTGGCTTTTTTTTGCATAAATCCCAATGCTCCTTATTTCAGCAGGTTCCAGGTCAGCCAGCTTGAGTTGTTGCTCAGCAAAAGTCTAATAATTTCATAGGGATTTGAATGGTAATCAGTATTGTTGACTGCAAAAGGCTTATCAAGCATAACTAAGTGTAATTTTAGTGCTCTTGGATATGGAGGAGATCAACAGGATTGCCA
>JBNJDO010000110.1:0-6315 GCA_051744965.1 Thermodesulfobacteriota bacterium | reverse complement strand
GACGTTGCCGAGACAAAACAGTCTGTGATTTATCACCCCCTTTTAGGCTTTACAGTTGTATTTTATGGTTCTAGAAAATAAGGTTTCAGAAGTGAACCTAGTTTAGATTGCAAATCAGTAGGTTAATTTAAGAACTAAAACTAGGTGACAAGCGATTAATCCTCTATAACTGGGTATGCCCATTAATAGGGTGCAATTGTAGAAAAATCACCCCTGGGAACCAAGCCTAAGTCCGCCATGGATATAGTAGACCTCTCCTGCCAGGGCTTGGTTTCTATACAGCTCTCCCACCATGGAGGCCACTTCCTCGGGCTCTACCAGGCGCTGGACTGGTACATTCTGCAGGATTTTGTCCAGGGCTTTCTGGTTCATGTTCTTGACCATCTCGGTGGCCACATAACCCGGGGCAATCGCCACGCAACGAATCCTTTCCGCCAGTCCGCGGCGAAAGAACTCGGCAGTGAGCACCTTGGGCATCACAGACATAGCCGCCTTGGTGGAGGAGTAATTGATCTGGCCTGCAGTGCCCAGGGAGCCAGTAGAGGAAATCAGACAAATAAGTCCCCGGGAGCCGGTGTTGACCATTTGTTCTGCGCATTCGCGTACTGTAAGGAAGACCCCGGTCAGATTGATGTCCAGAACTTTCTGGAAATCCTCCAGGGGCATCTTTTTCTTGACCTTGCCGGTCTCCTTGTCCACAGAGAGCATAAGCCCGTCCTTGATGATTCCAGCGCAAGGCAGAACCAGGTTGATCTCGCCGAAGCTATCCACAGCCAACTGGGCCAAATTGGAGTTGTCTTCCTCCTTGGTTACATCGCAGACAAAGGTTTTGACCTCAGCACCCAGATCCTGCAGCTCTCCTTGGATCTCTTGCAGGGCCTGGCTATCTACGTCTCCCAGCACCAGCCTGCCGCCTTGTTTTGCCCAGTACCTGGCACAGGCAGCGCCTATGCCGCTTGCCCCTCCGGTGATAACTGCTACTGCGCCTTTGGTCTCCAGCATGACCATGCTCCTTATGTTTGTAATTAGTATTTTGATTACTGTAAGTTACCTTTAAGGTCAATGAAAAATTGCCTGCTCTTGGCTTGCCTAGATCAAAGACAGAGCTTGTGGACCCTAGAGCTAGTTCCCGGAGTTGCATTCCTTCTCCAAGGCCTGCAAGGCCCCTTTGGGGGTCTTGTATATGTGAGGGGTAATATTGCAGCTCTGCAGAGCATCTCCTAGCTTGGTGCGCAGGAAGGTGCTGGTGGTATACCGGGTTGCACCGGAATAGAGGTCATCCATCAGTCTTTTGACCATCTGGGTGTATTCCTGGATCAGCTCCGGGTTCAGATAGAAATTGTCGTAATTGATCACTGCATATACCTTGTGATCCAAGGATCGCAGCTTCTCTCGCACAGTTTGTTCAATTTGTCTAATGTCCTCGCTGGTTTGCACTGCATAACCTTCAAAGTTGACAAAGAAAAGGTTGCGCTCTGCATCCAGGCTGAACCTCTGTTCCAGAGGCAGGTAGAGCAAATCCTCCTTTAATTGTATGGGCTCTTCCTGGAATACCCTGGATTCCATCAGCTCCAGGGGCTCGCGAACAACAGGCTGGAAATCCATGAGCTCTAGGATGTCCTTCTCCAGGTCCACTCCAGGGGCGATTTCGATTAGTTCCATGCCCTTGGGGGTCAGCTGGAAAACGCATCTCTCTGTGATATAAAGCACAGGCTGTTTGTTTTGCAGGGCGTATTCCCCGCTGAAAGTGGTGTGCTCCACCTGCTGCACAAATTTCTTGACTTTGCCTTCCTGCTTGATGTGCACCTGTCCGTCCTGGATAGAGACCTTGAGGCCTCCTGCGGTGAAGGTGCCCACAAAGATGACTTTCTTGGCTTTTTGGCTGATGTTGATGAATCCGCCTGCCCCAGCCAGCTTGGTGCCGAACTTGCTCACATTTAGATTGCCGTACTGGTCAGCCTGGGCCAGGCCCAGGAAAGCAAGATCCAGGCCACCTCCATCATAGAAGTCGAATTGCTCGGGTTGACTGATTAAGGCCTCAGTGTTGGTGGCTGCGCCGAAGTTCAGACCGCCAGCAGGGATGCCGCCTATTACCCCTGGCTCTGCAGTCAGAGTCAGGTAATCCAGGATGTTCTCCTCGTTGGCTATGTTGGCCACGCCTTCGGGCATGCCTATGCCCAGATTAACCACACTGTTGGCCTGCAGCTCCTGGGCGGCCCTCCTGGCAATTACCTTGCGCTCGTCAAGCTCCATGGCAGGCATGGAATGCAAGGGGACCTTGATTTCCGAGCTGAAAGAGGGGTTGTAGCGTTCGCCAAAGGTCTGCCAATGGTTTTCCGGGTCACCAACCACCACGCAGTCCACCATGACTCCGGGAATCTTGACCTGGCGCGCATTCAGATTGCCTTTTTCCGCGATCCTTTCCACCTGGACAATGACGAATCCGTTGCTGTTCCTGGCGGCAGTAGCCATGGCCAGGGACTCCAGAACCAGGGCTTCTTTTTCCATGCTGATATTGCCCAGGGTGTCTGCTGTGGTGCCTCGCAGGATGGCCACATTTATAGGAAAGGTTTTGTAGGCCAGATACTCCTGGCTATCAAAGTTGATTAGTTCTACTATCTCCTCTGTGGTCATTTCATTGATTTTGCCCCCGCCTTTGCGGGGATCCACAAAGGTGCCCATGCCCACGGTGGTAATAGTCCTGGGCTTGCCTGCGGCAATGTCCCGGTACATATGGGAGATTACTCCCTGGGGCAAGTTGTAGGCCTCTATCCTGTTCTCCACTGCCAGCTTTTGCACCTTGGGTACCAGTCCCCAATGGCCGCCAATTACTCTTTTGATCAAGCCTTCATGTCCCAGGTGGTTCAGGCCCCGGTCCTTGCCGTCGCCTTGCCCTGCGGCATAGACCAGGGTCAGCTCCCTGGGGGAGCCGGTTTGCAGGAAGTGCTTTTCCAGGGTGGCTGCCACGTGTTCAGGGAATCCGGTGCCCACAAATCCACCTGTGGCTACGGTATCCCCGTCCCGGATAATGCTGATGGCTTCTTCGCTGGAGACTATCTTGCCTTTCTGGGTCTTGAAGGCAGGCAAGGAAGAGAGCATAGGGTGCTTGGGACTGGAATTTTCTTGTTGTGCTTGCACCATATTGGCTCCTTAGAAGACTCAGTTAGTGTTTCGTATCTTATCGAGGTATATCTTGCTGTAAGCAGTTCTGTGGCCTGGTCTAAAACAGGAGAGCCGCGGCCCACACCTTGCAGAAGAGAGAAAAAATTGTTCCAGGCAATAGGTGCAGGCCAAGATTACTGATTTCTTTTATACACGCTAAAGGGGTAAAATGCCAAGCCCGATTCTAATTTTTTGAGCAAGATCCGGACCAAGGACCAGGCAAGGGCTGAGCTTGTAGGTTTGGAGGGGAATCAATGCAGTTTGGCATGATCCTGCCAGATAAGGCAATGGCTGCTATTTGCGAAGTGTATATGTTTTGCTACAGTAATGAAGTGCACAGGGCCATTCAACTGCAGCTTTCTTGCTACACTTCCAGGCCTTAAGGGGTTTGTATATTTTTTGCTACATGTAGCTTTTTTTCTACAGTTGTAGCTCCCAAGGAGACAGAAAATGCACAATACAAAAGAAAGATCTGAGCAGGGAACAGAGCAGCAATGCGCTGATTTTGCAAAGGCAGGGCAGGGACTTAGTCTGGAATGCTATGAGCTGATCCTAAACAGCATATATAACGGGGTCATGGTTACTGACCTTAATGGCTATGTCATGTATATGAACCAGCCCTACGGAGAGTTCCTGGAACTGGATCCCAAGGAGCAGATAGGTAAGCACTGCACCCAGGTGGTAGAGAATACCCGCATGCATATTGTGGCCAGGACCGGCAAGACTGAAATCAATATGAGCCATAAGATCAAAGGCCAAAACATGGTGGTGCAGCGCATTCCTATCCGTAAGAATGGACGCATGGTAGCAGTGTTTGGCCAGGTCATGTTCAAGAATGTCAAGGAGGTTGCCAAGCTGGCCAGCAAGCTCTCCCTGTTGGAGTCCAAGGTCAAGCTCTATGAGCAGGAACTTATGAATCTGCGCTCCACCCGCTACACTTTGCAGGGAATTGTGGGTGAGAGCCAAACCATGCAGGAGCTAAAGGCAGAGGCCCAAAAGGCTGCAATAAACGAACTGCCGGTATTGCTCACTGGAGAAAGCGGCACCGGCAAGGAGGTCTTTGCCCAGGCCATCCACCATGCAGGGCCGCGCAAAATGCACCCTTTTGTGCGCATCAATTGTTCAGCCATTCCCAGGGACCTATTGGAGTCAGAGTTTTTTGGCTATGCCAAGGGCGCATTTACCGGGGCCTTAAGCGCAGGTAAGCCAGGCAAATTCGAGCTGGCCCATAATGGAACCATATTCCTGGACGAGATAGGGGAGCTGCCCCTGGAAATGCAGCCCAAGCTTTTGCGGGTCTTGGAGGACAAGCAGTTTGAACGGGTAGGGGGAACCAAGGTGGTTAGCTCTGATTTTAGACTTATAGCAGCCACTAATCAGGATCTGGAGGGTCTGCTCTATGAAGGCAAGTTCCGCAGCGATCTCTATTACCGCCTGAATGTCATCCCTTTGCACATACCACCCCTGAGAAACCGTCCTGATGATATTCCAGCCTTGGCCGAGCATCTGCTGAAAATGCTGGCCAAGGACGCTGGATTTTCTGAAATCCAGCTCAGCTCAGATGCTGAAAAGGCGCTGCAGGATTATCACTGGCCTGGAAATGTGCGCGAGTTGAACAATATCCTGGAGCGGACACTTGCCTCCCTGGACAAGGAAGTCTTGGAAGCCAGAGATTTCCCTTTTTATTTCCGCAGATCTAGGCAAGAATCCAGACCAGAGCCTGTATGCAGTTTGAGGGACACACTGCAGCAGGCTGAGAAGGAAGCAATCTTAAAGGCCCTGCAGGCCAGCAATCAGAACAAGGTCAAAGCAGCCCAGATGCTGGGCATACACCGCACGCTTTTGTACAAGAAAATGCACAAGCTGGGTCTGGACAAGGAATAGGGGCCTGGATAGGGAGACAGCCACTAGGCCGACTCATGAGAGGGAAAAGCGAAAAAAGTAGAGTGGATAAAACTATTTGCCAAACACATATTTTTTTTCTAGCATTGGACTTTGTGTATGACCAATTAACAATTTAGATGTTGTATTTTTAGCTTAATTCAGGGTCCAGCATGGATAAAGAACTTTTCAAGCCTATTAAACCCAAGAGTGTCTCGGATCAGATCTTTGAACAGCTGCGGGACTTGATTTTCAGGGGCAAGTTAAAGCCCGGGGAAAAGCTGCCTCCGGAAAGGGAGCTGAGCGAATCCTTTGGGGTCAGCCGTCCTTCTGTTAAGGCAGCAATCAACAGACTAGTCAATTTGGGCCTTGTTGAACAAAGACAAGGCCAGGGCACCTTTGTACGTTCCCTGGAATCCCGCTATTTAGAAAATCCGTTGCGTACGGTTCTAGAAGGAGAAGAGGTCAGCCTATATGATCTCTTAGAGGTCAGATTGGGTTTGGAAGTGCAGGCAGTTGGACTGGCTGCCAAAAGGGCTACAGAAGAAGATATTCAAGCCTTGGAGACCTGCGTGCAGGATATGCTCTCCAAGGTGGACGAGGGCCAGGTAGGCTCTGAGGAGGACGTAGCCTTTCACATGAGCATTGCCTTTGCCACCAAGAACTCGGCCCAAATTTATCTGATGAAGAATTTCTACGACTTGCTTTTCCATGGCATAAGAGAAAGCCGCTTTTACTTGCAGGAGGCTGGCAATTTATCCACTATGGGCCAACAGCATGCTGAGATACTGCAAGCCATTCGAGACAAGGATGCAGGCCGGGCCAAGTCCTACATGGAACGGCATATAAATTATGTCATGGAATTTTGCCTGAAGTTGCAGCTGTAGATTGTCTTGACTGAAACCAACCTATGAGGTTCGAGGCTTGAGCACAAGACTGAAGGAATAAAGATTAACTCATTAGTTGTAACTATTCACAGGCTCCTCATCGGTCCATAGGCTGGTTCAGGCACAGTAGATGGTGAATGGATACACACATTTTATACTAGAGAGTAAGGATAATTGTATGGCTAGGCAGCATAAAGCTCAAATGGGATTCGGCAGGAAGCTCTATATTGTTTCTATCGGTATTGTTCTGCTTACAGTGTTAATCATGGCAGTGATCAATCTTTTTCAGAGCAGAAATGCTTATTTCGAACAAGGCAGGACAGGGATCGAGAATGTTTCCCAGGCCCTGGAGCGAAGTCTTCAAGTACAAGACGGTATTGTGGAC
>JBNJDO010000109.1:0-6452 GCA_051744965.1 Thermodesulfobacteriota bacterium | reverse complement strand
CTATAAGGCCGGCAGCAGCGTCCCCGAGCAAAAATATGACCAGGGCCAGGGAAGCGATGTTGGCAGGGAACAGGAGCAAAAGCAGGAATGCAGTGATTATAATCCAGGTAGAACCATTGATCACAATTTGCCCCCTGAGTGAGGAGGTTTCTTCTGGACGCATTAAAGCCCCGCCCACCCTGTTCACCAGTTGGGCCACTGGTGTAAAATAGGCCCGCCCCAGATCCAGGCCCAAGCTTAAAGTCCCTGCCAGGCCCAGCACAAAAAAAGCAGTATCCTTTTGCACATGCAGCATGCCCCAGGGAATAATCAAGGCCAGAAGGTGCAGCCCCTTGCGGCGCAGCTCTGTACCAGCGGATGGCTCGCTTGCCATAAGTATCCTTTGCTAGCAGTCATCCTGGTCAAGGCCAGGATCCAGGCTCTCCAGGAGGCTGATGATGAGCTTTTCTTTTTATGGAGTGAGTTATGCTTTAAGATAATAATAGCAAATAACAAGTATAATCTATGCTTGTCTAGACTGAATGTCTATAGTAATGTTTACATCAATATGTTTCTTTCTGGCCTTATTAGCTTCAAGGAGGTGGCTATGAGCAGTATAGAAAGCAGATATGATATGCCGGATTACATGCTGGGCAATTTGCAGCAGACCCAGCAGAGCGCAGGGCTTTCCCAGCAGAACACTCAGTCTTTGCTCCGATCCGAAGGGGATGCCTCCAGCTTTTCCAACTACGCCCAGCGTTTGTCTGAGATTGATCAGGAGCTGCAGCAAACAGACAATGCCTCTGCCCGGGAGGGCTTCAGGAACATGGTCCAGTCGTTTGCGGAAAATCCCGGCCAGGCTGAGCTGGATTCTTTTGTACAGGCCAGCTCAGACATGGAGCAGCAGGAGCGTGAAGAGTTCGCTTCCACTGCCCAAAATGTCCAGGAGCAGGGTGGCAGCGAATTGATGCGGGAATGGAGCAACCAGGCCAGCAGAATCTACAACCAGGACTCCCAGGCCGGATCCCAGTTTGTACAGGCCAGCAGCCATGTCCTGGAGCTATCCCAAAATGAACAGAACGAGGCAGAGGTTGCTCAGGAGAACTTAAGCAGCTTCCTGGAGATTTCCTCCAGGGCGGAGCAATCCCGGGATAATCAATCCTCTCTCCAGGAGTTTTTAGATGAGGTGCAGTCCTCTGCAGACAGTGAAGAATTGCAGGGAGTGTATAATAATTATTATCAGAACCTTACTGATGCAGTCTAGAGAGACACATTAACCATCTTCTGGGAGTGGGAGCAGTGTTAGAATCAACGTAACTGTTCAAAGGCTCCTCATCCGTCCATAATTGTTTTCGGGCACAGTATGATCCAGATCAGGTCTGCCCTGGACATGATCCAGGATCCGGGATGAGGGAACCACTGCTGTGTTTAGGGGATGAAAGCTTCGTTGTTATGCAAAAGTAGCATATGAGCCTCCCCTCCCTGGCTTAGAGATAGCAACAGCATAAGTCTGCTCCTTGCTCAGGGAGGGGGAATTGGGGAGATGTTCCTGGCTAAACTTCCTGGTATGAATTATTCATTTAGCCTGATGCTTAAGACCGGAACCTCAGAGCGTTGGGCAACCTTCTTGGCTGTGGAGCCCAGCATGTCCTTGATCAGACCTCTGCCGTGGGTGCCCATGACGATCAAATCGAAGTTGAACTCATGGGCTACTTCTAGGATCTTTTCCGCAGGATCCCCGCGCAGGACCAGGACTTCATCCATATTAAAGGACAGCTCCTGGGGGTCTTCCTGTACATTTTCCGCGAATTGGCTCAAGGCTTCCTCTACTACTACATTTTCACGGCTTTTGCCGATCAAGGCCTCCCTGGCCTCATCACGATGCCTTTCCTGGATGGCCTGCAACTGTTCTTCGCTCAAGATCCCTGCCAAATAGGGCTCAACACTGGCCTGATCGCTTAGTACATGCAAGATAGTAATTTGGGCACCATAGCAGTTGGCCAGGCTCACTGCATAGGAAAAGGCGTGCAAGGCAGTATCTGAGAGATCTGTGGTGTAGAGGATCTTCTTGAAGCGTATCGCTTTTACTGGCATATGATTCTCCTGTAAGGCAATCTGTTCTGGTTTTATATGGACTCGCCTATCTCTATGCTGCCTTTAAAATCTGGGCTAAAAAAAATAGCAGCAGAACAATAGACTGAATAGTTAAACCAGGCTGGCATATTTTGTCAAATCCTGGCTGGAGAGAGATCTTCCCTGCTTTTGCATTGCTTGTTGCTTTAAAGTTGACCACATGAGCCTTTGCAGGTTATAAGACTTTTGTTTCAGCCTGGTTTTTTTATCAGGGCTGTGCAGTAATCCGTGGCGGCCAAAGTCGCCTTAAAAAGGGAAGCCGGTTAGAGTCCGGCGCGGTCCCGCCGCTGTAAGTGGGGATGAAATCCGCTAAAGGCCACTTTCCGGCACTCAGCAGTAGGTTTCCAATCTTTCTTTTTCAGGGTATTACAGGTATTAAATCCAGCCTTGAAAAAGGCAGATATTTGGGCTGAGTGCCGGATGGGAAGGTGCGGAGAGTAAGCTGATCCACAAGCCAGAAGACCTGCCACGGATTGGATAATACCTGGTGGAGATGGCAAATCCCCGGGCTGACATTCATTATGTCGGCTCGGGTTTTTTTTATGCTGGAAGAAAAGGAGGTTATATGCCCAGGATGCTGGAAGTCCTGATCCAGGCAGAGAACTGCAGGGGCTGCCGCAGATGCGAGGTGGCCTGTGCCAGTATGGACAGGCCGCCTTTCAATCCCAGACGGGCAGGAATCCGGGTGCTCAAGGATGAGGCTGAAGGGAGCGAATATCCAGTTTTGAACATGGAATGCTTGGAGCGCTTCTGCGGCAAGCAGATCCCTGGGGCCCAGGGGGCCTTAGAGCCGGCCTGTGTGACAGCCTGCCTGTTCCAGGCCCTGCAAATGCCGAAGGAGGATGGAGATGAACAATAAGTGGTATGGCTGGTGCGGCAAGGTGCTTTATGTGGATTTGGACAGGGAAGAAGTGCAGTCCAGGGAGCTCTCCAGGCGGCTAGTATATGACTATCTGGGCCAGTCCGGAAGCGGAGCCAAGTTGCTTGTGGATCTGAACAAGCCAGGGATGCATCCCCTGGAGCCAGCTGCCCCGCTCATCTTTGGCGTGGGCCCCCTGGGCGGCACACCTGCGCCCTGTTCCGGGCGCTTTACCTTGAGTTTCAAATCGCCTTTGACCGGGATATTCGCTGATTCCAACTGCGGCGGGCATTTCGGCCCGGAGCTGAAGATGGCGGGCTATGACCACCTGATAATTACAGGCCGGGCCAAGCATCCGGTCTATCTCTGGATAGACAATGACCGGGTGCGCATCTGCGATGCCAGGCATCTCTGGGGCCTGGACACCTTGCAGACGGACCAGAACATCAAGCAGGAGTTGGGCGAGAACAGCGCCCAGGTGGCTTGTATAGGCCCGGCAGGGGAAAACATGGTGCTCTTGGCCGCAGTGATCGCCAATCTATCCCGGGCTGCAGCCCGTTGCGGTCCAGGGGCGGTCATGGGCTCCAAGAATCTTAAGGCTGTGGCAGTGCGCGGGGACAAGGGACTTGAGTTCTATGAGCCTGCTGCCTTTGCCGAGGCTGTGCAGGAGGCCCAGGAGGCTATCCTGCAAGATCCCTTGTACGAGCAGGCCAGCAGCTTCGGTACCTGAGCCATCACTTCTCTGGCCCAAGGTATGGGCTTTTTGCCGACCCGGAACTTCCAGGAGTCTGTTTTCCAGGCAGCAGGGAACTTTTCCGGTGAAAAGGTGCAGGGCTACCAGCTCAGGAGAAAAGGCTGCTTCAACTGTACTGTAGGCTGCAGCAGGTTTTGCATAGTAGAGGAAGGCCAGTATGCAGGCACCAAGGGAGAAGGGCCTGAGTACGAGTCCATCTCCGCCTTTGGTTCCAAGTGCGGCAATCCTGATCTGGAGGCGGTACTCAAGGCCAACATGCTCTGCAATCAGCTGGGCCTGGATACCATCAGCGCGGGCAATGTCCTGGCCTGGGCCATGGAGGCCTTGGAGAAAGGCATCATTTCCAGGCAGAAGTATCCGGATTTGAGCAGGCTTGGCTTTGGTCAGCCCCAGGCCATGCTGGATATGTTGTCCCAGATCGCCCATCGCCAGGGCAGCGGGGATATTCTGGCCCAGGGCAGTTGGAAGGCAGCGCAAATCCTGGGAGGCAAGGAAATGGTGGTTCAAAGCAAGGGCCTGGACTATCCAGCAGTGGATGTCCGCGGGACCAAGGGCATGGCCCTGTCCTTTGCAGTCTCCCCCAGGGGAGGAGATCATTTGAAGGGGCTTTGCATGTATGAAATCGCCCCGGATGTTTACAGCCAGGATATCAAGCAGGAACTGGGCCTGGAGCCAGGAGGCAGATTCTGGCTGCAATATGAAAACAAGGCGAGACTCATGGCCTGGCAGGAGGACTGGCACTGCGTGCTGGATTCTCTGGGCCTGTGCAAACTGGAAGGCATTGCCTTAAAGCCGCTTTTACCCAGGCATTTCCACAGGCTGTTGACCACATGCACCGGCTGGCCCGGGAATATACAAGATCTCAGACAGGCAGGGCAGCGGATCTGGAATTTGGAGAGAATTTTTAATTGCAGACAGGGCCTGGGCAGAAAGGATGACTATCCTCCCCAGCGCCTCTTGCAGGATCCCATACATAACGGCCCCTCCCAAGGGGAAACACTAAACCCGGAAAAATATGAGGCCCTGCTTTTGGAGTACTACACTTTGCGGGGCTGGGATCAGCAAAGCGGGGCTCCTGGGCTGGAAACACTGAGCAGGCTGGGGCTGCAGGGGATTCGAGCCAGCCGTATTTGATTCCTTGATCCTTTTGGTTTGAGAAATGAATTATACCCAGGAGTGTCCAGTTCATTATTGAGGAGAGAGGAGTTCATAATCTCAGCTCCTTGTTCAAGCCTGTTTTAGCCTATGTGGTGTCTACTTGTAGGGCGGATGCAGATCCAACTCTTTTATCTTATACAATAGGGCCCGATAGCTGATCTGCAGGATGCGTGCAGTCTCTTTGCGGTTCCAGCTGGTACGGCGCAGGACCTTTTCTATGATTTCCTTTTCTACCCTTTTAATTGCTTGTTCCCTGACTTCCCGCAGGGAAGGTAAGGATTCCAAATCATCTGAGAGGGGTTCTTCTGATCCGCAGTCTTGGTTATTCTCTGCTTCAAGGGCCCCAGGAGACTCAGGGAGTCCTCGTCCTGGTTTGCGCATATTGTACAGGATCTCTTCTTCCAGCTCCTGGGGGTTATCCAGGACGCAGAGTCTGCTGAGGAAGTTCTCCAGTTCCCGCACGTTTCCAGGCCAATGATATTCATGGAAAAGCTGCATGAGATTTTCTGGTATGTGGACTTCTGTAAGGTGGTTTTCAGATTTGATTCTGTGCAGGAAGTGATCTACTAATATGGGAAGATCCTCTTTTCTTTCCCGCAGGGGGGGAATATGAATAGAGATGGTGCTCAGGCGGTAATACAGATCATTCCGGAATTGGCCCTGACAGATCTCTGAGTCCAGGTTCTGGTTGGTCGCTGCGATTACTCTGGCTTGGACCTTTACTTCATTGCGGCCGCCTATGCGGTGGTAGCGTCGATCATGCAGGACCTGCAGGAGCTTGGCCTGCATGACCAAAGGAAGCTCTCCAATCTCGTCCAGGAATATGGAACCCTGCTCAGCATGCTCGAACTTGCCTGTCTTTCTCTTTTCCGCTCCGGTGAAGGCCCCTTTTTCATAGCCAAAGAGTTCTGATTCGACAAGTTCAGAGGGCAAGGCAGCGCTATTGACCTTGATAAAGGGCTTTTCCGCCCGGGAAGAAAAAAAGTGCAGGGATCTGGCCACCAGTTCCTTGCCCACTCCGCTTTCCCCGGTGATAAGCACATTCAGGTCTACATTGCTGACTTTCTGGGTTATTTCAATTACTTTTTTTATGGCCGGGCTTTGGCCGATAATTGTGGGCTGGGGGAAAACCATGGCAGCTTAACCTTGCAAGAGCTCTAGCCGTTATTGCAGCAGTTCTTTGATGGCCTGCAGGAGCCTTTGCAGGTCAAAGGGTTTGGAGAGGATCAGATCCGCTTGTTCCTGCTCAGCGATTTTTTCCGGGGAAAAACCGTAGCCAGTGATACAGATTATAGGCAGATCAGGGCTGTGATTCCTGGCGATCTGCACCAGGCCGATTCCGCTTATATATGGCAGCCTGATATCCAAAATCAGCAAGTCGGCCTTTTCCTTTTGCAAAAGCTCCATGCCCAAAAGGCCGTCTTCAGCCAAGAAAATCTGATATCCTTGGTCCTGGAGGAACTCCTGGAGCATGGATCTAATCTGCTCGTCATCGTCTATTAAGATAATTTTGGCAGGGCTATTCATTGCGTTTCTTAGTAAAGCCAATTCTGTTTGAATTATGTGTAT
>JBNJDO010000108.1:0-6567 GCA_051744965.1 Thermodesulfobacteriota bacterium | reverse complement strand
CGTTCCCTCAGTTCGTCCAAGCGCTTCTCGATACCGCTGAACTCTGGCTGCATGTGAGCTCTCCTCAATGATCTCCTGGCGGGTTCTTCTTAAAAACGGCAAGGCATCAAAGTACAGCCCCATGATCCGGGCCTCGAACTCCACCCTGGTATTAACGTCCCTTTCATAAAGGATCTCCCCTTTAGAGATAACAGCAAAAGCCAGCTCCAAGGGCGCATGCCCAAGCAGCACCAGATCCACTCTGCTTGTGCCCAATTGTCTGGATAGCTCAGATGCGAGACTGGAGCGAAGTGTTGCCTGGTCCATCTGCCTGTCCAGGAGCACCGCAAAGTCATGATCGCTGCAGGGGCCAGCGCTGCCGTCTGCTCTGGAACCGAAGACATACAGCATCGCAACCTCTGGGTAGCTTTTCTGTATTATCTCCCGGATACTGCTTCTTGTTGCTTCTTGCATAGTCTGGCCGTATATATCAGCTTTTCCCTTTGTCCACAATTCATGGCTGCCATCTTAGCACAAGGGGCAATCTATCTGGAGCTTGATCCACCCCATTATTCAGTGGATATCCTACGTTACCGCAGTATCTAGCCTAAGGCAACTGCCAGGAAGGTTTCAGCCTTTGGCCACTTCCTTGACCGGTTTATTGACAATAATAATTGCTTTGCATACTCTAGAAAATGCCCATGATTTTGTACGACCAGCAGGACACTGTGAGCCTGGACCAATTCGGTATTCTGATCCCGGTGCATTACAGCAAGGCCGGCAGAACCCTGCAGGAGCTCAAAGCCCACCCTGAGCTGAGTGCTAGAGTGGATGAGTTCATAGTCCCCACCGGGCCTATGGAGATCACCCGAGATGACATCCTCCGGGCCCACACCCCGGAGTACGTGCAGCGCCTTTTTTCTCCCCGGGTAGAGTCGGAAGTCATAAAGACCTATGAGCTGGTCCATGCGGACGGTTCCTACCACCGCTTTGATCCGGCTCAGGCCAGGCGTCCCTTGTCTGAAGTGTTTTACAGGGCCCTGGCCAGGGTCTCGGGCACTGTCCAGTGCTGCCGCCTGGCCTTGAAGTCCGGGTTTTGCTTTTACCTGGGCGGTGGAATGCACCATGCCCATGCCAATCAGGGCAAGGGATTCTGCCTGGTCAACGACGTGGTCATCAGTTTGCGCAAGCTGCAGTCCGAAGGGTTGATCACCAGGGCCTGGATCATTGATGCGGATGCCCACAAAGGTGACGGCACAGCCTGCATAACCAAAGATGATTCCAGCCTGGTCACCTTGAGCGTGCACATGGCCCAGGGCTGGCCCTTGGATGAGCCTGAATACCTGGAAGACGGAAGTCGCAATCCTTCCTTTACTGCCAGCGATATGGACATCGCGATATCCAGGGGGGAGGAGGATGCGTATCTAGACCGGCTGCAAGCTGGGCTGCAGGAGCTAAGCAGGTATCCCCGGCCTGATCTGGCCCTGGTCCTGTCCGGAGCTGATCCTTATGAGCTGGATGAGCTGGAGTCCACTGCCGAGCTCAAGCTTTCATTGAGCCAGCTTTTGGCCCGGGATCAGCTCATTTACAGCTTTCTGCAAAAGCAAAGGATTCCCCAGGCCTGCCTCATGGCCGGAGGATATGGGCCAGAGACCTGGCGGGTGCATACCCAGTTCCTGGAATGGGTCCATCTGGCAGGAGAATCTTGATCCAGGCCAGGGTATGTAAGCCGAAATAGCCTTATCCTTGCCCCAAGTTCATTTGCACACTCTTCCCCTTTTCCCCCTTAGCGGGCCACGAAGTTCATCTCCTGCAAGCTGCCCACATTTCCCTTCTCAGTCACATACATCCCGGATCTCTTCACCTGGGCCAAATCTTCATTCCCAGAATCCTTAACCATGAACTCGGACTCAATGCTCCCCAGATAAAGGGCTCCGATACCCAGCTTGCCCAGCCCCAGCAGACGATTCTCTCCATCCGGCCCCTTGCTCCATACCTTCAGATCCCCAAACACTGCATCGCCTTCATCAATCCAGCCATTCTCGTCCTGATCATAGGCAGCCAGCTCGCCGAATCCGTCTGCGCTTTGAGGTCCAAACAGCTCACTCCCATCATTGATTTCCCCGTTCCCGTCTTTATCCAAGGCCAAAAATCCGCTGCCCTGCTCCGGGAAGGCCATTTTCTCCAGCTGGCCATCCAGGTCCAGATCAAATTCAAAGCTGTCCTGGCTCACCTGGGCGGCTGTGCCCGGATAGTTGACCACCAGGGGATCGATCATGCTTCCAGATTGAATCTGCAGGTTAAAGGCACTCATGAAAGTCCGACTCATGCTCACCTGAAAATCAAAGCTCACTTCCCGACCGTCTAAGGTGGCAAACACACCCTTGGCCTGCACCTGGGTCCGCTCGGTCTCCTGATAATATTCCTGCAGCTGATAAGAAAAGCCAGGCTCGGCCTTTGTCATCTGTTCCTGAGCCTCAGTCTGAGAAGGTTTCGTCACCTGGGGAGTTGCATCACCCCTTGCCCCTTGGAAAGAACCCGGATGCATAAGCTTAACCTTCTTCCCGGTGGTCTGTTCAATGAACTCAATAAGGGCGGCCAGCTTGGGGCTTATCTCCCTGTTTTCCTCTCCGGAAGCTTTACCCACTGCCAAAGCCTTGCTCTTACCCTGGGGGGAAATATTGACCAAATCCCTGACATGCCCGAGCTTTTTCCCCTGAGATGCTTCTTCCGCCTGGCCTCTTTCCATGCTGACCATCTGCAAGGACTCCTGCCGGGAGTAGCTCTCACTGTACTCCCGTCTGGCCGAAAACTGGATATCGGATTGAACAATGTGCATATGGTGCTCCTTGACTTTTAAGTTATCCTGCCGGCAAAATCATGCTTTATCCACAAAAAAGCTCAAGATTGTAATGCTTAGCCGCTATGAAGCACAAAAGGTCGCCACGTAACAAAAGGCTCATACAGTCTTTTCGTCACTCAGGCCTAAAAACTCTAGCCCTGGCCACAAGAAAACATCAGAAAAAAGCAAAAAAATAATATATCGTGTATAGAGTATCTGGCCTTGCACGGATATGGCATACACTGCTGGTTGCAGTGCCAGATAGATTTGCGCAATACCCGTAGCAAAACAAGGGAGGTAAGTTATGGCCTTTAGGCCCTTGATTCGAAAAGAAGAGATCCAGGCCGCTAACTCTCTGCCTGCTGTGTCTGCGCAAGCTTCAATACAACATATAGGATTTCAGGAAAGGTAAACCCAAGATATTGGAATCTACTGTGTATTTGCTTGACCTGAAATTTACCAACGCAGCCTTACAGCATGATGCAGGTTTCTTACCGGCACAGGGTGAAGATTATCTGCTGAAATGGAATGTGCTGGAAGAAAACGGTGATTCAAAGACCTTAGAGCTTTTACGCATTCTGGCCTTGGGCAGCTGTGGGTGCTCTGACTTTTTGGATAGACTCCATTTCAATCTTGGCAGTCTTTTGCATGATCCGAGCCAGGAGCTGCATATTGAGCTGGCCTGGAAGGAACATATGGCCAGAAATAAGGCCATTTTTGCAGTGAATACCAAGGAGAGCGCCCTACATATCCACCCCCAGGGATATGGCTGGCGACTGCCTCCAAGTAAGCGGAGATTGATGCCTGGAAAGTATGCCTATTCCATGCTCTCCAAATGGAGTAAACCGGCAAAACACCCGGTTTTTGCCTATGGCCCAGATCTCAAGGTCCATCAGGGAACAGACGACTTTGATTTTACAAACCCCTTTTATCAACTAAGACGCATCTCTTCCCTGTTTAATCCCCAGGCCAAGCTGACCGATCCACTGGCCTTTCTCTCCAATCTCAATTACCGCGGGATTCGGCACCGCCGGTATATGCCGGCTCAGATCTTGAGGGACCTGCAAAGCCTGCTGGCCCAGAATCTCAACCTGGACACCTCGCAGTGGATGGACAAAAATGCCGATTTTTCTACTCTGTACATGAATATCCCTCATGACCTGCAACCGCCGATTCTGCTTGTTCTGGATGTGGCCAGGCATCTGCACGACGCCTTGCCCAGATACGCCAATCCCCTGCGCTTTCCAGGGATCATCATTCTGGACAGGCCGAACCACTATTGTCCCAGACATGTCTTTTCCCAATGGATCCAGCTCTTGGACACTTTGTTCCCGGCTGCGCAATTCTTTATATCCCTACCCAGTTCCTGGCTCAACTGCTGTCCCCAGGATATTTTCTGCAAAAAGTTGCCCGATTTTCCTAATTTCTATGAACGTTATCCACAAAACAGACAGTCACGCCAGCCCGGGCCAAAGCTGCCCCCCAAGACGGTGCTCTTATTGGATGTGGACAGCAGGCTGCCCAATATAGCCCTGATGAAGCTCTCCAGATACTACAAAAATCAAGGGTACAGGGTCAGGCTGGGCAAAAAGGAAGCCTATGAACCAGGAGCGGAAAAGGTCTTTGCCAGTTGCGTGTTTCATCTGCAAAGCACCAGGAAACACCTCCAGAATCTGCGGGCTTACTATGGCCAGGACTTGCAGTGCGGCGGTTCCGGAATCGACATACACCAGCGGTTGGCGCCAGAGATCGAGAACACGGCACCGGATTTTGACTTATATCCTGAACTGCAGGACAGGGCCATCGGCTTTCTAACCCGGGGCTGCCCCTTTTCTTGCTCTTTTTGCATTGTCCCGGAAAAGGAAGGCAAGCCCCGACAGGTGAATGACCTGGAGTCCTTGGCTGCTGGGAGGAAGAAGTTGATCCTCCTGGACGACAATATCCTGGCTTATCCCGGTTGCACTCAGCTCCTGGAAGAGATGGCCCGAAAGAAGCTCTGGGTCAACTTCAACCAGACCCTGGACATAAACTTGGTGGATGCGCATAAAGCCGAGCTTCTCAGGTCTATCCAGTGCTGCAATGTCAAGTTCACCAGAACTGTGTATCACTTCAGTCTCAATGACTGCTTAAACCTGGAAAAAGTCCGGGAAAAATACGAGCTCTTCAATTTCAGCAGCAAAGATAACGTGGAGTTTATCTGTATGTATGGATACAATACCACTTTAGCTGAAGATCTGCAGCGGTTCAGATTCCTGCGCTCTCTTCCAGGAGCCTATGTGTTTGTCCAAGAATACCAGCCCATTCTGGGAGGACCACAGCCGCAACTGGACAATTACTTTGATGAGCAGGCTGATGCATACATAGACGAGCTGATCAGGATATGCTTTCCGCAATGCATGAAAAGCATGGAAAAGTACTATCGCTGGCTGAGCAAGCTTTATGCTCAACACTTCGGCAAACTGCACATGGGGCTGGTGGATACCATATTTCGATATAACGCACGATACAAGCGGGGCAGGTATATCGCTTCTCTGGCCGGAACCCGAGCGGTGATATAAATGCTCTTGTTTCCTCAGAAACCAGTAAGGTTCTCCGGAGCAGCCGGGAAACACTGCTGATTTCCCTATTTTTGCTCCATCCTGGCAACCAGCCTTTTGACTTCCAGGACCCGGTCCGGGTTCAAGGAAATGGAATCTATCCCGTTCAATATCCTTGGCCCAGCGCGCCAGTTGCAGAATTTCATCATCCTCCAGAACAAAGGAGTTACGCTCCCCCTGGGTAGTATCCACGTTGTGGGTGGTCTTGGTCCCGCCCTTGGTATAGATCAGCTTGCGCTCCTTGGTGCCCAAGGTTTTCTCCACCAGGGGCCTTAAGGAGGAATCTTCCAGCAGAGGCTTGAAAACCCGGTATTCATCCGGGGTCACAGTGCCTTGGACCACGTTCTCTCCCAGCCCCCAGGCGGCATTGATGATGATCATATCCGGAAAACCGGTTTCCGTATCAATGGAGAACATCACTCCGGACCCGGACTTATCCGCGCGGACCATTTTCTGTATCCCTACGGACAGGGCACCCGCAAATGGTCAAAGCCCTTTTCCTCCCGGTAGCTGATGGCCCGGTCCGTGAACAGCGAGGCAAAGCACTTGCGCAAGGCCTCAAAAAGCTGACTGGTGCCTGAGACCTTGAGATAGGTCTCCTGCTGTCCCGCAAAGCTGGCATCCGGCAGATCCTCGGCTGTGGCGCTGCTGCGCACCGCCAAGTCCACTTGGTCCATATCGTGCTCCTGGCTCAGCTCCTGATAGGCAGCACGAATGCTTGCAGCGATTTCTTCAGGGATCTGTCACTCCGGCATCCTCGAGGAATGGTGCTCCACTATCATCCACTTCTGACCGTTCCAGCGGTAGACAAAGCTGAACCTGGCCTGCACCTCTGAGCCGTCTTGGAAAGTAAAGCTGTATACCCCGGAGTTTATGGCCAGCAGGCCATAGGTGCGGATGTTTTCCTCCTGCACTGTTCCCTTGGGCTCCTGGGCCAGAAAATGGGCAAAGTAGTCCTGGATCTCCTGCCGGTTGTGCCTAACCTGGTTGGAAACAGTGGGCAGCAGGATGCTGTTGCTCTCATACAAAAGCCCAACTCTCCTGGGATCCCTAGTCTCCAGGGCCTCAAACCACTGCTGTAAAAGATGGGATATCTCTTCCTGGCTCATATGTGCGTAACCTGTTGAATATTGGCGTCTGGCAGACCAG
>JBNJDO010000107.1:0-6736 GCA_051744965.1 Thermodesulfobacteriota bacterium | reverse complement strand
GATTTCTCCAGCCTGGAAGTCCAGCCCGGGGACACCCCACCGCCCTGCTTTAGCTTTCGCTCCCCTGGTCCCATGCTGGCCCAGGTACCTTGCCATATCACCTACACCACCGAAGAAACCCATGGGATCATCAGGCAAGGCTTTGATCGCTCTCCGCTATTCCAGGGGGTAATTTCCGGAACCGGGGCCAGATACTGTCCTTCTATTGAGGACAAGGTGGCCAAATTCCCTGAAAAAAACCAGCACCAGATCTTTGTGGAGCCGGAAGGGTTGGAGAGCCCGGAAGTCTATCCCAACGGGATACCTACCAGCCTGCCCCTGGATGTGCAAAAGGCCATGCTGGGCAGCATACCCGGCCTGGAGCAGGCCCAGATTGTGCGGCCTGGGTATGCCATAGAATACGACTTTCTGCCCCCTACCCAGCTTTGGCCCAGCCTGGAATGCAAGCAGATCCCAAACCTTTTCCTGGCCGGACAGATAAACGGTACCTCTGGATATGAAGAGGCTGCTGGCCAAGGGCTTTGGGCAGCCTTGAACATATTCTGCAGGCTAAAGGATCAAGAACCATTTATTCTGGGCCGGGATCAGGCCTATATTGCAGTGCTGGTGGACGACCTGATCAACAAAGGCACCAGCGAGCCTTACAGAATGTTTACCTCCAGGGCGGAATACAGGCTGCTTCTGCGTGAAAACAACGCTGACCAAAGACTGACTGATCTGGGCAGGAAAATTGGCCTGGTGGATGATGAGCACTGGAACATCTATCAGGAAAAGATGCGAGCTTTGCAGGATACTTTGCAGCTTTTGCGGCAAACCAGCATCACGCCTAATCAGGAGACCAGGAAAATACTGCAAGATATTGGGGCAGCAATGCCCAAAAAAAGAAGTACTCTGCTGGAACTGCTACGCCAGCCCCAGCTGAAAATACAGGATGTTTTCCGCTTTTGCCCCCAGCTGACTGACAAGCCCCAAGAAGTGCTCCAGGAGGCACAAACCAGCATCAAGTATGAAGGCTACCTGCAAAGACAAAAAGAGAGTGTGGCCAGGTTCCAGCGCCTGGAGCAGACCCCTTTGCCTCTGGATATGGATTATTACGCTATACCTGGCCTAACCAAGGAAGCGGCTGAAAAGCTCTCCAGGGTCAGACCGCGCAGTTTGGGGCAGGCGGGGCGCATTTCCGGGATAACCCCTGCAGCCTTGAGCTGTCTGGAGATTGAACTCAAAAAAATGGGCCGGATATAAACCAGGACTCTAGCAGTATTGCCAAACAAGATCCCAGGGCCTATTCTGGGTCCTGAGTGATTCCGCATGGCGACAAAAGAGGCATATGCACTATTTTTCAGCCAACACGCAAGAGTACTTCCGGACCATTGGAGATAGTATGGGCAACTGGGAGCTGAACCCAGCTGCCATTTATCTGCTGCTCTCCCTGGTTTCAGCGGTGATAGCCAGCTGTATCCTGGTGCATATGTACAACAAGGCCCGCAGGAAAGAAATCCCTGACCCTGGAGGCAACTTCATCCACAAGGATCCTGATGATATTCACCTCTTTCTGCAGCAGGCTTTGCAGGACCGCAGCAAGTTCGAGCTTAGTCTCAATCCCAATATGAAGACATCCAGGATCTGCTCCCTGCTGGAATTTGACAGCAACACCTTGACGCTGGAGATGCCTGTGCAAGGAAATCCTCCTCCCCAGGGCTGGGTAGGCAAAGCAATATACGTTTATTTCAGTATCCCCACAGAGCAAGATCAGCGCCTTTATTTCTTCTTCTCTTCCCAGATCCTGGATATTACCAACACTCAAGACAGTTATTGTTACTTGTATATAAGCTTTCCGCGCAAACTGGAACAAAAACAGCGCAGGGAGGCCTTCCGAATAGAGCCTCCTACTGCTCAAATCTCCAGGATCCAGCTCTGGAACTGCCCCAATGCAACTCTGCCCAACCTGCCCCAGGACCTGCAGTCCTTGGGAGCACCTATGCTGGAATATCCAGCAGAAAGCCCTAAGGCTGAGCAACAGCTTCTTCTGCAAAATATTTCCGCCACTGGGCTCAGGATTCTGGTGCCCAGAACACTGCGCAAAAAAATTGCCTTGGATCCGGATAATATCCTGGACCTATATTTGTTCCTGCAGCTTAAAAATCCTGACTCAGCTGGGGAGAGCAGCTTTTGTCTCGTCTGCCGCAAGCGCAACTTTTATCTGGACCAGGTAAGCAGGGATTTAGAGCTGGGCCTGCAGATTATATTTCATGGCAAAGAGCAAGATTCTAAACAACCTGGGCTTAGCTGGCAAAAAGTGGATCCCGAAGCGGGAGTGCCTGAGCTGGGCAATTGGGTATTTAGGCAGCATTTGAAGATATTCAGGGAAAAGGGACTTAGCTGAAACACAGCCTAAGCCATTAGGCTAAAGCTCTGAAATCCAGCAAGGAGTATTAAGAGTGGAAGACAGCTCGGAAACCAGATTATGGTCGGTGATCCGCAATTTCTTCAGCGGCAGGGCTGAAAACAATCCAGTGGAAAAAGTCATTTCCGAGGCCAGGGAAAACAAGGAGCTTGCTGCTGATGTAGCCAGGATCCTGCACAGCGTGCTCTACCTGGACCAAAAGCAGGTCATGGAAGTCATGATCCCTCGCACAGATATTGACTGTGTGGAGGAGAATCTGAGTATCCAGGATGTGGCCCAGGTGATTATTAATAGTGGACATTCCAGGCTCCCTGTCTACAGGGAGAACAAGGATCACATGGTAGGTATTGTGCACGCCAAGGATCTTTTAAAAGTCCTGCTCAACCCGGAAAGGGAGGGCCTCACCCTGCAGGAGGTGATGCGGGAGCCGCTTTTGATTCCAGAGACCAAGAATGTCAAGAGCATGCTTCTGGAATTCCAGAGCAAAAAGGTCCATCTGGCCATTGCAGTGGATGAATACGGAGGCACAGCAGGCCTGATCACCTTTGAGGATGTCCTGGAGGAGATCGTGGGCGAGATTGAAGATGAGTACGACAACCCTAAGCCTGCGGACATCATGGTCCTGGGTGATGAAAGCTGCCTGGTCTCTGGACGCACTTCCCTGGAGGACCTGCGCCAGGAGCTTAGCATCAACCTAAATTCCGAACATGTGGAAACTATTGGAGGTTATCTCACGGAAAAGGCCGGACGAGTACCCCAGGGAGGGGAAAGCTTCCAGATCGGGGAGATAACCTTCCAGGTCAAGGAAGCGGATAACAAGCAAATCCACGGAATAGTGGTCTATCCAGTTCCAGCCTGTAAGCAAGCGGAAATCTCGGAGCCATGACTTATTTCTTGCTACTTCTGGGCACCTGGCTGGGGTTTGCCAATCCCTTGCTGCAGCTCCCCCCACTGGTCCTGGCCTGGCCCTTGGGACTGGTATTTTTGGCCCGCAGCTCCTTAAAAACAGGCCAGGCATTCCGCAGGGGCTGGTTGGCAGGAATACTGGTCTGCAGCGCCTGCCTGTACTGGGTGGCCTTCCCGGTCAAGGATTACACTTCCCTGCCACTGGTCCTGGCCCTGCCAGTGCCTTTGCTCCTGGGAGCCTATCTAGGCCTGTTCTCTGCGGTTTTCTGCCTTGCTGTCCACTGGGCCCAATCCAGGCTCTCCTGGTTCAGCCTGGGCCTGTTTGCTGCCCTGGTTTGGATCTGTCTGGAATACCTGCGCTCCAGCCTGCTCACAGGATTTTCTTGGTTGAGTCTTACTCAGGCCCTGGCCCCCTGGCCCTGGAGCCTGCAGCTGCTACCCCTTTTGGGCAGCTTTTATTTCGCAGGTCTCCTGGTGCTCTTCTCGGTCTGGATACATGCTGGATTGCGGCAAAAATGGGCCTTACTTGCCGCAAGCTTGCTTTTGCTGCTTATTGCCGGCACCAGCCTTGTATACTCGGAAAACTTTCCACCAGACTCCAAGCAGGTGCGGGTCAGCCTGATCCAGGGCAATATAGACCAGGATCAGAAATGGGAACCTGAATACCAGAAAAAGACAGTGGATACTTACCAGAGGCTTAGTCAAGAGGCCCTGCAGGCCCAGGATTCCGATATCCTGATCTGGCCTGAAACCGCCATGCCCTTTTATCTGCAGGAGGATTCCGAGCTGCAGCAGTCAGTGCAGCAATTTGTGAGACAAGAGCAGATCTATCTGATCACTGGAGCGCCAGGATACACATATTTGGATCAAGAAGAATACGAGCTTTATAATCGAGCCTATCTACTGCATCCCAACGGCGAGATTGCTATGCACTACGAAAAGGAACGTCTGGTGCCTTTTGGGGAATATGTACCCTTGAAGGAGATTCTGCCCCTGCCCAAGCTGGTCAGCGGAGCCAGGGACTTTTCCCCAGGCCGAAAGATCGAACCCCTGCAAATCGATAACCTTGCCCTGGGGCCCTTGATCTGTTATGAAATTATCTTCCCGCAGCTGGTACAGAAACGAGTCCATCAGGGCGCAAACATCCTGCTCAATATCAGCAATGATGCCTGGTTCGGTCGAACTTCTGCGCCCAGACAACACCTGCATCAGGCAGTGCTAAGGGCCCTGGAGCAGAAAAGATGGGTTTTGCGGGGCACCAACACCGGAATATCCGCTGTTATTTCTCCGCAGGGGCAAATAGAGACTGCCTCTGATCTTTTCCAGGCCCAAACTCTGAATGCCGCTAGCTCCACCATCAACAAAAGAACCTTTTTTTCCAGGTACTTCGAAATATTTAAAAAAGGCGCCTGGATCTGTCTTATTCTTTTGACCCTGCTGGCCTTGCAAAACAGCAGACAAAAGAGGCAGCATTGAGCCTGAAAGCATCTGGAAGGCTATACAGGCTAGCTGCTCAAACAGATAAATACTAAGCAATATCGGAAAAATTCACCATGAGCCAAGACACAATACAATTTGCAGAGCTAAAAAAGGATGCTACCGAGCTCTTGCAACAGTTCGACTCCTTTTGGAGGCGCCTTTGACTTTGAGAAAAAGCAGAACCGACTGCAGGAGCTGGAGCACGAACTAAGCAAGACTCAGGTCTGGAATAATCCAGAGTTGTTCACTCCCTTGCTGCAGGAAAAAAGCATACTCTCCAACTGGGTGCAGGACATACAGCAGCTAAGGGACAGCAGCTCCAGCCTGAGGGAATGGCTAGAGCTAGCAGAAGCAGAGCAGGATCAGGAGCTCTACCAGGCAGCACAGGAGCAGATGCAGGAGCTACAGACCCGCTTGCGCAAAGTGGAGCTGAAAACCCTGCTTTCCGCGGAGGAGGACCAAAGCAACGCCATATTGGAGATTCATCCTGGGGCAGGAGGTACCGAAGCCCAGGACTGGGGGGAAATGCTGCTGCGCATGTACAAACGCTGGGCGGAAAACCATGATTATCAGGTCAGTCTTTTGGATTACCTCCCCGGGGATGAGGCTGGGCTAAAAAGCGCAGTCTTGAATATAGAGGGCAGCTATGCCTATGGCCTGCTCAAGTCTGAAAAGGGCATTCACAGACTGATCCGTCTTTCCCCTTACGACACCTCAGGGCGCAGACATACCTCCTTTGCCTCTGTGGACGTTTACCCGGATGTAGGCCAGGATATTGAAATAGATATTCAGGAGAAGGATCTGCGCATAGATGTCTTTCGCTCCAGCGGCCCAGGGGGACAATCAGTGAACAAGACCAGTTCTGCAGTACGCATTACACACGTACCTACCGGGATCACAGTCCAATGTCAAAATGAAAAGTCCCAACACAGGAACAAGGATGCTGCACTAAAGATACTCAGGGCCAGGCTCTATGATTTGGAGCTAGAGAAGATAGAAAAGGACAAACAGTTGAACTATGCCCAGAAAAGCACTATAGCCTGGGGCAGTCAGATACGCACCTATACCCTGCAGCCTTACAGACTGGTCAAAGATCACAGGACCGGGACTGAGGACAGCAATGTGGACAAGGTCCTGGACGGAGATCTGGACGAGTATATCCGCAACTATCTTATTTACCTCCATGGCCAAAAAAACAGCTAGCCAGGAAGATATGCCCCGCACAGATCAAAAGCTCCTTTTGCAGGAGCTGGAGGAGCTGCGACTGGCAATTCTGCGTCAGCAAAAGCAGGAAACAGGGCATGAAGCCAAACAGGGCATAGCAGTATTCAGGACCTATCAGGATCTAGATTGGGAAGACTGGTACCGTTTCAACTGGCACCAGGAATTCAGCCCCTGGATCGCAATGCCTTTAAATGGTAGCCTAAGCCCTGCCCTGCAGGAAATTCAAAACAAAATCCAGAACCTGGCCAGGCTCAGCCAACTGGACCCCTTGACTGGCTTGGCCAACAGAAGGAGCTTAGAGCAGAGTCTTGAACTGGAGTCTGAGCGCTCCAGGCGGCACGGGCAGCCTCTCTCCCTGGCCCTTTTGGACATAGATGACTTCAAACAGCTAAATGACACATACGGACACAGCTTAGGGGATCAAGCCCTGGTAGAGCTGAGCAGACTACTTCGCAATAGCATCCGCAAGACTGACATGGCAGCCAGGCTAGGCGGAGAGGAGTTTGTACTTCTCTTGCCTGGTACCGGCCTGATCCAGGCCAAGCACATGCTAAACAGAATCATGGACAGGTTGCGCAAGCTCAAACTCCAGGTATCAAGCACTTCGGATCAGATCGCTTTCACCTGTTCCATTGGCATGGTCTGTTACAAAGGAAGACTGGAAATCCAGCCTGCCCAGATCCTGGAAGCTGCTGACCAGGCCATGTATCAAGCCAAAATAGA